>NZ_SMKF01000063.1 GCF_004348325.1 Micromonospora sp. KC213 | reverse complement strand
CATCCGCTCCGCCCGGTGCAACCGACGGATCTCCGCCCAGTCCTCCACGCTCAGCACCTCCCGATGCTTTCGGAGGGGGTCAAAGTTCAGCCGGAACCACGGGGTCAGTTTTCAGGCGGAGCCGACACGCTGGCGGACGTCGTCCGAACCAGAGTCATGCTTGTTGACGTCGCCCGTTGGTGAGAGGCAGCGCGCGTACGTGGCGAACCCCTGTTCTCAGGTTCGGCCGGCGGGCACACCTCACACCTCGCTCATGGTCACTACACCTGGACGGTGACCACGTGGTCTTGCCGTCCGCCGCGATGGACAAGCGGTGGCTGTCGGCTCGCACCAGCGCCTCCGCGGTGGCCGCCGGGGCGGTGCCGCTGCTGCGGTTGACGATCACGTGTGAGCCGATCCGCGACGATGCCGCCGCGAAGCGTTGTTCAACTAATTCATGACGGGCGTCAGAAATCGTTGACATTCGATGTGCGGTTGGTTGACCATGGCCAACACAGCGGCGTGCCCCCCACGCAACAGCAGAGAACCTGTAGATCCCAGGCATCCGCCGGCTTTCGACGTACCCATCACCCCGTCCAGGAAGGGCCCGTCAATGAAGAAGGTCATGGCTCTCGGGCTGATCGCCGCTACCGCGATCGCCCTGACCGGATGTACCGATTCCGATGCGTCCGCCCCGTCCGACCAGGCCGGCGGCGACCTGCGCCAGGTCCGGGTCGCGGCGCTGCCCATCACCGAGACCGCCGCGTTGTGGGGCGGCATCAAGGCGGGCATCTTCGCCGAGCGAGGGCTCAAGGTCGAGGTGCTGCCCGCCCAGGGCGGCGCGCAGGCCATCCCGGCACTGATGAACGGCGACATCGACTTCGCGATCGGCCAGCCGTTCGGCCCGTTCCGGGCCGACCTGCAGAACCTCGGCGTCGTCATCATCGGCAACTACGCCTCCTCGTACGCGCAAGGCGACGACATCAACGCCGTGGTGGCCTCGGCGAAGTCTGGCATCAAGCGACCGGCCGACCTCGCTGGCAAGCGGGTCTCGGTCAACAGCCTGGGCGCGGCAGGCGACGTGACGATCATGGCGGCGGTCGAGAAGGACGGCGGCGACCCGTCCACGATCAAGTTCGTCGAGGTCGCCTTCCCGGACACCCCCGCACAGCTCGAGGCCGGCAACATCGACGCCGCCTGGGTGCCGGAACCCTTCGTCACCCAGCTGAGGAGCCGCGGTGACACCTTCGTCGTCGCGCCCTACCAGGCGGTCGTACCCGGCCTGACCACCCTCACCACGATCACCACCAAGGAACGCACGGAGAAGGACGCCAAGCTGGTCGAGGACTTCTCGGCGGCGATGAAGAAGACCCTCGAGTGGGCCCAGGACCCGGCCAACGAGACGGCGGTCCGACAGGCCATCAAGGACAACCTCCAGATGCCGCCGGCGGTGGCGGACTCGGTCAAGCTGCCGGCGTTCGGTTGGGACGTCGACCGGACGAGCCTGCAGACGCTCGCCGAGTTGGCGCAGAAGTACAAGGTGCTCAACCAGCAGCCGAATCTCGACCGCCTCGTCCAGCAGAAGTAGCCGGCGCCTTGCCGCCCTTCCCGACCCCCGGCCGGGGAGGGCGTCGCCGCCCGCGTGACCATGGGAGTGACATGCGCGTCCATTCCACCCGGCGCCTGCGCACGTTACGCACGGCGTCGCTGGGCGTCGTCGGGCTCGCCGGGTTCCTCGTCGCCTGGCAGTTGGTCCCGACGCTGGGTCTGATCAACCCCCAGTACCTGCCGTACGTGACGGACGTGCTGGCGCGGCTCGCCGAGGAGTTCGTCGACCTCGCGTTCTGGCGGCGGCTCGGGTCCACCATGACGTCCTGGGCGATCGGCCTGGCAGTGGCGACGTCCGCCGCCGTCGTGCTCGGCACGATCGTCGGTCTGGTGCCGGTCCTGCGGCGCGCGACCCACACGATGGTCGAGTTCCTGCGCCCCATCCCGTCGGTCGCCCTCATCCCGCTCGCCGTGCTGATGTTCGGCATCCAGCCCCAGGCCGCCCTCGTCATCATCGTCTACGCGTCGTTCTGGCAGGTGTTCGTGCAGGTCATCTACGGCGTTGCCGACGTCGACGCGGTCGCTCGCGACACCGCCCGCAGCTTCGGTCTGACCCGGCGCGAACAGTTGTCGCACCTCGTCCTGCCGACCGCCCTGCCCTACCTCATGACCGGTCTGCGGCTCGCCGCGGCGGTCGCGCTCATCCTCGCCATCACCGCGGAGATGGTGATCGGCAACCCCGGTCTCGGCCGCATGATCGAGCTGTCCCGGTCCAGCGGCGACGCCGTGGGCCTCTACGCCCTCGTCGTGGTGACCGGCCTGCTCGGGCTCCTGGTGAACCTCGTCTTCCGGTTCGTCGAGCGGCGGGCGCTCTCCTGGCACCAGTCCGTACGCGGAGAGGAGGCGCGGTGACCGCGTATTCCGGCCGGATCGGTACCACACCGCGCGGGCGCGGCGTCGGAGCCCGCCTCGCGGCGGGCTTCCTCTACGCGCTCGGGCTGCCGATGCTGCTCCTGGTCGTCTGGGGCCTGGTGGCGACGAGAGCGACGAGCCAATTCTTCCCCGGCCCGCTGACGATCGCCGAAGCCTTCGTGGACACCTGGGTCGGTCCCGCGTTCGTCGAGGACGTGCTGCCCAGCCTGTACCGCCTCGGCATCGGCATCACCGCGTCGATCGTGCTCGGCGTCGCCGCCGGCACCGTCATCGGCCTGGTCCACTGGTTGCGCGAACTCCTCGAACCGCTGCTGGAGTTCTTCCGGGCCATCCCACCGCCGGTGCTGATCCCGGTGATGATGCTCCTGCTCGGCATCACGGACACCATGAAGGTGGTCGTGATCGTCTCCGGCGCGGTCTGGCCGATCCTGCTGAACACGATCGAGGGGGTTCGGGCGACCGACAGTGTCATGAAGGAGACCGCGGATGCGTTCCGGATCACCTGGTCCGAGCGGCTGTGGTTCCTCGTGCTCCCCGCCGCAAGTCCCCGTATCATGGCCGGGGTCCGGCAGGGCCTCTCGGTCGCGCTGATCCTGATGGTCATCTCCGAGATGTTCGCCTCGTCCTCCGGGCTCGGGTACCGGATCGCCTACTTCCAGCGGAACTACCTCATCGCCGAGATGTGGAGCGGCATCCTCCTGCTCGGTCTCGTCGGCGTCTTTCTCGCCGTCGTCTTCGGTCTCGTCGAGCGGCGCGTCCTGCGCTGGTACCACGGAATCAGGGAGGTCAACCGTGCCTGATCGGAGCACCCTGCTGCGGGTGGAACACCTGCGGAAGGTCTACGAGTCCGCGACGGGGAACGTCGAGGCGATCGGGGACCTCAGCTTCACCATGGAGGCGGGTGAACTCGTCTGCATCGTCGGGCCGTCCGGGTGCGGCAAGACGACCCTGCTGAAGTGCCTCGCCGGCCTGCTGCGGCCGACCAGTGGCGTGGTCGAGATGGACGGCTCGCCGGTGACCGGGCCGAGTCCCGCCATGGCAGTCGTGTTCCAGGAGTACGGTCGCAGCCTCTACCCGTGGCTCACCGTGCGCGGCAACGTCGAACTTCCGCTGCGGCACAAGAAGCTTCCCCGGGCCGAGCGCGACAAACTGGTCACCGACGCGATCGAGGCGGTCGGTCTGGCGCACGCCGCGCGCAGCCACCCGTGGCAGCTCTCCGGTGGGATGCAGCAGCGGGTGGCGATCGCGCGGGCGATCGCCTACCAACCCGAGGTCCTGATCATGGACGAGCCGTTCGCTGCGGTGGACGCGCAGACCCGGGCGGACCTGGAGGATCTGGTCCGCGAGCTGCATACCAGCCGCAGGATATCGGCCCTCTTCGTCACCCACGACATCGACGAGTCGGTGTACCTCGGCCAGCGGGTTCTCGTATTGTCCACGTCGCCGACCCGGGTCCAGGAGGACCTCGCGATCGACCTGCCGCCGGAGCGCGACCAGATCACGACCCGCGCCCTGCCCCGTTTCACGGAACTGCGGACGCACGTCTACGACCAGATCCAGCGGGCCAAGCGCGGGCAGGCGGTGGCCCCGAGATCCGCGCGATGATCGGGTGCACCATACCGGCGTCGCTGAAAGGCGAGGGTTGTGCGTAGTCGTCAGCCGAAACAACTGTTGCTCGCGTTCTTCGGCGAGCATGTTGTCGATAACGTTACCGGGCCGGTCCGGGCGAGCGCCCTGATCAGCGTGCTGGAGGGTGCGGGAGTGGCCGCGCCGGCGACGCGAGCCACCCTCGACCGCCTCGTGCGCAGCGGCATCCTCGCCCGCACCCGCAGCGGCCGCGAGACCCTGTTCTCGTTGACCGAGCACGGGGCTGCGGTGCTGCGCGAGGCGAAGGACCGGGTACGCGGGCCACGGCCGTTCGATCCGCAGGGCAGCGGGTGGACCCTGGTCACCTTCTCGATCCCCGAGGGGCAGCGGATGTTGCGGCACCGGCTGCGCTCGACCCTCACCTGGGAGGGCTTCGCGCCGATCCGGGACGGGCTGTGGCTGGCGCCGGGCGAGGTCGACCTCGCCGGTTCGTTGGAGCCGCTGCGGCAGGATCTCCCGCCCAACGCCGTGGTCGCCTTCCACGCCCGCGCACTCGACGGATTCCCGATCGGCGAGAGCGTGCGCGCCGCCTGGGACATCGAGGCGATCCGGCGGCAGCACCTGGCGTTCATCGAGGTGTGGGACGACCCGACCGCGACCGCGATGGCGCCCAGCGCGCTGACCGTGCGGACGATGCTGGTGGCGGACTGGCTCGCGCTGCTGCGCGCCGACCCGAGGCTGCCCGCCGAGTTCATGGACGCGCAATGGCCAGCCACCCGGTCGGCGGAGACCTATCGACGGACGCACGAGAAGTTTGCCGAGGCGTCCGACGCGGAGTTCGCCGACCTCGTCGCGGCCCCGAGCGGGGTCAGGCGCCGAAGCGGGCGCTGGTAGCTGCGCTCGTGGAATGCTGGGGCCTGCGGATTGAGTCCGCGGAGTACCTACCGGTGGGCGCGGTAGCCACCACTGGTCTGTCGTCGACCGGAGCGGGACCGCCTGGTTCGTGAAGGTCGACGACCTCAGTGTCAACGAAGCCGCCTGGGCTCGTGGAAACCGGCGTCGCCGGACGCCGTCGGACACCGACAGCTGACCGCCCCGGTTCGGCGGCTGGTGCCGGTGTGCGTGGGCAGCAATCAGAGCAACGACCCGGGTGCCTCGACCGGAGCCTGGCCGGGCCGCGATTGCGGGTCAACGAAACAGTAGCCGCAATCCGAGCACTGATTGTGGTGCAGGCCGTGGCAAATCTCCGCGAGGAGCACGTACGGATTCTCGGGGCGGGCGACGGATGGTTGCCGCACCCTCCCGGCAGCGGCAACAGCCGCCAGCGGGACTTTCCCTGGACGGCGGCGTTCGAGGCAGCGACCCGGCTGGCTGACGACGTGCCAGCCAGCAGCACCGATCGGAGCTGATTCACCCCGGACGGCAGGTGTCGAGGTCCTGGCCGCCGACCTGTACCCCGCCCGGGCGGTGGCCCTCGCCGGGAACGCGACCGACTCGCTCGGCCGGAACACCCGCCTGGCATCCCTGTTCGTTGACGTGGCACGCGCCTACGGCGTGATATCGCGCCACCCCGGCAAGTCCTGCCGCTGAATCGGCACTGAAACGACATTCCCCGCTGGCGTGACAGTTCTCACGTCTGCCATCTTCGCCGGCTCCCGGAAGGTCGATGCCCAGGCTGCAAAGAAATCACATTCCTATATGGAAATACATGACGGGGGAGGGCATTCGTCGCACGGTGCCTCCGTGCTCCAATTGCCACAGACGGGGGGCGCGCTTGGGTTCAGCCTGTCGACGCGGCCGGTGACCCCGACCAAATCGACAGGCTGGACACACCGTCAGATCCGCCGGTCCGAGGCCGGCATGTTGGAAGTCGTCGCCCGACAGGGCTGCCGGCGCACTCGTTGAAGCGTGCGCCGGTGACGCGGGTGACACAGTCCTCAGGAGAATGGTCTGACCATGTCAATTCAGCGCCGACACATCATCCGCGTGGCCGCGGCTGCTGCGGCCGTCGTGGTGGGAGCCGCGATGACGGCCACGCCGGCCGCCGCCCAGACCGCGACCACACCCGCGCCGCTACTGCCGGCCGAGGGCGGCACGCCCAACGGCGGCTACATCGTTGTACTCAAGGACAGGCCGACCGTGGGTGGCGCGGCCAGCGACCCCGCCAAGGCGGCCGAGCGAGCCGGTGGCCGGGATGTCCGCCGCTACTCGACGGTGCTGCGCGGCTTCTCCGCGAAGCTCGACGCCGACGCGCTCGACGCGGTCCGCGCCAACCCGAACGTGGCGTACGTGCGCGCCGACTCGCGGTTCCTGGCGATCGAAAAGCCGCCCGAGGGCCGCGGCAGCGTCGGCGGCGTTCAGCCCAACCCGCCGTCCTGGGGGCTCGACCGCGTCGACCAGCGCAACCTGCCGCTCGACTCGCAGTTCAGCTACGACGCCACCGGCACCGGCACCACCGTGTACGTGGTCGACTCCGGCATCCGCACCACCCACACCGACTTCGGCACGCGAGCACAGTGGGCGTACAACGCCGTCGACGACGGTGCCGGCCCGAACGCCGGGGACTGCCACGGCCACGGCACGCACGTCGCCGGCACGATCGGCGGCACCTCCTACGGGGTCGCCAAGAACGCCCAGATCCGCGACGTGCGGGTGCTCGACTGCGAGGGCTTCGGCTCGAACGCCGACCTGATCGAGGGCATGGACTGGATCGCCGCGAACGCACCCGCGCGCTCGGTGGCGAACTTCAGCCTGCAGAACTACGGCTCCGTGGTGAACACCGCCGCCGAGAACATGATCGACGCCGGTGTGCTGCCCGTCTTCATCGCGGGCAACTTCAACACCGACGCCTGCGGCAACAACCCCCGCTCCTCCCGGGGCATCGTCACCGGTGCCAGCGCCTTCGACGACACCCGGTGGTCGAGCTCGAACTTCGGCTCCTGTGTGGACATTTTCGCTCCCGGCGCCGGCATCACCTCCGCCGGCCGCACCAGCGACACCGCCGTCGCTTCGGGCTGGTCGGGCACTTCGATGGCGGCTCCGCACGTGGCCGGCTGGGTGGCCCGGCACCTGGAGACCAACCCCACCGCCACGCTCGCGCAGGCCAAGACGGCCCTGATCGCCGCCGCGACCACCAACGTGCTGACCAACGTCGGCACCGGCTCCCCCAACCGCCTGCTCTACACCGAGCCGGACGGCGGCGGCACCCCGGACACCAGCGCGCCGACGGTGCCGGGCGCCCCGGTCGCTTCGAGCGTGACCGCCACCTCGGCGTCGCTCACCTGGCCGGCCTCCACCGACAACGTCGGCGTCACCGGCTACGACGTGCAGCGCTCGGTCGACGGCGGCTCGTACACGACGGTCGGCACGCCGACCACCAACTCGTTCACCGCGACCGGGCTGACCGCGTCCAGGGCGTACCAGTTCAAGGTGCGGGCCAGGGACGCGGCCGGCAACGTGTCGGCGTACTCCTCGGCCGTCAGCTTCACCACGCCGCCAGCCTCCACCGGGGCCTGCCAGGTGACCTACTCCATCAACAGCAACGGGGGCGGCTTCACCAGCACGATCGTCATCAAGAACACCGGTTCCAGCACCATAAACGGCTGGACGCTGGCGTTCGCGCTACCCGCCGGGCAGACGTACGCCAACGGCTGGTCGGCCACCTACGCCACGAGCGGTCAGAACGTGACCGCCACGTCGGTGTCGTGGAACTCGACGCTCCACCCGCAGGGAACCGCGACGATCGGATTCAACGGCACCGGCAATGGCACCATCCACCCGGCAACCTTCACCCTCAACGGTTCCACCTGCACCACCGCCTGACCGGGCCATAGGCTCCAGCACACCCGGGCCCCGCCGTGATGTCGCGGCGGGGCCCGGTCCCTCAACTGAATCGGCGGGCACCTGCCCACCAAGCACCCCGTACGTACCCATCGGACATCTCGAACGCCGAGGGGCCGATCCTGGCGCCGCTGGTCAGGCCTTACTGCTGGTGCGCCCCCGTTGCGGCGTCAGTCGCAGGAGCCGGTCGAGCGTCACGGGTAGTACCGGTAGACGGCCTGCGCCACGCAGGCGGGCTTGTCGCTGCCGTCGACCTCGACCGCGAAGTCGGCGAGCACCTCGACGCCACCGCCCTTGACGTCCTCGACCGACGCGAGCCGGCCCTTCAGGCGGATCTTGGCGCCCACCGGCACGGGGGAGGGGAAGCGCACCTTGTTGAGGCCGTAGTTGACCGCCATGCCGATGCCGTTCATCACCAGCAGCTGGCTGAAGAGGGGGATGAGCAGCGAGAGCGTCAGATACCCGTGCGCGATGGTGCCGCCGAACGGCCCCGTCCTGGCCTTCGCAGGGTCCACGTGGATCCACTGGTGGTCGTCGGTCGCGTCGGCGAAGGTGTTCACCCGCTGCTGGGTCACCTCCAGCCAGCCGGTGTGACCGAGGTCGGCGCCGGCCTGTGCCTTCAGTTCCTCCAGGCCGTTGACGGTGATGCTCATCAGGGTCCCTCCTTGTCCTTGACGTGCGTCTCGCGCAGCCGGCTCTTGAGCAGCTTGCCGGTGGCGTTGCGGGGTAGCTCGTCCACGAAGCGGAACGACTTGGGGATCTTGTACTTGGCGATCCGGCCGTGCAGGTATCCGTGCAGGTCCTCCTCGCCGGCCTGCGCGCCGGGGTGCAGCACGACGAACGCGAGCCCGACCTCGCCCCACTTTTCGTCGGGCACGCCGATCAGCGCGGCCTCAGCGACGGCGGGATGGCTGACCAGGACGTTCTCGACCTCGGCCGGGTAGATGTTCTCCCCGCCCGAGATGATCATGTCTTTGATTCGGTCGACGATGTAGGCGTACCTGTCGTCGTCGGTGACCGCGACGTCCCCGGAGCGGAACCAGTCGCCCTCGGCGAACGCCCGTGCCGTCGCCTCCGGCTGTCCCCAGTAGCCCGCCATGACGTTCGGGCCCTGGACGATCACCTCGCCCTTCTCCCCGGGCGGGCAGTCGGTCAGGTCCGGCCGGACCACCCGCACGTCGGTGAAGAAGTGTGGCACGCCGGCGGAGCCGGCCTTGGCCAGCACCTCGGAGCGGTCCAGCAGCAGCACGCCAGGCGCGGCCTCGGTCATGCCGTACCCCTGGATGAAGGTCAGCCCCCGCGCAAGATACGCGCGGATGGTGGCGTCGGGCACCGGCGCGCCGCCGCACATCAGCGTGCGCAGGCTGCTCAGGTCCGCCGAGGGCCAACGGGGCAGGCTCGCCAGCGTGTTGAACATCGCCGGCACGGCGAACATGAACGTGACCTGCCGCGCCGCGATGAGGTCCAGCGTGCGCTCCGGATCGAACACCGGCTCCAGCAGCACCCGGCCGCCCTTGAGCAGGGTCGGCAGGCACGTCATGTTCAGGCCGGCGGTGTGGAACAGCGGCGCCACCACCAGCGTCACCTCGTCGCCGGCCAGGTCGGCGTCGACCAGGACGTTGATGCTGTTCCAGGTGATGTTGCCGTGGGTGAGCATGGCGCCCTTGGCCCGGCCGGTGGTGCCGGAGGTGTACATGATGATGCACGGGTCGGCCAGCGACACCGGCTCGTCGACGGGCTCCGCGCTGCTGCGCGCCAGCAGCGGCTCGTAGTCGTCCGCCAGCGCCACCAGGTGCGCCACGGTCAGCCGCTCGCGCATCGCGTCCACGACCGCCGCCTGCTCGGGGGCGTACACCAGCACGCGGCTGTCCGAGTCGGCGAGGTGATCGGCGATCTCAGGCCCGGCGAGGCGCGTGTTGAGCGGCACGAAGACCGCCCCCAGCGTTCCCGCGGCGAACAGTGTCTCCAGGAACGCCGGGTGGTTGGGCCCGAGGTAGGCCACCCGATCGCCGCGGGTGACGCCGAGTGCGCGCAGGCCGTGGGCCAGGCGCAGCACCCGCTCGTGCAGCTGCCGGTACGTCCACTCCCGGTCCTGGTGCACCACGGCCACCCGGTGCGGGGTCTTGCGATCCCGCCGGGCCGTCCACGATCCGATCCCCTGGTTGCGCACCGGGCCGACCCCCTACTCCTTCACCAGGCCCAGCAGGCGGGCCGCGTTCTCCTTGAGGATCTTCGGCCGCACCTCGGCCTTGATCGGCAGCTGCTCGAAGTCGGCGAGCCAACGCTCCGGCGTCAGCAGCGGAAAGTCCGACCCGAACAGCACCTTTTCTTTCAGCAGCGTGTTCGCGTACTGGACGAGCTGCGGCGGGAAGTACTTCGGCGACCATCCCGACAGGTCGATGTGGACCTGCGGCTTGTGCGTCGCCACTGCCAGCGCCTCGTCCTGCCACGGGAAGGACGGGTGGGCCAGGATGATCGGCATGCCGGGGAAGTCGGCGGCCACGTCGTCGACGTACATGGGATTGGAGTACTTCAGCCGGATCCCGCCGCCGCCGGGGGCGCCCGCGCCGATGCCGGTCTGCCCGGTGTGGAACACCGCCGGCACGCCCAGTTCCTCGATCACCTCGTACAGCGGGTATGCCATCCGGTCGTTGGGATAGAACGCCTGCACGTTGGGGTGGAACTTGAAGCCGCGTACACCGTGCGCCTCCACCAGCCGCCGCGCCTGCCGCGCACCGGCCCTGCCCTTCGCCGGGTCGATGCTGGCGAACGGGATGATGACGTCGGGGTTGGCGGCCCCGGCCTCGGCGATCTCCTCGTTGTCGATCGCCGGCACACCGGTGGCCGACTCCGCGTCGACGGTGAAGACGACGCAGGCCATCCGGCGCTCGCGGTAGTACGCCGCGATCTCCGGCAGGGTGGGGCGGCGGTGCTGGTGCGCCACCTTGAAGTACTCGCCCGACGCCGCCTCCAGCTCCGCCGACAGCGAGCCCTGGCCGCGCGAGGAAACCTCGGCGTGGGTGTGCACGTCGATGGCGACGAGCTCGTCGACGTTCACGGTGTCGCCTGCGGCGCCGGAATGCCGTAGGTCTGCGGCTCGCGGCCCACCGACACACCCCACGCGGCGGCGATGGCGTCGGCGCTCCAGCCCCCGTCGGCGTACGCCACCGCCACCTCCTGCGGGTGCGACCACAGCGACAGCTTGTCGCCGCCGATGCCGATGCACTGCCCGGTGACGCCGCGCGCCGCGTCGGAGGCAAGGAACGCGATCAGGCCTGCGCAGTCCTGTGCGGTGCCGAAGCCCTCACCCTTTCGCAGGAAGTCCGGCAAGGGCTCGCCGCGCTCCTCCAGGGCCTGCACGTACGGCGCGAACGCCGGGATCGTCTTGGTCATCGCGGTCGCCGCGGTGGGGATCACGGCGTTGACCGTGATCCCCGCCTTGGCCAGCTCCATCGCCCAGGTGCGCACCATCGCCGCGACGCCGGCCTTGGCGGCGGCGTAGTTGGTCTGGCCGAAGTTGCCCCGCTGGCCGGCCGGTGATCCGGCCACCACCACCGTGCCGCCGTCGCCCTGCACGCGCATCTGCTCGACGGCGGCCCGCACGCACGTGAACGTCCCCCGCAGGTGGACCTGGATCACGGTGTCGAAGTCGTCGTCGCTCATCTTCCACACCACCCGATCGCGCAGCACGCCGGCGTTGGTGACCATCACGTCCAGCCGGCCGAACTCCGTCACCGCCCGCGACACCAGCCGCTGTGCCGCCTCGGTGTCGCCCACCGGCACCACCTCGGCGACGGCCCGTCCGCCGGCCGCGGTCAGCTCGGTGGCCGCCTGCTTGGCGGCCTCCGGGTCGACGTCGTTGACGACCACGGCCGCGCCGGAGTCCACCAGCGCCCGCGCGTACGCCAGCCCCAGTCCCCGGCCGCTACCGGTGACGACGGCGACCTTGCCCGTGAGATCCATCAGTGGTGGTCCTTTCAGTTCAGTGTGCGCCGGTTGGTTCCCACACGTCGGCCGGTCCGGGGCGGGCCGTCCGCGTGCCTTGTCAGGCGGTCGGGAGGTAAACCGACTTGGTCTGCAGGTACGCGTCCAGGGCCTCGGGCCCGTGCTCGCGCCCGTAACCGGACTGCCCGTATCCGCCGAACGGCAGTGCGGCGTCCAGCACGGCCCAGGAGTTGATCCACACGATGCCCGCGCGCAGCTTCGCGGCGACCCGGTGGGCGCGCGCGACGTCGCGGGTGTGCAGGCCTGCCGCGAGCCCGTACGGGGTGCTGTTGGCCAGGGTGACCGCCTCCTCCTCGGTGTCGAAGGGCTGCACGGTCAGCACCGGGCCGAAGATCTCCTCCTGCACGCAGCGCGCGGTGTTGTCCAGATCGGCCAGCACGGTGGGGGCGTAGAAGTACCCTCCGCCCAGGTCCAGCCGGTGGCCTCCGACGACGACGCGGCCCTCGCCGAGCGCCAGGTAGCGCTCCACGTTCTCCAACTGCTTCAGCCCTGCCATGGGGCCCACCACGGTGGCCGGGTCGAGCGGGTCGCCCACGGGCACGTGCGTGGCCGCCTCGGCCAGCGCGCCCAGCACGGTCTCGTAGACGGACCGGTGCACCAACAACCGGGTGCCGCCCATGCAGAACTGGCCGGTGTTGAAGACGAACCCGCCGACCGCCGACTCGATGGCGACACCGATGTCGGAGTCCTCGAAGATGATCTGCGCGGACTTGCCGCCCAGCTCCAGCGTGGTGTGCTTGACCGTGGCCGCCGCAGCGGCGGCGATCCGGCTGCCGGTGCGGGTCGAGCCGGTGAAGGCGATCTTCGCCACGCCGGGGTGCTCGACCAGCGCCGCCCCGGCTTGGCCGCCGCCGGTGACGACATTGAGCACGCCTTCGGGAAGGCCCGCCTCCGTCAGCAGCTCGGCCAGGCGCAGCGCGGTCAGCGGGGTGTCCTCGGCCGGCTTGTGCACGACGGTGTTGCCGGCGGCGAGCGCTGGTGCGATCTTGCTGGTGGACAGGATCAGCGGGAAGTTGAACGGGGTGATCGCGCCGATGACGCCCAGGGGCTCGCGCCGGGTGTAGGCGAAACCGGGCCGGCGGATGCTGCGCGTGGCGCCCTCGATGGTGCCGGCGAGGCCGCCGTAGTAGGCGAAGTGGTCGATGGTGTCACCGAGGTCCACCATCCGGGCGAAGGTGATCGGCTTGCCGGTGTCGAGGCTCTCCAACTGTGCGAGCTCCTCGCGGTGCTGCTGGAGCAGGGCGGCGGCCTTGAGCAGGATGTCGCCGCGCTCACGCGCGGTCAGGGCGGGCCAGGGGCCCTCCGTGAACGCCTCGGTGGCCGCCGCGACGGCCGCGTCGACGTCCTCGTTGCCACCTTCGGCGACCGTCGTGATGAGGCGGCCGTTCGCCGGGTTGATCACGTCGCGCCGGGCGCCGTCGGCGGCGTCACGCCATGTGCCGCCGATGTAGAGCTGGCCGGCTGGCACGGTGGCGCCGCCGGTGGCGGTGGCGCGCTCCTGTTCCTCTGTCATCGTGTCATCTCATCTCGTGGACGGTTCTGCTGTGGACATGAAGGGAACTGTCAGGAACCCTGATGCTCAGAACCGGAGCACGGGCTTGATGGTGCGGCCGGCGTGCATGTCGTCGGCGGCGGACTGGATGTCCGCGAAACCGTACGTGGTGACGAGTCTGTCGACCGGCAGTCGCCCCTGCTCGTAGAGGCGCACCAGCGCCGGGAGCAGCGTCTGGGTGTCGGCCGAGCCGATGGTGACGCCGATCGCCGAGCGTCCCGGCAGCATCGCGTTGACGTCGACCGGCACGTTCGTGCCGAACGGCGGTGCGCCCACGAAGGCCAGCGTCCCGCCGACGGCGAGCGAGGCCAGTCCGGCGGAGATGACCGCCGGTACGCCGGTGGCGTCGAGGACGCGGTCCACGCCGCGCCCGCCGGTCGCCTCGGCCAGCGCGGCGGCGAGGTCGATCTCCCGCGCGTCGATGGTGTGCGTGGCGCCCAGCTCACGGGCGAGTTCCAGGCGGGCGGGCACCCGGTCGACGGCGATGATGCTCGCCGCCGGGCTGAGCGCTGCGGCCATCACGGCGGATAGGCCCACGGTGCCCGCGCCCAGGACGGCGATACTCGCTCCGGCACCCGGCGCGAGCACGTTGAACACGGTGCCGACGCCGGTGAGCACGCCGCAGCCGAGCGGGGCGAGCACGTCGAGGGGTGTGTCGGGGCCGACCCGTACGGCGCTGCGCTCGTCGACCAGCGCCACGGTGGAGAAGGACGACTGGCCGAAGAAGTGGCCGTGCAGCCGGCTGCCGTCCGTGCCGCTCAGTGGCGCCGTGCCGTCCGGGCGCGCGCCGCCCAGCAGGTTGCGCGGCAGCCAGGTGTCGCAGTAGGCGGGGCGGCCGCTGCGGCAGACGGTGCAGTGGCCGCAGGAGGAGAAGGAGAGCAGCACCTTGTCGCCGGGTGTGATCGCGGTGACGGCGGCGCCGACCGCCTCGACGACGCCGGCGCCCTCGTGGCCGAGCACGCCGGGCAGGGGGAAGGGCAGGTGCCCTGCCTGTACGCCGAGATCGGTGTGGCAGATCCCGGTCGCCGTCATCCTGACGACGATCTCGTGCGGCCCCGGCTCGTCCAAGGCGATCGGCTCGAGGGTGAACGGCTTGCCGGCGTCGCGGACGACCGCGGCGGTGGCGGTGCGGGGCATCGTTGCCTCCTCGGAACGGCGGTGCGAGGGTGGCGGGTCAACTATCAGGTTTCCTGATAGCTTTTGTATCGCCGTCGTTGCCGACGTGTCAATAGAGGAGTTGGACGATCATGACGAGTACGGCCGGATGGTTCGGCGCCATCGCCAGGGAGGTCCGGCACACTGGCGGCATGCAGTCTTCGTCCGCGGGCATACCGGGGGCACCCGTGACCCAGCACGGCCAGCCACCTCGCGTCATCTACCTGATCAAGCAGACCGAGTCGGCGATCCGGGCACACCTCGACGCCGTGCTGCGTGAACACGGCCTGACGACGATGCAGTACACGGCGCTCACCGTGCTGCAGCACCGCGAGGACCTGTCTTCGGCGCAGCTGGCACGGCGCTCCTTCGTCAAGCCGCAGACCATGCACGAGATGGTCGTGGCCCTGGAACGGCAGGGTCTCGTCGAGCGCCACCGCAGCTCCGGCCAGCGGCATGTGCTGCTCACCCGGCTCACCGCCGAAGGGCGTACGAAACTCGCCGAGTGCCAGGCCGACGTCGCACACATCGAGCAGCAGATGACCGAGGACCTCACCGCCGCCGAGCTGGCCATGCTGCGCGCCCTGCTCGAACGCTGCCACCACGCACTGTCCCGCCCGCTGTCGAAGCCCTGACACGCAGCCGGTCACCGCCGGACAGGATGTCCTCTCCCGGAGCGCAGCCGGGCGGGGACGCGCTCGCCCACCCCCTACCACCGGGCGGTGAGTCCTCGGGGACAGCCCGTGTGCCTCGCGCGGGCGTTCACAGGTCGAGGACCAGACGCGCGCCGAGCGAGCGGGACACGCAGATCATCATGACGTCGTTGGCAGCGCGTTCGGCGGCCGTCAGCACCGAGTCCCGGTGGTCCGGCTCGCCGCCGAGCACGCCCGTCTCGCAGGTGCCGCACGTGCCCTCCCGGCACGACGACAGCACCGCGACACCGGCCTGCTCGGCCACGCTCAGAATCGACACGCCCGCGGGGACGGCCAGCGTGCGGCCGCTACACCGCAGTTCGACCTCGAACGGCTCGTCGTCGAACCCGCCGCCGGGCGGCTTCGGGGCGAACCGCTCGACGTGCAGCGCGCCGGCCGGCCAGCGTCCGCACCGCTGTTCGACCGCGGTCAGCAGCGCCTCCGGCCCGCAGCAGTACACGAGCGTGTCGGCGCTCGGTGCGCCGAGCAGCTCGTCGAGGTCGAGCAGCCCCGTCTCGTCCTGGGGCCGCACCGACACCCGGTCGCCGTAAGACGCCAGCCGGTCCAGGAACGCCATCGAGGCGCGACGTCGGCCGCCGTACACCAGCCGCCACCGCGCGCCGGAAAGCTCGGCGGCGCGCAGCATCGGCAGGATGGGGGTGATGCCGATGCCCCCGGCGATGAAGAGATAGCTGGGGGAGTCGAGCAGCGGGAAGTGGTCGCGCGGGCCGCGCACCCGCACCGTGGCGCCGGTGGCCAGCTCGTCGTGTACGAAGGCGGAGCCGCCGCGCCCGTCCGGCTCGCGCAGCACGGCGACCTCGTAGCGGTGCCGGTCGCTCACGTCGCCGCACAGCGAGTACTGCCGGACGAATTCGTTGCCGAGCACCAGGTCGATGTGCGCGCCAGGCGTCCACTGCGGAAGCGGCGTGCCACCCGGACTGGCCAGCGTGAGCGACACGACGCCGTCCGCGACCGGTTCCCGCCGCTCGACGAGCAGTTCGCGCTCACTCACGGTCGTCCATCGCCTCGTGCTCCGGGTGGGCGAGCAGCCACTGCCACAGCCGCACCGGGTCGTCGGCCTCCTGGTCGGCGCCGCAGTGGCAGACGCCGACCAGGCGGTCCGAGCCCGGCGACCACACGATCCGGTAGACGGTTGTGCCGGTCACAGCAGGTCCCGCAGCATCCGCCGGGCCGCCAGCCCGCCGGTGTCGATGTTGATACTGAGTTCCTGGTATCCGGCGGGCTCGGCGGCGATCACCTGCTCCAGGGCGTTGAGCGCGACGACGTCCTGCATCACGACGGTGTGGTTGCTGGTCGCCAGGTACTCGGAGACCTCCTCGTCGCCGACCGCGAAGTCCCGCGACACCATCCAGAAGTCCAGCGTGGTGTGCTCCGTCTCGGGCGTGATGGCGTACACGATCTCGGCGTGGCACGCCGCCCGGTCGTCGCCGTCCGGGCCCGGCTCGACCCCGGTGGGCGCGATACGGCTGTGCAGCTGGTACAGGCACGGCGGCCGGTACTCGATGTCCTGCCAGCGGTCGATGCGCCCGGCGATGCCGGTGGATCTGGCGTAGAAGGGCGGGCACTCGACGTCTTTCATGCGGCGGCTCACCCGCACGATGCCGGCGTCCTCGTCGACCTCGGTGGTGATCGGGGTCTCGGCGACCTCGGGCGTGCCGATGTACCCGCCGTGCAGGTACGTCTCGTGCGACAGGTCCATCAGGTTGTCCACGAGCAGCCCGTAGCGGGCCGCGAGCGGCTCCATACCGCGCACCGTCGTCCAACCGGGGGCGTCCAGCCACGGCACCCGGGGAACGTCGGCCGGGTCCGCGTTCTCCGGGTCGCCGATCCAGACCCAGACGAGGGTGTCCTGCTCCACGACGGGATAGGCGGGCACCCGCGCGGTGCGGGGGATCCGCGTCTGCGCGGGGACGTAGACGCAGGCACCGCTCGGCTCGTACGTGAAGCCGTGGTAGCCGCACACGATCCGGTCGCCGTCACGGCGGCTCATCGACAGCGGGTAGCGGCGGTGCACGCAGCGGTCGGCCAAGCCGACGGCCGTGCCGTCCGTGGTGCGGTACAGCACGATCGGCTCACCGCAGATGGTGCGGGCGAGCAGTTCCTCGCCGACCTCCTGGCTGTACGCGGCGACGTACCACTGGTTGCGGGCGAAGGCGGTGGTGGCGCTCATGTCGGGCCTCCCGGGGCGGGGTTTCCCAGACGATGAGCCCCGAAGGGAGACCGCCGCCACAGAGCTTCCGTTCAACGGAAGATCACGTCGCGACATCCCGCGGGCGGAGCTCCATTCCGATCAGCGCTGGAGGGCTCGCGAGATGCCACGGGCCGCGGTCACCACGGCAGCGGCCAGGGCCTGCGGGTGGCTGTCGTCGGCCCGTACCACCAGCGACAGCGCTGCGATGACGGTGTTACCGGGGTCGCGGACCGGTGCGGCGACGGACAGGGCGTCGAGGGTCACCTGCCGGTCGCTGATCGCGAGGCCGGTCCGCCGGACCTCGGCGAGCGTGCGCCGCAGCAGGGCCGGATCGCCGATGGTCTTCTCGGTGAAGGTGGCCAGCGGCGCGGCGAGGTAGCGCTCCTGCACGTCGGGCGGCGCGTACGCGAGCAGGACCAGCCCGACGCCGGTCGCGTGGGCGGGAAACCGCCCGCCGACGCGGCTGCGCACGCCGACGGCGGTGCGTCCGAAGATGCGCTCGACGTACACGACCTCCAGCCCGTCGAGCACGGCGAGCTGGACGTTCTCGTGCGTCGCCTCGTAGAGGTCCTCCAGGAACGGCATGGCGACCTCGCGCAGCCCCAGGCTGCGGGGTGCGAGTGCGGCGACCTCCCACAGCCGCAGCCCGATCCGGTAGCGCCCGTCGTCGCCGCGCTCCAGCGCGCCCCAGGTGGTCAGTTCGCCGACGAGCCGGTGCGCGGTGGCCAGCGGCAGCCCGGACCGGCGGGCGATCTCCGTGAGCGTCAGGTGAGGGCTGGTCACCGCGAACGATTCGAGCACCCGCAGCACCCGGCTGGTGACCGACTCGGGTGCGGCCGTCATGGCGTGCTACCTCTCGTGCTCTCTTGATCTTCCACCGCGAGGGGACGCGCGTTGCCGGTCGCCGACACGTCGGTGCGCGTACCCAGGTAGCCGTTCGTCTGTCCCCACCGCGTGCGCTGCTTCACCGCGATGGCCGACCCACTGCCCATCGGTGCACGTCCATCGGGACTGACCCTGCCTGTCAAACCGGGTCAACCCCAGGGTATTCCTGCGACCCTGCCACGCCACAAGTGATCGAGCAAGCCCTCATGCCTTTTCCAGCACGATCAAGTGGTACTCCAGCCAACGCCGCGACAATGCAGCCTGCAGCGCTGAGCCGCCAATCATGTTGGCCCAGAAGGGCATCTCAACAAGACGGTCGCGAAGCCGTGGAACTACGACTGTGGCGTCCACAGCCAGCCTGATCACGTGGTCGCGTGGCCGACCGAGGCGCAAATATGAGGTGAGGTCCAGGTCCTCGACCAAGCGCAAGCCAGCGCGCTCAGACATGGCGACTAGCTCGGCCACGGTATGCAAACTTCCGACGCGCCACCCGGCGCGGAACTGGTCGAGACAGCGCTCGCGAGCGGCGAGCCCGCGATCCTTGTCGGTCAGCCAGTCGTCGCACAGGATAAGGCGGCCTCCGGAGCGCAGCCGATCCGCCAGGGAGGGGAGCAGGTTCTCCAGCGACGGCGAGTGAACGACCGCCTCTACGGCGACCATGGCGTCGTAGTGTGGTTCCACGGGTAGTTCGGCGAAATCGGCACAGATCACCTGGCAGCGGTCGGTCAGTCCTTCCCGGGCGAGCCGTTTCGCTGCGATCTCGGCCTGCACTCGGCTGATGGTCACCCCGAAACGAACCCGCCGGACGATGCGGCAGATCGGCCCGCTGTTCCGGGTGTCGCACTCCGCAGCGCACCGGATCATCGACACCCTCGCGCCGCTGCTGGCTCTGACGCCTGTACAGAAGCGGCCTCCGCCGAAACGATCACGAGGAGGCACATGTGCCCTCCCGCGACCTCGTCCGGTTGCGGTTGCGGTTGGCAGGCTCAATCCCATGGCAGGCCGACGTAGTTCTCCGCCAGCGAGGTGGCCGCCGCGCTGGAGCTGACCACGTACTCAAGCTGGGAGAGCTGCAGGCGCTGGGCGAAGACGTCGTCGTCGGGGAACCGGTGCAGCATCGAGGTCATCCACCAGGAGAAGTGCTGCACCCGCCAGACCCGGCGCAGGCAGGTGGCGGAGTACGACGCGAGCAGCGTCTCGTCGCCGCCGTCGTACCAGGCTGCCAGCGCGGTCGCCAGCACGTACACGTCGTGGATGGCGAGATTGAGGCCTTTCGCGCCGGTCGGCGGGACGATGTGGGCGGCGTCGCCGGCGAGGAACAGCCGACCGTGCTGCATCGGCTCGCAGACGAAGCTGCGCATCGGCGTGATCGACTTTTCCAGGATCGGGCCCTGCTTCAGTGACCACCCGTCGTGCGCCAGGCGGATCTGGAGCTCGTCCCAGATCCGCTCGTCGGGCCAGTTCGTGAGCTGCTCCTGGGGCTCGACCTGGAGGTACAGGCGACTGATCTCGGGCGAGCGCAGGCTGTGCAACGCGAATCCGCGGTCGTGGTGGGCGTAGATCAATTCGTCGGTCGACGGGGCAACGTCCGCGAGGATCCCCAGCCATGCGAAGGGGTACTCGCGTTCGTGGATCCGTCGACCGGCCGGTGGGATGGTCTCGCGGCACACCCCGTGGAACCCGTCGCAGCCGGCGACGATGTCGCAGGCGAGTTCGACCGTACGCCCGTCGTGGGTGAAAGTGATGCGGGGAGTCGCCGATTCGATGCCGGACACGGCGACGTCGGCGGCGTCGAAGTAGATCTGGCCGCCGGCCGCCAGGCGTGCCTCGGTCAGGTCATGGACCACCTTCTGCTGTCCGTAGATGGTGATCGCCCGTCCGCCGGTCAGTTCACTCATCGGGATGCGGTGCGTGTGCCCGTCGAACAGCAGCTCGATGCCCTGGTGCACCAGGGCATCGACGGCCAGCCGCTGCCCGCATCCGGTCTGGTGGAGCAGGTCGACGGTGCTTTGTTCGAGGACTCCGGCGCGGACCCGCTTCTCGACGTACTCCCGGCTGCGCTTCTCGACGATCACGGAATCGATGCCGTGCAGGTGCAGCAGATGGGACAACATCAAGCCGGCGGGCCCGGCGCCCACGATCCCGACCTTGGTACGCATGTCCGTCTCCCTCGGTGTGGTTGGCCGACAGCCTGCCTGTTGCCGGCGGCCCACGGCAGTAGAGTCTTCCGTTCAGCGGAAAGGCAGGCTGAAGGGAGTGAACGGGTGGCTGGACAGAGCGTCGCCGCGCGCGCCCTTGCGGTGCTCGCCGCGTTCGACGCTGCCCACGCCCGGCTCACCCTCTCTGACCTGGCTCGTCGTACCGGCCTGCCGTTGACGACGGTGCATCGGCTCACCCGGGAGTTGGAAGCGTGGCGGGCGCTGGAACGCGACGCCGACGGCCTGTACCGCATCGGGCTGCGGCTGTGGGAGATCGGCCTGCTGGCGCCGGTGGCCAGTCGGCTTCGCGAGGTGGCGGTGCCGTTCATGCAGGATCTGTACGAGGCGACTCGGGAGAACGTGCACCTGGCGGTGCGGGATGGCTTCGATGTTCTCTACGTCGAGAAGCTCACCGGCCACCGCTCGGTGCCGATCGTTTCGCGTACCGGGGGCCGGTTGCCGATGCATGCCACCGGGGTCGGCAAGGCGTTGCTCGCTTTCGGCGGCGAGGCGTTCATCGAGCACTACTGTCAGCGCCCGCTTGAACGTCCCACCCGGTACACCATTGCCGAACGTGGCCGGCTGCTTCGTGAGTTGGCCGTGACGCGGGAACGCGGCTACGCCACCACCAGCGAAGAGATGACCCTGGGGTCGTACTCGATCGCCGTGCCGATCTTCGATGAGTCCGCCGCCGTCGCGGCGGCACTCGGTGTCGTCGTCCGCAGCGTACGGGCCGACCCGGCCAAGCTGGTGTCCCCGCTGCGTACCGCCGCCCGCGGCATCGAGCGACGCCTGGCCGAGTGCGCCGGTGACCCGTACCCGAGCCTCATCCACGACGTGCCCTTCGCCCGGCGACCGCCGCGGGAAAGTAGTTGATCAGACGGGCTGTATCCGGACGTACCGACCGGCCACCCGCAGGTCCTGCTCGATGCGAGCCGTCGCCGTGCGCAACTTGGGCAGGAACTCCGCTCGCGCCTGGTCGGTGGTGCCTCGGCCGGCATGCGTCGAGACGTTGATGGCGGCCACGACCTGACCGGTGCGGTCGTGGATGGGAACCGCAATGGACCGCAGCCCCTCTTCCAGCTCCTCGTCGACGAGCGCGTAGCCGTTCAGCGCGGTCTGGTCGAGAATGGCGGACAGCCGCTTCGGGTCGGTGACCGTGTGCCGCGTCAGTGGTTCGAGCCTCATACGAGCCAGCCGCGTCGCGCGCTCGGCCGGTGGCAGACCGGCCAGCAGCACCCGGCCCATCGAGGTGGCGTACGCCGGAAAGCGGGTGCCCGTCGTGATGGTGACGCTCATGATGCGCACGGTCGGGACTCGCGCCACGTACTGGATGTCATCTCCGGACAGAATCGCCATCGAGGCGGACTCGTGCACCTGTCCCGCCAGCGAGACGAGATGTGGCTGGGCGATCGCGGGCAGGGCCACCGTGGACAGCTGCGCGAAGCCGAGCTCAAGCACACGCGGCGTGAGCCGGTAGTGCCGACCCGAGGATGCGGCGTAGCCCTCGTGTTCGAGGGTGATGAGTGCCCGCCGTGCGGTGGCGCGGGCCAGGCCGGTCGCCTCGGCGACGTCGGTGAGCGTCGGTTCGGTGAGCGTCTCGTCGAAGGCGGTGACGACGGCCAGCCCTCGGGCGAAGGACTCGACGAAGTGCCGTCCCAGCTCCTGTTTTGGCGAATGCCTCGAAGCTGCGGATCGGGCGCCGGGCCGGGCGTTCGCCCGCGGCCGGGCGGGCGGGACACTCCCGGCCAGTGCTCGTTTCATGGTGGCGACGGTCTCACGCAGCTGTGGCAGCACATCCTTGCGCAGGGAGGCGGTGCTGTGCCGGCTGGTGTGGCTGACCACGCTCACCGCGCACACCGATCCGGTCCGCACGTCGGGCACCGGCATGGCCAGGGCGATGAGCCCGGGCTCGATGAGCTGGTCGTCGAGGGCCCAGCCGTGCTCGCGAGCGGCCGCCGCCCGGCGCTCGAAGGTCGACGGATTGTCGCCGGGCGCGTACGGCAGGGGTGCGAAGCCGGTGCCGCCCGCGTCGGTCTCATATCGGTGCCGCCATCGCTGCCAGTCGTCGGCGTTCCAGCCGGCGGCGAAGATGGCCCCGGCAGCGACTCGCTCGGCGGGCAACAGGTCACCGATGCGGAAGGTGAGCGACATCGCGCGGCGCCGCGTCGCCTGGTGGACGAAGCGGACCCCGTCTGCGTCCGGGACGGCGATGGAGACCGACTCGTCGAGGGCGTCGGCCAGGTGGTCGGCCAACGGCCCGAGCAGGTCGGGTAGTCGGGAGGCCGCCAGGTAGGCGTTGCCGAGCTCCATCAGCCGGGGCGTGAACACCGCATCCCGGTCTTCGATCTGCAGATAGCCGAGCGCCGTCACCGTGCTGAGTACCCGGTCGACCGTGGATCGCGCCAGCCCGGTGACTCGCACCAGGTCGCTCACGGATCGCCGGCCGCCGGACGCCGCGATCGCCCGCAGGAGGGCGATACCCCGGATCAGGGGCGTCACGACCTCCGGTGGCTGGGGCGGCGGCGGGTCGGTGACAGTTGGCATACGGACTCCTTGGCGAACGAAGCTCACCGGCTCCAGGCGTTGACAAGCCCGGTCATCCGGACACAGACTCAGGCACCCGGAATTGTGAACTATAGTTCACCAGGCGAACAAGAGGGTGCAAGACGTGGGCTCGGGAATCGACAAGGTCATCGGCACGGCGTCCGAGGCCGTGGCCGACTTCCATGACGGCGCGTCGATCGCGGTCGGCGGGTTCGGCCTCAGCGGCGTACCGACCACGCTGATCACGGCCGTCTACGACGCGGGCTTCTCCGGTCTGCGGATCGTGTCCAACAACTGCGGTGCGATGGACACGGGCCTGTCCGTCCTGCTCTCGGCGGGCCGCATCGCCCGCGTCACCGGCAGCTACATCGGCGCCAACAAGGAGTTCGCCCGCCAGTACCTGGCCGGCGAGATAGAGCTGGAACTCATCCCGCAGGGCACGCTCGCCGAGCGGCTTCGTGCCGGCGGCTGCGGCATCCCGGCGTTCTACACCCCGGCCGGTGTCGGCACCCAGGTGGCCGAGGGCGGACTGCCGTGGCGTTATGACGGCAAGGGGACAGCGGCGGTGGTGTCCCCGCCCAAGGAGACCCGCGAGTTCGACGGCGTGGAATACGTACTGGAGCGCGCGATCACGACCGACTTCGCGCTCGTCCGAGCGGCCAAGGGCGACCGGCACGGCAACCTTGTCTTCGCCAAATCCGCCCGCAACTTCAATCCGCTGGCCGCCATGGCGGCCAAGATCGCCGTCGCCGAGGTCGAGGAGCTGGTCGAGCCGGGCGATCTCGACCCGGACCAGGTGCACCTGCCCGGCGTCTTCGTGCAGCGGGTGGTGCCGCTGACCCGGGAGCAGGCCGCCGACAAGAAGATCGAAAAGGTCACCGTCACCCCCAGGAAGGGGCACGACTGATGGCTTGGAACCGCGACCAGATGGCCGCCCGCGCAGCTCGCGAACTCCGCGACGGCGAGTACGTCAACCTGGGCATCGGCCTGCCCACCCTGATTCCCAACCACCTTCCCGACGGGGTTCACGTCATCCTCGCGTCGGAGAACGGCATCCTCGGAACCGGCCCCTTCCCGTACGCCGACGAGGTCGACCCCGATCTGATCAACGCCGGCAAGGAGACCGTCACGGTGCTGCCCGGCGCCTCCTTCTTCGACTCGGCGCTGTCCTTCGGGATGATCCGCGGTGGCCACATCGACGCGGCGGTCCTCGGCGCGATGCAGGTCTCCGCACGCGGCGACCTCGCCAACTGGGCCATTCCCGGACAGCTGGTCACCGGCATCGGCGGTGCGATGGACCTCGTCCACGGGGCCCGGCGTGTCATCGTGATCATGACGCACACCGCCAAGGACGGCAGCCCGAAGATCGTCGAGGAGTGCACCCTGCCGCTCACCGGAAAGGCATGCGTCGACCGGATCATCACCGACCTTGGCGTGCTCGATGTGACCGCGGACGGCTTGCTCCTGGTGGAGACGGCACCCGGGGTAACCGTCGCCGAGATCGAGGCGAGGACCGCCGCCGAGCTCCGGATCGCCGGGGACATCGCCCGATGAGCCGGCACGTCCGCGACGTCTACATCGTCGACGCCGTCCGCAGCCCGATCGGCAGATACCACGGCGGGCTGTCGGCGGTCCGCCCCGACGACCTGGCCGCGCACACCATCCGGGAACTGCTGGCCCGCACCCCGGACCTGGATCCCGCGCGCATCGACGATGTTGTTTTCGGCAACGCCAACGGCGCCGGTGAGGAGAACCGTAACGTCGGCCGGATGGCCGCCCTCCTGGCGGGACTCCCGGTGACCGTACCGGGAGTCACCGTCAACCGGCTGTGCGCCTCCGGGCTGGAAGCCGTCATCCAGGCCGCCCGGGCGATCGCGCTCGGCGACGCGTCCATCGTGGTGGCCGGCGGTGTCGAGTCGATGACCCGCGCGCCCTACGTCCTGCCCAAGAACGACATCCCCTTCCCGGCCGGGCACGCGCAGCTGTACTCCACCACGTTGGGCTGGCGCCTGGTCAACCCGAGGATGAACCCCCAGTGGACGGTTGCACTCGGTGAGTCCGCCGAGCTCATCGCCGAGAAGCACAAGATCACCCGCGAGCGGCAGGACGAGTTCGCCCTGGCCTCTCATCGCAAGGCCATCCAGGCATGGCAGGACGGGCGGTACGACGCGGAAGTCATCCCCGTTGCCGTGCCTCAGCGCAAGGGCGAGCCGATCCTCGTGGACCGGGACGAGAGTATCCGCCCCGACGCCTCCCGCGCAGCCATGGCGAAACTGAAGCCGTCCTTCCGCGAAAAGAACGGCACAGTTACGGCGGGCAACTCGTCTCCCCTCAACGATGGCGCCGCGGCGCTGCTGCTCGCCGACGCCGACGGTCTGGCGGCCATCGGGCGCGACCCACTGGCGCGCGTGCGGGCGACCGGCGTGTCCGCGACCGAGCCGCAGTACTTCGGACTCGCTCCGGTGGAGGCGGTGCACCGAACGCTGCGCAAGGCGGGCAAGACCTTTGCTGACCTGACCGTGCTGGAGCTCAACGAGGCCTTCGCCGCTCAGGTCCTCGGCTGCCTCGCCGAATGGCCCGACACCGATCCGGCGATCCTCAACCCCCGAGGCGGCGCCATCGCCCTCGGCCATCCGCTCGGCGCCTCCGGCGCCCGCCTCGCCGGGGCGGTCGCCCACCAACTGGCCACCGCCGGGTCCGGCATCGGCGTCGCAACCCTCTGCGTCGGCGTCGGCCAGGGCCTCGCCCTCGTACTGGAAAGGTAGGAACAGGCCCATGCCACTCACTCAGGCAGACATCAGCGCCGAGATCAGCCAGGCCCGCGAGGCGTACCTCAAGGCAGTGGCCGCCGGCGACCCGGTCCGCGACCATCCCGCCCGCGACTACGCCCCCTACCGCAGCAGCGTGCTTCGCCACCCGAAGCAGCCGCTGGTCAGCGTCGGCGACCCCGAGGCCGTCGAACTGTCCGGGCCGGTCTTCGGCGTAACCGACGTCACCGCCCTCGATCACGACCTGACCCGCCAGCATGTCGGCGAGCCCCACGGCGAGCGCATCACCGTCACCGGGCGAGTCCTCGACCGCGCCGGCCGGCCTGTCCGGGGCCAGCTCGTCGAAATCTGGCAGGCCAATGCCTCCGGTCGGTACGCGCACCAGCGCGACGACCACGCGGCCCCGCTCGACCCCAACTTCACCGGCGTCGGCCGTTGCCTGACCAACGACGATGGCGAGTACCAGTTCGTGACCATCAAACCGGGCGCGTACCCGTGGCGCAATCACGTCAACGCCTGGCGTCCCGCGCACATCCACTTCTCGCTGTTCGGCACCGCCTTCACCCAACGGCTCGTCACCCAGATGTACTTTCCCGGGGATCCGCTGCTCCCGTACGACCCGATCGTGCAGTCGGTGACGGATGACGCGGCGCGCCAGCGCCTCGTCGCCACCTACGACCACGGCCTGTCCCGTCCCGAATGGTCGCTCGGTTACCGCTGGGACATCGTCCTCGACGGCCCCGCCGCCACCTGGATCGAGGAGGGCCGCTGATGTCGCTTTCACCCACGCCCTCGCAGACGGTGGGCCCGTTCTACGGGTACGCCCTGCCCTTTCCCGACGGGGAGAACGTCGCCCCGGCCGGCCACCCGGAGATGATCACCGTGCACGGTGTCGTCCATGACGGTGCCGGAGCACCGGTTCCGGACGCCCTGCTCGAGTTCTGGCAACCCGGCGTGGACGGATCCCGGAGGGGCGTTGCCGGCTCCCTTCGCCGGGATCCGGTCACCGGCGGGTTCCTCGGCCGCAACGGGCTGGACTTCACCGGCTTCGGCCGGGTCGCCACCGACGCGGACGGACACTACACGCTGCGGACCCTGCCACCGGTCGGCGTCGGTTACCTGTCGGTGACCGTCTTCGCCCGTGGCCTCATGCGTCAGCTACACACCCGGGCGTACTTGCGTGAGCAGACCGACATCGCCGCCGATCCTCTGCTTTCCTCGCTCGCCCCCGGCCGGCAGGCAACACTGCTGACGACCCGGGAGCAGGACAAGATCCACCGCTTCGACATCCGGCTACAGGAGGATGGCGTGCATGAGGAGACGGTCTTCCTTGAGTTTCCCTGATCCGGCGACGTCTCCTTGTCCGGCGGCCGACGTGGGGTTGCTGTCGCCGGGATGGGCCGGCTCCGCGGGCGAGGCGGCGACCGGCGACACGGCCTACGTCAGGGCGATGCTCGACGCCGAGGCCGCGCTGACCCGTGCCCAGGCGGCGCTCGGGCTCACCCCCGCCGCTGCGGCCGACGCTGTCGACGCGGCCGTCGCCGACCTGTCCCGCTACGACGCCCGGGGTCTGGCCCTGCGTGCCCGTGCGACCGGCAACCCGGTGGTCCCGCTCGTCGCGGACCTCACGGCGGTGGTGGCCGAGCACGATCCGGCCGCGGCGCCGTACGTGCACCGTGGCGCCACCAGCCAGGACATCTGGGACACCGCCACCATGCTGGTCGCGTTCCGCGCCCTCGAATCCGCGCTCGCCGACCTCCACCGGGCCGCAGCGGTGCTGACCCGCCTCGCCGAGGAGCATCGCGACACCGTGATGCCCGGGCGGACCCTCACCCAGCACGCCGTGCCCACGACGTTCGGCCTCAAGGCCGCGGGCTGGCGCCATCTCGTCCTCGCCGCGCACCACCGCCTCGCCGCGGTGCGGGCGGTGCTGCCCGTCCAACTCGGTGGGGCGGCGGGCACGCTCGCTGCCTTCCACGCGTACGCCGAGGCGGACGGACATTCGGTGCCAGACAATCTCGGCCCACGGCTGCTCGGCGCGTACGCGAGGGAAACCGGACTGGCCGAGCCGATCCTGCCCTGGCACACACTGCGTACGCCGATCGCCGACCTCACGGGTGCTTTGGCGCTCACCGTGGGAGCGCTCGGCAAGGTGGCCGCGGATGTTCTCGCGCTGTCGCGGACCGAGATCGGTGAGGTGACCGAGGGCCGTGGCGGTGGTTCTTCCACCATGCCACACAAGGCGAACCCGGTCCGCTCGGTGCTCGTCGCCGTCGCAGCCCGGCAGGTTCCGGCCTTGGCATCGGTGCTGTATGGATCGCTCGCCGCGGAGGACGAGCGCCCGCCGAGCGCCTGGCACGCCGAGTGGCAGGCGCTGCGCGAGGCCCTGCGCCTGGTCTGTGGCGCCGCCCGCGACACCGCCGAGATGGTGGCGCGACTGAGTGTCGATCCTGGCCGCATGCGCGAGAACCTCGACGCCACGCATGGACTGATCGCGACAGAGCGCCTGGTCGCGGCCTTCGGCCCGTTGATCGGCCGTGACCGGGCCAACGAGGTACTCACCCGCGCGGCGCGCTACGCGGCGGAGAAGCGCGTCAGCCTGTACGACGCCCTCGACATCGAGCCTTCCATCGCCGGCGCTGTGTCCGGCGAGCAGCTGCGTGCGCTCACCGACCCCGCTCGCTACCTGGGTTCGGCCGGCGTCCTCGTGGACCGGGCGTTGTCCAGGCGTTCCCCTTTCCTCGAGGACAGCAGCTCATGACCCGCGTTCACCACCACATCACCGGGCCCGGCAGCGCCCCCGCGCTGATCCTCGGCCCGTCGCTCGGCACCTCGTTGGCCGTGTGGGACCCCCAGGTGGCTGCCCTTGCCGCCACCCACCGCGTCGTTCGCTGGGACCTGCCCGGTCACGGTGGTTCGCCCGCCGATCTCATCAGCGCCAAGGCCACCGTCGCCGACCTCGGCCGCCTCGTCCTCGACCTCGCCGACGAGCTGGGCGTCGAGCGTTTCGCGTACGCCGGAATCTCCCTCGGCGGCGCCGTCGGCGTCTGGCTTGCTGCCCACCAGCCGCAGCGGCTCGAGAAGCTGGCGGTCGTCTGTTCCTCCGCGCACTTCGGCGATCCCCGAGACTGGCACGACCGCGCGGCCCTGGTGAGAGCGAACAGAAGCACGGGCCCGATTGCCGACAGCGCCGGGACGCGTTGGTTCACACCTGCCTTCCAGAACCACCCCATCGCGAAAGCGCTGGCCGACGACTTGCGGGCGGCCGACCCTGACGCGTATGCCGCCTGCTGTGATGCGCTCGCCTCCTACGACGCCCGCCCCGACCTTTCCCGCATCACCGCGGCCACCCTCGTCGTAGCCGGCCGGAACGATCCGGCTACCCCGGTCGCGCACGCCCGTGAGCTCGCCGACGGCATCTCGGATGCGTGCCTGACCGAGGTGGCCCACGCCGCCCACCTGGCCAACGTCGAGCAGCCCCAGGCCGTGCTCGCTGCCCTGACCGGTCACTTCGCGGCAGACCTTCCGGAGCGAGCCGGCGGGGGAGACTCCCACGCCGGCCCACCGTTTTCACTCTCGGCGCGAGCCGGGGCCGACGACGCCGCCCGGCACGCCGCCGGCATGACCGTGCGCCGGGCCGTGCTGGGCGACGCGCACGTCGACCGGGCAATCGCCCAGACGACCCCCTTCACGGCCGTCTTCCAGGATTTCATCACCCGGTACGCCTGGGGGGAGGTGTGGACGCGCCCGGGCCTGAGCCGCAAGACCCGCAGCTGCATCACGCTCACCGCGCTGGTGGCCCACGGACACCACGAGGAGCTGGCGATGCACGTGCGGGCGGCGCTGCGCAACGGTCTCACTCCAGCCGAGATCCGGGAGGTTCTGCTCCAGAGCGCGATCTACTGTGGTGTGCCCGCCGCCAACGCCGCCTTTGCCATCGCGAACCGCACCATCACCGAAGAGGCCATCGTGGACGACGAGGATAGCGGTCAGCCCCGGTGAGGGTGAGTGCGTCGGAATCACGCGACGGTATGTGGGCGGCGACGGGGCCCCAGTTCGGGCCCTTCCTGGATGACGACCACGAGGTCCGCAAAGTCCACACATGGGCGGCGCAAGCATCGCCGGCCGGGTCTACGGTTGGGCCAAGGCCCTCAACGCCCTGATCCTCGCCCGGATCACCATCCAACAACCTCGATCACACCACAGGGCCCGGGTACGGTTATCGATGGTCGGAAGGTGTAGGCGTCGGCCGGGCG
>NZ_SMKF01000062.1 GCF_004348325.1 Micromonospora sp. KC213 | reverse complement strand
GGTTGCGGGAGGCCGCCGTACGGCTGCGGCAGGGTTGGGTGCCGGTCGTCGAGGCGACCCTGGCGGCGACCGTGGCGTGGCTGCTGGCCACCCGGCTGGTCGGCCATCCGCAGCCGTTCTTCGCCCCGGCCGCCGCGCTGATCGTGCTCGGCCAGGCGCGCGGGCAGCGGATGCGCCGGGCGATCGAGGTGGTGCTCGGGGTGGCCGCCGGTGTGCTCGTCGCCGACCTGGTGATCCAGGCGCTCGGGCCGCGCAGCACCGGGACGGTGTTCACCGTCATCCTGTTGACCGTCGCGCTGGCTGTGGCGATCGGCGCGAGCAGCATCAGCGTGGTCCAGGCCGCCGTGTCGGCGCTCTACCTGGTGGTGGTCTCCCCGCCGACCGAGTCGCTGGTGCCGTTCCGGTTCGTCGACGCGCTGATCGGCGGCGCGGTGGCGGTGGTGGCCAGCCAGCTCGTCGACGCCCGCCGGCCGCTCGCGCCGCTGGTGGCCGAGTTCCGGCGCACCTTCGACGCGACGGCCGAGGTGGTGGAGGAGGTGGCCGCCGCGCTGGCGCGGCGCGACGAGACGGCCGCCCGGGCCGCCCTGGACCGGGCCCGTGGACTCGACGCCGGGGTGGAGCGGCTGCGTACCGCCGCGCTCGCCGCCGGAGAGGCGCTGCGGCTCAACGTGCGCCGCCGCCGACACATCGGCCGGCTGCGCACCGTGGACGCCTCCCTCGCCCAGACCGACTACGCGGTACGCAACGTGCGGGTGCTCGCCCGGGCCGGGGTGACCTGCAACCGGCTGCCCGGCCCGGTGCCCGACGAGCTGGTCACGGCACTGCGGGTGCTGGCGGAGGCGATCCGGGCGGCGGGTGGTGCGCTCGCCGCCGACCTCGACGGCGCGGACACCACCGCCGACCGGTACGCCGAGCAGGCCGACGCCGCGGCCCTGGCGGCGGTACGGGCCGTCGGGCGGTTGTTCACCCAGGGGCACACGCTGCCGCTGGCGGTGATCGTCGGGCAGGTGCGGGCCACCGCCATCGACCTGCTGCGAGGCGTACGGGCCGACGACGACGCGGCGGTACTGGCCCGGGTCGACGAGGCGCTCGGCCTGCCCCCGCTGTAGCGGCCGGGTCCCGGTGCCGCGCCGGCGACGCAGGCGGCGAGGTGCCCGGCGCCGTGTCGACGCGACGGCAGGATGGCCTGGCCACCAGGCGTTCAGCCGGCGAACGCCGTCAGCGACGGACTCAGCTGATCCCGCCCGGGGCCGGGCCGGTGCTGGCCCGCTGCTGCATCCGGATCGGCGGGCCGGCACGGTCCTGGCGCGCGGCGCCGGTCAGCACGTCGAGCACGGCCCGGCCGAGACTGACACCGTGCTCGTGGGCGTCGATGCTCATCGCCGACAACGGAGGCACCGCCAGCTCGCACAGCGCCGAGTCGGCGAAGGCGAGCAGGCTCACCTGATCCGGCACCCGGCGGCCGGAGCGCACCAGGTCCTCCTCGGCGGCTGCGGCCATGACGTCGTTGTCGAAGATGACGGCGGTCGGCGCGGGGCGACCGGCGAGCAGTTCGCGGGCGGCTCGCACGCCGGCCTCGGCGCTGTAGTCGGCCTCGACGATCCGTACCTGCAGGCCGAGGCGCTCGGCCGCCGCGTGCATGGCGGCGGTGCGCTCGGCGGTGTGCACCAGCCCGGCCGGTCCGCTGACCCGGCCGATCACCCGGTGTCCGAGGGTGACCAGCAGGTCGATCGCCGCGGTCATCGCGCCTGCGTCGTCGGTGACCACGCCGGTGAGCGTCGCCGGCCCGGTGTAGCGGCCGGCGAGCACCGCCGGCAGGCCCAGCGCCGCCAGCGTCTCCGGGCGGACGTCGGCGTGCACGATGTTGACCACGACCACCGCCTCGACGGTGTCCTCATCCGCCCAGCGTCGGTAGGTCGCCAGCTCCGCCGCCAGGTCGGCGACCACGAGCAGGAGCACGCCGGCACCGGTCGGCGCGAGGACCTGTTCCATGCCGGCGATCAGCTCCATGAAGAAGGGCTCGACACCGACCTGGGCGGCGTTCTCGGTCAGCACGAGGCCGATCAGACGGGGGCCGGTCGTGGTGTCCACGGCCGCCCTCAGTCCTCCGGGGGCACCGGGCCGCCGACGGCGCGTACCGTCCAGCCCGAGTGGAGGTTGTCTCTCATCGAAGGTGTCCCGTCATCTCGGGGGAACGGCCGGCCCTATATTCTTAAGTAACTGAATGAAGGTCGTCAACGGCGCCGACACCAAAGGAGATCCATGGTTGACTGTACGCGGGGGTGTGCCCGATCGACCACTGCCGGGTCGGCGTCGTACGCGACACCCGTGGCCCGCTGTTTCGGGCGGTGGTGCCTCGCGGTGCGCGTGACCCCGGTGACGATGGGGGCATCGGCTGAGGAGACAGTGAGCTGGCTGTGAGCGGTAACGCACTCACTCCGGTCGGCCGCAGCCGGCGCACCGGCGCCCGGGAGAGCATTCTCGACGCCATCCGCTCCGCGGAGCCGCTGAGCCGCGTCGAACTGGCCTCCATGACCGGGCTGACCGAGGCCGCGGTGTCGATGACCGTCCGCCGGCTGATCGAGGAGGGCCTGGTCCGGGAGACCGGCCGCAGTCCCACCGGCGGCAAGCCGCGCACCCTGCTGCGCCTCGATCCGGTCGCCCGGGTCGCGGTGGGCATCCACCTCGACGAGGACACCACGACGTACGTGCTCACCGGTCAGACCGGCGGGGTGATCTCCCGGCTGGCCCGGCCCGCGCCGGCCGGTGCCGACCCGGACACCCTGGTGCGGGGACTAGCCGCCGACGTCGCCGTGCTCATCGACGCCTCGGGCGTGGACCCGGCACGGTGCCTGGGCGTCGGCGTCGTCTGGCCCGGCCCGCACGGACCCGGGGTGCACCCCGAGCAGGCGCCGACCCACCTGCGCGGCTGGCGCGGGGACGACCTCGACCGCCGGCTCGCGGCGGCCACCGGGATGCAGGTACTGGTCGAGAACGACGCGACGGCCGCAGCCGTCGGAGAGTACTGGGTCGCCCGGGTCGGACCGACCCGCGCCTTCGCCGCGCTCTACATGGGCAGCGGCATCGGGGCGGGCATCGTCATCGACGGCGTCGCGCTGCGCGGCGCCCAGGCCAACGCCGGCGAGTTCGGCCACCTGTGTTTGCAGATCGACGGCCCGCCGTGCTGGTGCGGCAGCAGCGGCTGCCTCGAGGTGCTTGCCGGTCCACAGGCCGTCGTCGCGGCGGCGCTGGCCGATCCGGTGGCCGCCGGCGAGGCGGGCCTGGACGCAGCCGACACGCGGCGCAGTGTGGCGGCCGACTTCGCCGCCGTCGCCCGCGCGGCCCGCACCGGCGCCCCCGCCTGCCGGGCGCTGCTCGACGACTCGGCACGCTACGTGGCCGCGGCCGCGGAGTCGGTGGTCAACCTGCTCGACATCGACCTGCTCGTACTCACCGGCCCCGGCTTCGCCGCGGCGTCCTTCGTCTACGGCCCGGCGATCACGTCGCGCATCGCCGCCGCGGACGCCCGCACCTGGCGCCGCTCGGTGTCCGTGACGGTGTCGCTGGCCGCGGCCACCGCGTCGGCGACCGGCGCGGCCGCCGTGGTGCTGCAGTCCAGCATGCGCCGCTGACAAGCACCCGCGGCCTGCTCATCCACCGCGCAGTTCGCTGAGCCTGCGCTCCGGATTCGGCGCTGCGGCGGCGAGCGTCTTCGTGTACTCGTGCCGGGGCCGGAGGATGACCTCGTCGGCATCGCCCCGCTCGACGATCCGCCCCCGGTACATGACCAGGATCTCGTCGGCGAAGTGCCGGGCCGTGGCCAGGTCGTGGGTGATGTAGAGCACGCCGAGGTCCTCCTCGCGCTGCAACGTCGCCAGTAGGTTCAGCACGCCGAGTCGGATCGAGACGTCCAGCATGGACACCGGCTCGTCGGCGATGAGGACGCCGGGCCCGGGTGCCAGCGCCCGGGCGATGGCGACGCGCTGGCGCTGGCCGCCGGACAACTGGTGCGGCCGGCGGGCGGCGACGTTCTCGGTGGGGGTCAGCCGGACGCGCTCCAATAGGTGCAGGACGCGGCGGTGCACCTCATCCCTGGACAGTTTCGGCTGGTGCAGGCGGATCGGACGTTCGAGGTGGTGCTCGACGGTGTGGTACGGGTTGAGCGAGGCGAACGGATCCTGGAACACCATCTGCACGGTGCGGCGGTAGCGGCTCAGTCCGCCGCCCCGCCGCTGCACCGGCTCGCCGTCGATGAGGATCCGGCCCGCGGTGGGGCGTTCGAGCTGCAGCAGAAGCTTGGCGATGGTCGACTTGCCACTGCCGCTCTGCCCGACGAGCGCGACGGTCCGTCCCGGCTCCAGGGTGAAACTGACGTCGTCGACCGCCCGTAGCGTGCCGCCGCGCAGGCCCCGCCGGAGGTGGTAGTTCTTCACCAGGTGCTCGGCCGTCAAGGTGGTCACGCGGTGCTCCCTGCGTTCGGATCGTCGAGTCGGACCGCGTCGAGGGCCAGCAGCCGCTCGTCCATGCCGCCGCGCACGAAGGAGCCGCGCTCGCCGGTCAGGCTGGGAAAGGACGCCAGGAGCTGCTCGGTGTAGTCGTGCTGCGGGTCGGTGTAGAGGCTGAGCGCGTCGCCGAACTCCACCACCTCGCCGGCGCGCATCACCGCGATCCGGTCGCTGATCTCCAGCAGCAGCGGCAGGTCGTGGGTGATGAAGATGACGGCGAAACCCAACTCGTCGCGCAACCGGGTGATCTCGCGCAGGATCTCGCGCTGGACGACGACGTCCAGCGCGGTCGTCGGCTCGTCCATGATCATGATCTGGGGTTCCAACGCCATGGCCATGGCGATCATGACGCGCTGGCGCATCCCGCCGGAGAGCTCGTGGGGGTACGCGCGTAGCCGGGCGGGGTCCACGCCGACCCGCTCGAGCAGGTCGGCGCAGCGCTGGCGGCGCTCGCGTCGGCCCATCTCGGGACGGTGGGTGGTGAAGACGTCCTCGAGTTGGTCCCGGATCGAGATGACCGGGTTCAGGGAGTTCATCGCCCCCTGGAACACCATGGAGATCTTGTCCCACCGGGTGGCCCGCAACTCCTCGGCGTCCAGCAGGTTCCAGTCGAGCTCGATGCCCTCCCGGGAGTGGAACACCGCCCGGCCGGAGACGATCGCCGCCGGCGGCTTGAGCAGCCGCACGATGCCGTACGCGAGGGTGCTCTTGCCGCAGCCGCTCTCTCCGGCGAGGCCGAGCACCTCGCCCCGGCGCAGGGTGAGCGAGACGTTCCGCACCGCGTGCACGACCGGGTCCACGAGGTAGTCGACGCTGAAGTTCTCGATGGTCAGGACCGGCGCCGACACCACGGGCCGGACCGGTGGCGCTGGCCTCGGTCCGCTCACAGTATCGCCTCCGTTCGCGACTGCGGGGCTCGCGAACCCGGCTCGCTCCTCGCGCTCACAGCATCGCCTCCGTTCGCGACTGCGGGGCTCGCGAACCCGGCTCGCTCCTCGCGCTCACAGGGTGGCCTCCTTGGCGGTCTCCAGCTGTTTGCGGGACATCAGCCAGCTGCGGCGGGCGGCCCGGGTCTGGTTGCGCAGCTTGGGGTTGATGATCTCGTCGATCGAGAAGTTGATCAGCGACAACGCCGCGCCGAACAGCGCCAGCAGAAGACCCGGTGGCACGAACCACCACCACGCGCCGAGCCGCAGCGCGAGGCCGTTCTGGGCGTAGTAGAGCATCGTGCCCCAGCTGATCGAGCCGCTCGCACCGAGGCCGAGATAGGAGAGTCCGGCCTCGCCGAGGATGGCGAAGATGACGGCGAACACCATCTGCGAGGCCAGCAGCGGGATCAGGTTGGGCAGGATCTCGACCGTGAGGATCCGCCAGCGTTTCTCCCCGGCCACCCGTGAGGCCAGCACGTAGTCGCGGTTGCGCAGGCTCAGCGTGTACCCGCGCAGCACCCGCGCCGACCCGGCCCAGCCGGTGAGGGAGAGCACCAGCGCGACCAGCCACAAGCTCTTGTCCGGCACGTAGCTGGAGATCACGATCACCAGTGGCAGCCCGGGGATGACCAGCATGATGTTGGTGAACAGGGAGAAGACCTCGTCCACCCAGCCGCCCGCGTAGGCGCCCACCACGCCGAAGAACCCGGACAGCAGCAGGGTGAGCACGCCGACGATCGCGCCGATGGTCAGCGAGCCGCGCGTGGCGTACGCCAGTTGGGCCAGCACGTCCTGGCCGGTCTGGGTGGTGCCCATCAGGTGTGCGCTGCTGGGTCCGGTCAGGCCGATGTCGTCGACCCGGGTCGGATCCTGTACGACGAACGGCCCGAGCAACCCGAAGAGCAGGATCGCACCGCTGATGATCAGGCCGGTGGCGAGCTTGGCCGTCATCGGCGGCAGGCCGAGCCGACGCCGCCGGGTGCGTTGCGCCGCCGAGCCGGCCGGGAGGCCCCCGGTGCCGCCCACGGGCTCGGCGGCGTGGGTGGTCAATGCCACGTCATTCGTCCTTTCCGACGCCGGTCACGTCCGCGCTCGGGTACGCGGGTCGATGACCGAGTACAGGAGATCGACCAGCAGGTTGGCGCCGAGCACGGAGAGTGTGATGACCAGGAAGATGCCCTGCATCAGCGCGTAGTCGTTACTGCCGACCGCCTCCAGCAGCGCCGAGCCGATCCCGGGGTACGAGAACACCGTCTCGGTGACGATCGAGCCGGCCACGACGAAACCCAGCGAGATCGCGAAGCCCGAGATCGACGGGAGGATCGCGTTGCGCGCCGCGTACGTGCGCATCATCCGGCCCGGCCGCAGGCCCTTGGCCTCGGCCGTGAGCAGGTAGTCCTCGGACAGCGTCGAGACCATCATGTTGCGCATGCCGAGCATCCAACCGCCGACCGACGAGACGATGATGCTCAGCGCGGGCAGCGTGCCGTAGTAGAGGACCGAGCCGATGAACTCCGCGTTCCAGCCGGGCACCGTGTCGTAGATGTCGTAGCCGCCGTTGAGCGGAAAGACCTGCCACCTGCTGCCGAACGCGAAGAGCAGGATCAGTGCCAGCCAGAAGTACGGCACCGACTGGAACATCGTGGTCACCGGGATCAGGTTGTCCAGCCACGACCCGCGTTTCCACCCGGCGATGGTGCCGAGCCCGATGCCCAGCAGGAACGAGATGACCGTCGCCAGGCCGATGAGCCCGATCGTCCACGGCAGCGTCTGGCCGATGATCGAGGTGACCGGAGCCGGGAAGTACGCCACCGACTGGCCCAGGTCGCCGACGGCGAGGTTGCCCAGGTAGTCGATGTACTGCGCGAGCAGGGGCTGGTCGGTGTCGGTGCCGAGCAGCGCCTCGATGGAGGCCCTGGCTTCCGGGGTCACCGGTCCGCGCTGCCCGAGCTTGGCGATGAGCAGCGAGACCGGGTCGCCCGGCATGAGTCGGGGGATGATGAAGTTCACCGTGAGCGCCGCCCACAGGGCGATCACGTAGAACCCGACCTTCCGCAGGAGGTAGTGCACGTCGGCCGCCGACGCCGCTCAGCCGGCCGGCTTCAGGGTGCTCAGGACGATGCCGCTGTCCCACGACTTCCAGGTGGCCGGGAAGGCGTACTTGTTGTCGTTGGTCGGCCATCCGGTCGCCCGGCTGGTGTTGAACTGGGTCAGCGTCGAGTTCAGGTAGATCGGGATGTACGGCAGGTCCTGGACGATCTGCGCCTGGATCGTGGCGTAATGCTGCTTCTGCACGTTCTCGTCGTTGGTCGCTGCGGCGGCCGCGACCGCCTGGTCGACCGTCGGGTTGCTGTAGCGGGCGTAGTTGCCGGAGGTGCCGGCCGACTCGCCGACCCTCGCCGTGGTGGCCGAGGTGTAGCGCCCGTTGTAGGTGAAGTACGGGTTGGACGACGCGCCCAGGCCGATCGAGTCGAGCGACAACTGGAACTTGCCCTGCACCTGGTTGTTGTTCCACTCGTTGGAGGACAACTGGGTGGGCTTCAGTTCGATGCCGGCCTCCTTGAACTGCTGCGCCATCGCGTCGTTGAGCGAGATGAAGTCACTCCAGCCGGTCACGGTCTGGATCCGCATCGACAGCCGCTCGCCGCCCTTGCTGCGGATGCCGTCGGCGCCCCTGACCCAGCCGGCCGCATCCAGGATCTGGTTGGCCTTGGCCACATCGGGGCCGCCCGGCGTCCTGAGGTGGGCCGGATCCGCGATCCACTTCTGGTCACGATCGGGCAGCAGCAGCGTCGGCGAGGCCGTCCCGGCGAAGCCGCCACCGGCCAGCTTGTTGAGCTGGTCGCGGTTGAGCGCGTGGTACATGGCCTGGCGTACGGCCCGGTCGGTCTGGGGGCCCTTGCAGCCCAAGGCCGCGTTCGAGCAGGTGAAGATCGACGCCGTCAGGGCCGGCGTGTTCACATAGGTGAGGTTCTTGTGGCCTTCGATGATCTTGTCGAGGTTCGGGATGTACGAGCTCATCCAGTCCACCTGGCCCGCGGTCAGCGCGGCGCTCGCCGCGTCGGCGGTGGCCAGGGTGATGTAGCGGACCGTCTGGATTTCCGGCTTGCCCGGCTGCCAGTAGTTCGGGTTCTTCTCCATCACGAAACCCTGCGCGTTCAGCGACTTGAGCTTGTACGGGCCGGTGCCGACCGGTTTGGGGTTGGTGGTCTTCGCCGGGTCGCTGATCTTGCTCCAGACATGCTCCGGAATGATCGCCGTGTTGCCGAGGATGCCCGGTTCGGTGGTGAACGAGGTGGTCGGGAACGTCAACACGACGGTCTTGTCGTCGGTGGCCTTCGCCGAGGCGAGCGCGAGACCGCTGCCGTTGATCGCCTTGTTCTTGCGGATCAGTTCGAAGGTGAAGGCGACGTCCCTGGCGGTGAACGGCTGGCCGTCGGACCACTTGACGCCCTCACGTGTGGTGATCGTCAGCTGCTTGCCGGCGGTGTCCCAGGAGTACGCGGTCGCCAGCATCGGTCGCGGCGGGACGTCGCTGGCCAGGTTGTAGTAGTAGAGCGCCTCGTGGATGACGCCCAACGTGGGCTGCAGTTGCGTCGGTGAGAACGGGTTCCAGTTCTCGACGATGGTGGAGGCGGTCCCATTGATGCTGATGGAGCTGTTCGCGGCGTTGTCGGAGGTGCCGGGGGAGTCGTCGGAGCACGCGGTGAGCGTGAGCGCCGCCGCGGTGGACAGGACGGTGAAGACACCGAGACGCCGGACCAGGCGTCGCGAGAAGAGTGACATCAGCAGATCCCTCTGTCGGATCGCCGTGGTGAAGCGGCGATGCTTCGGAGCGGGCAGCGCCGGCTCGTCAAGCCATTATTAAGCTGCTTAAGTTAGGGATGTCAAGTAACGATGTCGATGGCTGCTCCGGTGACGGCCAACCGGGCGGTGCGGAAGGCCATCAATGCACCGCGGGACCGGGGTGGCTCCGGGCGCCCCCGGCACGACGACGGCGCCGACGGCCGACCCGGGTGGCAGGTGGTCGCGCGGCGTGGATCGGGCCGGACCTCAGGCGCTCGTGCGGCGCACCAGCGCGGAGGGGAACGAGGTCACCGGCGGGACGGGCCGGCCGTGCAGCACGGCGGTGGCCGCCGCGGCGGCGATGGAGCCGACCGGGTGGCTGGCGGTGGTGAGGGCCGGCGTGTTCAGCGCGGCGTGCGGGATGTCGTCGAACCCGGCGACCCCGATGTCGCCGGGCACCCGCCTGCCGGTCTCCCCGAGCCCGGCGATCACCCCCAACGCGGTCAGGTCGCTGACGGCGAAGACGGCGTCGGTGTCGGGCCACCGGGCCAGCAGTTCACCGGCTGCCGCCCGGCCCCGCCGGGCGGTGAAGTCGCCGGGCACCAGGCGGACCGGCAGTCCGGTCTCCCGCATGACCTGTCGGTAGGCCGCGACGGCGCGGCCGGCGCAGGGCAGCCACCGGGGGCCGGTCACCATCGCGATCCGGCGGCGGCCGGAGGCGTACAGGTGGCGGACGACCTGGTCGGTACCGTCGGCGTTGTCCACGTCGAAGGAGGGCACCGTCGGGGAGCCGATGCCGATCGAGGCGATCCGGCCCCGTAGCTCGGCCGGAACCGCGTCGAGCAACGGCTCGGTGGCGTTGACCAGCACCACCCCGGCGACGCCACGGTCCTGCGCGATGCGCTCCAGTGTGGTCGCGCCGTGCAGCGGCAGCCACTGCAGCACCACCCCCGCCGGGTACGCGGCGCAGGCCCGCGCGGCGGCGCCCACCACCCGCTCGACGTACGGGTCGTCCAGGACGGCGGTGGTGACGCCGCAGACCGCCACCACCAGCCGGACCCCGCCGCCACGCGCCAGCGCCCGGGCCGTGGCGTTCGGCACGTACCCGAGGCGGTCCACGGCGGCCCGCACCCGATCCCGGGCGGCCGGCGAGGCGAAGCCGGTGCCCGCGATGACCCGGGACGCGGTCGAACGGGACACCTCCGCGAGCCGGGCCACGTCGTCCAGGGTGGTCGGGCGGTGCGACGGGGTCATGAGGTCCTCCACGTCGTGGTCGGTGATGGGTGGGAGCGCCCTCTGTCATGATCATGCCTCGTCCGGTGGCGTCCGGTAAGGGGGGCGGGGGAGGTTGTGCTGGTAGCGCTCTCAGGTGTGCGATCGTCGGGCAGGACGTCGACGAGAGGAAACCCGTGAGGCCAGCCGATCCGGTCACCGCACCGACCGCCTCCGCCGTACCCCCGGCGGTGCTGGCCGCCCGCACCGGCGTCGCGGTGGTCTTCGCTCTCAACGGTCTCGCTGTGGCCACCTGGTTCTCCCGGGTCCCGGCGGTACGGGAGGCGCTCGACCTCAGCGCCGGCCGGCTCGGACTGCTGCTGATGGCCATGTCGGCCGGAGCGGTGCTCGCCCTGTCCACGGCCGGGCTGGTCACCCAGCGGCTCGGCCCGGCCCGCACGGTGGTGGCCGCCACCGTGCTGGTCGCCCTCGGGCTGACCGTCACCGGGCTCGCCACCGGGCTGGCCGGCTGGCTGCCCGGGGTGGCGGTCGGACTGGTCGCCCTCGGCTACGGGTGTGGCGCCTGCGACGTCGCGATGAACGTCGAGGGTGCGGCGGTGGAGAAGCGGCTCGGGCGCACCATCCTGCCCCGCTTCCACGCCGCCTGGAGCCTGGGCACGGTGGCCGGTGCGGGGCTCGGCGCCGGCGCCGCCCGGGTCGGGCTGCCGATCTGGGCGCACCTGGGCGTGCTGGCCGCCGTGGTGCTCGGCGGCACGCTGATCGGCGCGCGGGCGTTCCTGCCGGCGCCGCCCGCCTCGGCGGACACCGACGGCGGTGCGGCCCGTCGCGGTGGCCTGTGGGCCGCCTGGCGGGAGCCACGCACCCTGCTCCTCGGCGCGCTGGTCCTGGTCATGGCGTTCACCGAGGGTACCGCCACCGACTGGATCGCGGTCGCCTTCATCGACGGGTACGGCGTCAGCGAGGCGACCGGGGCGGCTGTCTTCGGCATCTTCGTCGCCGGCATGACCCTCGGCCGGACCGCCGGCACCGTCCTGATCGACCGCTGGGGCCGGGTGCCGGTGTTGTTCGGCACCATCCTGCTCGCCGCGCTCGGCGCGGGTCTTGCGGTGCTCGCCGGCAGCCAGCCGGTGGCGACGGTCGGGGTGGCGCTGTGGGGGATCGGGGCCTCGCTCGGCTTCCCGGTCGGGATGAGCGCCGCCGCCGACGACGAGGACCACGCCGCCGTCCGGGTCAGCGTGGTCGCCGTGATCGGCTACACGGCGTTCCTGGCCGGCCCGCCGCTGCTGGGCCTGCTCGGTGACCGGGTGGGGACGCTGCCCGCGCTGCTGGTGGTGCCGCTGCTGCTGATCCCGACGCTGGCCCTGGTGCCGGTGACCCGCCCACCGGCGGACCGCCCCATGGATAGAACGTAGCAGCGCGCCGCAGCCAGTGGTATCGGGTGGATGACGGACTGTGGGCAGCGGCCGGGCTGGCTACCGTCGCCGGATGCCAGTCGAGGAGATCACCGCGGCTGCCGCGGGCAGTTGGACCCTGGGCGACGCGACCGTGCACCGGATGGGCTTCGGCTCCATGCGGATCACCCCACATCCGGACCCCGGCCGGGCGATCGGTGTGCTACGCCGCGCCGTCGCGCTGGGCGTGAACCACATCGACACCGCCGCGTTCTACGTCTCGCCCGGCGGCACCCTCAACGTCGGCACCGGGCCGGCCCGGTACGCCACCGAGCTGATCCGCGCCGCGCTCGCCCCGTACCCGCAGGACCTGGTGATCGCCACCAAGGTCGGCTTCGCGTACGACCCGGCCGGCGGTCTGCGCGAGGACGCCTCGCCGGCCGGGCTGCGCGCCCAGGTGGAGGAGAACCTGCGCCGGCTCGGCCGCGACCACCTCGACGTGGTCAACCTGCGGATCGTGAAGCGGCCGGGACGGGACCGGGTCGCCGGGTCCTTCGGCGCCCTGGCCGCGCTGCGCGAGGCCGGACTGATCCGGCACCTGGGCCTGTCCAACGTCCGCCTCGACCACCTCGACGAGGCGCAGGCGATCGCCCCGGTGGTCTGCGTGCAGAACACCTACGCCCTCGACAACCGGGGCGACCAGGACGCGCTGCTGCGCGAGTGCGGGGCACGGCAGGTGGCGTACGTGCCGTTCTTCACCCTGGCCGGGAAGCGGCGGGAGTCCGGCGCGGTGACCGAGCACGCCGACGCCGTGCGGGCGGTGGCCCGGTCGCACGGGGCGACCCCGCAGCAGGTACGCCTCGCCTGGGCCCTGCACCAGGGGCCGCACGTGCTGGCCATCCCCGGCACCGGCGACCCGGCGCACCTGGTGGAGAACGTCGCCGCCGGCGCGCTGCGGCTGACCGACACGGACCTGGCCGCGCTCGGCTGACGCGGTCAGCTCGTTGTCACCGTCCTCGCAGCCTGCTGACAGGTTCGGGTGCTCCACTGGAGGTCAGCCGAGGGAAGGAGCGGGCAGATGGGCTGGTTCAGCCGGCGGTCCCGGACCGTGGAGGGGACCCCGACGAAGCTCGACCGGGAGGCCACCCGGGACGATCTGGCCGCGCTGGAGGCGTTCGTGACCAGCCGGCACGGCGTCGAGTTCTACCTCGAACCGGAGACCACCGCCACCGACACCACCGTGGTGGCGATCGCCCACGACGGCGAGTGGATCCGCCGCCGCACCGGCTCGCCCCGCGTGGCGGCGAAGCTGGCCCATCGGTACGCGGTGCCGCTGTACGAGGCGGCGAAGACCGGCTACCCGGAGCGGATGCGCGCCTGGAACCGGGCCCACCCGGAGCGCCGGATGCGCTGAGGCCGCTACCGACCGACACGGTGACGACCGGGCACTCGACACGCCGGGGCCGCCGGTACAGCTGAGCAGCCGACGGCGGCGCGTTGACCCGGTGGCGGCGGGTATGGCAGCATTCGCGGCCTGACGGCAGTGAAGGAAGCCGGTGTGATTCCGGCGCGGTCCCGCCACTGTCACCGGGGAGCGATCCCCCCTCGTGCGCCACGGCCGTGTGTCTGCGGTTGGAAGGCCGGGGGTGAGCGTCGATCCGGGAGCCAGGATACTTCGGCCGTCGGGCTGACCCCAGGGCGTGGACACCCGAGGAGGACCCGATGACGCGCAGCGTCCCCACCGCAGGCGGCTTCCGTCGCACCCGTTCCCGGCGCGCCGCCGCACCACCGATCCGCCACACCGCCACCCCCGGCACCGCCCTGCCGACCGGCCGCCTCCGCGCCGGTCGCCGCACCGCGCACCGCTGACGCCGCCGGGTTCCGCCGGCCGGGGCGAACCACGCCCGGCGTGCCCGTCGGCCCCGCGCCCACCCCTCGTCGTCGCCCGACCGTCCTCGCGGGCAGTCCGGGTGTCAGTCTCCGGAGCCGCCCGTGCGCATCCTGCTGCTGTCCACCGCCGACACCGACCTGCTCGCCGCCCGCGCCAGCGGCGCCGACTACCGGTTGGCCAACCCCACCCGGGTCGCCGTCGACGCCGTGCCGGCGCTGCTCGACGGCGTCGACCTGGCCGTCGTACGGCTGCTCGGCGGCCGCCAGGCGTGGCCGGACGGCCTCGCCGCGGTGCTCGCCTCCGGCGTGCCGACGGTCGTCCTCGGCGGCGAGGCGGTGCCCGACGCCGAGCTGATGGCCGCCTCCACCGTGGCCGCCGGGGTCGCCACCGAAGCGCTGTCCTACCTGGTCGAAGGCGGCCCGGAGAACCTCGCCCAGCTGGCCCGGTTCCTCTCCGACACGGTCCTGCTCACCGGCGAGGGTTTCGCGCCGCCCGCCGCCACCCCGTCGTACGGGGTGCACGGCGACCGCCGTGCCGAAGCGGGCCGGCCCACCATCGGGATCGTCTTCTACCGGGCACACGCCCTGGCCGGCAACACCGCCTTCGTCGACGTGCTCGCCGACGCGGTCACCGCCGCCGGCGGCAACCCGGTGCCGATCTTCTGCGGCTCGCTGCGCGGACTGGCCCCCGGCGCCGGCCCGCTGGACCTCTTCGCCCGCTGCGACGCCCTGGTGGTGACCGTCCTCGCCGCCGGCGGCACGGTCGCCGCCGACGCCTCCGGCGGGGGCGACGAGGACGCCTGGGACGTGGGCGCGCTCGCCGCCCTCGACGTCCCGGTCATCCAGGCGCTCTGCCTCACCAGCACCCGGGAACAGTGGGCCGGCAGCGACGCCGGACTGTCCCCGCTGGACGCCGCCATGCAGGTGGCCATCCCCGAGTTCGACGGCCGGATCGTCACCGTGCCGTTCTCGTTCAAGCGGATCGACGCCGACGGGCTGTCGGTCTACGCCGCCGACCCCGAGCGCGCCGCCCGGGTCGCCGGCATCGCCGTGCGGCAGGCCCGGCTGCGGCACGTGCCGAACGCCGACAAGCGGGTCGCGGTGGTGCTCAGCTCGTACCCGACAAAACACTCCCGGGTCGGCAATGCCGTCGGCCTGGACACCCCCGCCTCGGCGGTGCGGTTGCTCGCCGCCCTCGCCGACGCCGGCTACCACCTCGGCGACACCCCGCCGCCCACCGACGGGGACGCGCTGATCCACGCGCTGATCGCCGCCGGCGGGCACGACGTGGAGTGGCTCACCCCGGAGCAGCTCGCCGCCGCCGAGGCCCGGGTGCCGGGGCAAACCTACCGGCGGTGGTTCGCGCAGGTGCCGGCCGAGCTGCGCGCGGCGATCCGGGAACACTGGGGCGAGCCCCCCGGCGAGCTGTATGTCGACGGCGACGACATCGCCCTCGCCGGGCTGCGCTTCGGCAACGTGACGCTGCTGATCCAGCCGCCGCGCGGCTTCGGCGAGAACCCCGTCGCCATCTACCACGACCCGGACCTGCCGCCCAGCCACCACTACCTGGCCGCGTACCGGTGGCTGGCCGCGCCGGTCACCGACGGCGGCTTCGGCGCGGACGCGGTGGTGCACCTGGGCAAGCACGGCACCCTCGAATGGCTGCCCGGCAAGGGCCTCGGGCTGGCCGCCGACTGCGCCCCCGACGCCGTCCTCGGCGACCTGCCGCTGGTCTACCCGTTCATCGTCAACGACCCCGGTGAGGGCACCCAGGCCAAACGCCGCGCCCACGCCGTCGTCGTCGACCACCTCGTCCCGCCGATGGCCCGCGCGGAAACCTACGGCGACCTGGCGAAGCTGGAACAGCTGCTCGACGAGTACGCCACCGTGCAGGCCCTCGACCCGGCCAAGGTGCCCACCGTGCAGGCGCAGATCTGGCAGCTCGTCCGGGCCGCCGAACTGCACCACGACCTGCACACCGAGGACATGCCCGACGCCGAGGACTTCGACGACTTCGTGCTGCACCTCGACGGCTACCTGTGCGAGGTCAAGGACGTGCAGATCCGCGACGGCCTGCACATCCTCGCCGAGGCCCCCACCGGGGAGGCCAGGGTGAACCTGGTCCTCGCCGTGTTGCGTGCCCCGCAGGTCTGGGGCGGCGTGCGTGCCCTGCCCGGCCTGCGGCAGGCCCTCGCCGCCGCGTACGGCCTCGACGAGCAGGCGCTGCTGGCCGCGCCGGGCCAGCGGGTGGCCGTGCCGGCGGCGTTGACCGAGGTGGTGGACCAGCCGGCGGTCACCGCCGCCGACGCCGTCGACCTGATCGAGGCACTGGCCCGCCGGCTGGTCGTCGGGCTGGAGACCCTCGGCTGGGAGGCGACCACGGTGGACGCCGTGGTCGAGGAGGTCACCGGCCGGGCGGTGCCCGACGTGGCCGAGGTGCTGCGCTTCGCCGCCCGTGAGGTGGTGCCCCGGCTCGACCGCACCACCGACGAGATCGACCGACTGGTCGGCGCGCTGGACGGGCGGTTCGTGCCGCCCGGCCCGTCCGGCTCACCCACCCGGGGCCTGGTCAACGTCCTGCCCACCGGACGCAACTTCTACTCCGTCGACCCGAAGGCCATCCCCAGCCGCAACGCCTGGGACGTCGGTGTGGCCCTCGCGGACTCGCTGCTGGCCCGGCACCTGGCCGACACCGGGACGTACCCGCGCTCGGTCGGGCTCACCGTCTGGGGCACCAGCGCCATGCGGACCCAGGGCGATGACATCGCCGAGGTCCTGGCGTTGCTCGGCTGCCGGCCGACCTGGGACGACCGGTCCCGCCGGGTCACCGGCGTGCAGGTGGTGCCCCTGGCCGAGCTGGGCCGCCCCCGCATCGACGTCACCGTGCGGATCTCCGGTTTCTTCCGGGACGCCTTCCCGCACGTCGTCGCGCTCATCGACGACGCGGTACGGCAGGTCGCCGCCCTCGACGAGCCGGACACCGACAACCTCGTCCGCGCCCACGTCACCGCCGACCTGGCCGAGCACGGCGACGAGCGGCGGGCCACCGCCCGGATCTTCGGCTCCAAACCCGGGGCGTACGGGGCGGGGCTGCTGCCACTGATCGACGCCCGCAACTGGCGCACCGACGCCGACCTGGCCGAGGTGTACGCCGTGTGGGGCGGCTACGCGTACGGCCGGGGGCTCGACGGCCGGGAGGCGCGTGCCGACATGGAACGCTCCTTCGCGCGGATCGCGGTGGCGGTGAAGAACCAGGACACCCGCGAGCACGACATCGTCGACTCCGACGACTACTTCCAGTACCACGGCGGTATGGTGGCGATGGTGCGCCACCTCACCGGCGCGGCCCCGGCCGCGTACGTGGGGGACTCGGCGATGCCGCACGACGTGCGGACCCGCACCCTCGGCGAGGAGACCCGCCGGGTGTTCCGGGCCCGGGTGGTCAACCCGCGCTGGATCGCCGCCATGCGCCGGCACGGCTACAAGGGCGCCTTCGAGCTGGCCGCCACGGTGGACTACCTGTTCGGCTACGACGCCACCGCCGGCGTCGTTGACGACTGGATGTACGAGCAGCTGACCGCCGCGTACGTCTTCGACGACGAGAACCGGAAGTTCCTTGAGCGGTCCAACCCGTGGGCGCTGCGCGGCATCACCGAACGCCTGCTGGAGGCCGCCGACCGGGGACTGTGGGCGGCTCCCGAACCGGCCACCCTGGACCGGCTCCGCGAGACGTACCTGGCCAGCGAGGGCGACCTGGAGGATCGGGCATGAACTATCCGTTCTCGGCGGTGCTCGGCATGGACGACATGCGCCTGGCGCTGCTGCTCAATGCGGTCAGCCCGGCCATCGGCGGGGTGCTGGTGCGGGGTGAGAAGGGCACCGCCAAGTCCACCGCCGTCCGGGCCCTGGCGGCGCTGCTGCCACCGGTGGACCGGGTGGCCGGCTGCCGGTTCGGCTGCGACCCGGCCGTACCCGACCCGGGCTGCCCGGACGGGCCCCATCCGACCGCCGCGCCGGCCGAACGCCGCCCGGCCCGCCTGGTCGAGTTGCCCGTCGGCGCCGCCGAGGACCGGGTGGTCGGTTCGCTCGACCTGGAGAAAGCCCTGGCCGAGGGGGTACGCGCCTTCGAGCCGGGCCTGCTCGCCGCCGCCCACCGGGGCGTGCTCTACGTCGACGAGGTGAACCTGCTCCACGACCACCTGGTGGACCTGCTCCTGGACGCCGCCGCGATGGGCCGCTGCCACGTCGAGCGGGAAGGCGTCTCGGTCAGCCACGCCGCCCGGTTCCTGCTGGTCGGCACGATGAACCCGGAGGAGGGGGAACTGCGCCCCCAGCTACTCGACCGGTTCGGGTTGACCGTGGAGGTAACTGCCAGCCGTGACCCGGCGGTCCGCGTCGAGGTGGTCCGTCGCCGGCTCGCCGCCGACGCCGACCCGGCCGGGTTCGCCGTGCGGTGGGCCGAGGCCGACGCGGAGGTGGCTCGCCGGGTGGCCGCCGCCCGGCGGCGGTTGGATCGGGTGGTGCTGCCCGACGCGGCCCTGCGGCAGATCGCCGAGGTCTGCGCGGCGTTCGACGTCGACGGGATGCGCGCCGACATCGTCACCGCCCGCGCCGCCGTCGCGCACGCCGCCTGGCAGGGCCGGGAGCGGGTAACCGCCGAGGACGTGCGGGTCGCTGCCCGGCTGGCCCTGCCGCACCGCCGCCGCCGTGACCCGTTCGACAGCCCCGGGCTGGACGACAAGCGCCTCGACGAGGCGTTGGACCGGGCCCGGGAGGAACACCCCGACGACCCGGACGACGACGGTGGTCCCGGCCCGGGTGGCGGCCCCACCGGCCCCGACCACGATGACCCCTCCGGCCCGGGCGACGGCGACCGTCCCGGCCCGGAGCACGACGACGGTCCCGGCGACCCCACGGGGCCGGGCACCGGGTCCGACGGACCGGATCGCGGCGGTGACGACGTGACCGGCACCGCAGCGCCGGACGGTCCCGCAACCGGCCAGCCCCGGCACGGGGCCCGGGCGGCCTCGACGCAGCCGGTCGCCGTACCGGACCAGGGGTTGCGGGCCCGGCTCCTCACCGCCACCGGTGTCGGGGACGGGGTGCCGGGCCGGCGGTCCCGGGCGCGGACCGGGCGGGGCCGGACCACCGGCGCGCGGCTACCCGCCCGGCGGGCCGGCGCGCTGCACCTGCCCGCCACCCTGCGGGCCGCCGCCCCGCACCAGCACGGGCGGGGCCGGCGCGGGGGACCGCTCGTGCTGCGCCCCACCGATCTGCGGGAGGCGGTCCGCGAGGGACGCGAGGGCAACCTGGTGCTCTTCGTCGTCGACGCCAGCGGGTCGATGGGCGCGCGGCAGCGGATGGCGGCGGTCAAGGGGGCGGTGCTCGCCCTGCTCACCGACGCCTACCAGCGTCGGGACAAGGTCGCCGTGGTCGCCTTCCGGGGCACCGGCGCGCAGACCCTGCTGCCGGCCACCTCCTCCGTGCTGGCCGCCTCGACCCGACTGGCGGACCTACCCACCGGGGGACGTACCCCGCTCGCGGAGGGACTGCTCGCGGCAGCCGACCTGCTGCGGGTGCAGCGGCTGCGCGACCCGAAGCGCCGGCCCCTGGTGCTGGTCGTCACCGACGGCCGGGCCACCGCCGGGCCACACCCGCTGGACCGGGCCGCCCGCGCGGCGGCGGTGCTCGCCGCCAGCGGTGCCTCCTGCGTGGTCGTGGACTGCGAGTCAGGCCCGGTCCGCCTCGATCTGGCCGGCCGCCTCGCCGCCCAGCTCGGCGCGGCCCACCACCGGCTCACCGAGGTCGCGACCGCCCCGCTGGCCGATCTCGCCGCCGGCCGCCCCACGGGTTCGCGCCGGCCGATTCCCGGCCCGGGCGGCACCCGGGCGTTGTCCGCCACGACCATCACCGGGAGCGTTGCCTGATGCCGCAGGGAAAGCCCGCACACGTGCCCGCCGACGGGTTGACCACCCGACAGCGGCGCAACCGGCCGCTGACCATCGTCCACACCGGGGCGATGAAGGGAAAGTCGACCGCCGCGTTCGGGCTGGCGCTGCGCGCCTGGACCGCCGGGCTGTCGATCGGGGTGTTCCAGTTCGTCAAGAGCGCCAAGTGGCGGGTGGGTGAGGAGGCCGCCTTCCGGGCCCTCGGCGAGGTGCACGAGCGCACCGGCCAGGGCGCCCCCGTGGCCTGGCACAAGATGGGCGAGGGATGGTCCTGGATCCAGCGCGGCGGCGAGGCCGACCATGCCGCCGACGCCCTGGAGGGCTGGCGGCAGATCCAGCGTGACCTCGCCGCGCAGCGCCACGGCCTGTACGTGCTCGACGAGTTCACCTACCCGATCAAGTGGGGCTGGGTCGACGTCGACGAGGTGGTGGCGACCCTGGCCGAGCGGCCCGGCTTCCAGCACGTGGTGATCACCGGACGGGACGCCGACCCCCGGCTGGTCGAGGCCGCCGACCTGGTCGCCGAGCTGACCAAGATCAAGCACCCGATGGACGCCGGCCAGAAGGGCCAGAAGGGGATCGAGTGGTGAGCGACGCCTGGGCGCTACCCCGGCTGGTCGTCGCCGCACCGGCCAGCGGGCACGGCAAGACCACCGTGGCCACCGGGCTGCTCGCCGCGCTGCGCCGCCGGGGCCTGACCGTCAGCCCGCACAAGGTCGGCCCCGACTACATCGACCCCGGCTACCACGCGCTCGCCGCCGGTCGCCCCGGGCGCAACCTCGACCCCTGGCTGGTCGGCGAGGACCGGATCGCGCCGCTGCTGCGGCACGGGGCGACCCTCCCCACCCCCGCCGACGTCGCGGTCATCGAAGGCGTGATGGGGTTGCACGACGGCGCGGTCGGGCGGGGCGGGTACGCCTCCACCGCGCACGTCGCCCGGCTCGTCGACGCGCCGGTGCTGCTGGTGCTGGACACCACCGCGCAGGGCCGCTCCGCCGCCGCGCTGGTGCTCGGCATGCGCGCCTTCGACCCCGGCGTGCGCATCGGCGGGGTGATCCTGAACCGGGTCGGCTCGCCCCGACACGAGCGGCTGCTGCGCGACGCGCTCGCCGAGGTGGGCGTACCGGTGCTCGGCGCGGTCACCCGGGCCGCCGAGGTGGCCGCGCCCGCCCGCCACCTCGGGCTGGTGCCGGTCGCCGAACGGGCCCCGGAGTCGGTGGCTGTCGTGGACGCGCTGGCCGCCCTGGTCGAGGCCACCGTCGACCTCGACGCCGTGTTGGACCTGGCCCGTACCGCACCGCCGCTGACCGTCCCCGGCTGGGATCCGGCCGACGCCGTCGGCGGCCCGGCCGGCGGACGCCGCCCGGTCGTCGCGGTCGCCGGCGGTCCGGCCTTCACCTTCTCGTACGCCGAGACGACCGAGCTGCTCGCCGCCGCCGGGGCCACCGTAATCACCGTCGACCCGCTGCGTGACCCCGCCCTGCCGGCCGGCACCCGGGCGGTGGTCGTCGGCGGCGGCTTCCCCGAGGTGCACGCCGAGGCCCTCGCGGCCAACAGCGGGCTCCGCGCCGACCTGGCCGACTTCGACGGGCCGATCGTGGCCGAGTGCGCCGGACTGCTCTACCTGGGCGAAACCCTCGAAGGTGTGCCGATGTGCGGGCGGCTGCCGCACACCGCCCGGATGACCGGCCGGCTCACCCTCGGCTACCGGGACGCCGTCGCCGCCGCCGACTCCCCGGTCCACCGCGTCGGCGAGCCGGTACGGGGCCACGAGTTCCACCGCACCGTCACCGATCCGACGCACGGCGAGCGGCCGGCGTGGCACTGGGACGGCACCGCGCACGGCTTCGTCACCGGCCGGGTACACGCCTCCTACCTGCACACCCACTGGGCGGGCCGACCGCAGGCCGCCCGCCGCCTGGTCGAGGCGGCGAGCCGGTGAGCGCCACCCGGCCGGGTCGCCCGCCGACCGCCCCGTCCGGCCCGACACCCACCCCGTCCGGCCCGACAGGTGCGGGGCGCGCGGTGAAGGTCTCGCAGCGCGCCGGGCCGGAGCCCGACGCGGCTCCGGCTGCCCTGCTGACCGGCGTCGGCGTCGGCCCGGGCGAGGCGGACCTGCTCACTGTGCGGGCGGTGCGGGTGCTGCGGGAAGCGGACCTGGTGGTCGTACCGGTGATGGACCGGCCGGGGGCGGACGGCGACGCGCCCGCGGGCCGCGCGGAAGCCACCGTGCGCGCGTACGTCCCGGCGGAGCGGCTGCACCGGCTGCCGTTCGCCCTCGACGACACCGGCGGCGTCACCGCCCGCCGGGAGGCCGCCTGGGACGCCGCCGCGGCGGCCGTGGTCGCCGCCTTCGACGGCGGCGCCCGGTCGGTCGCCTTCGCCACCATCGGCGACCCGAACGTCTACTCCACCTTCGGCTACCTGGCGCAGAGCGTGCGCGCCCTGCGCCCGACGGTGCAGGTTCGGTCCGTGCCCGGGATCACCGCCATGCAGGACCTCGCCGCCCGCAGCGGCGTGCCGCTGTGCGAGGGCCGGGAACCGCTCACCCTGCTGCCGGCCACCGCCGGCGCGGCACTGGTCGAGGACGCACTGGCCGGCCCCGGCACCGTCGTGGTCTACAAAGGCTGGCGCCGCCACCCTGAGCTGATCGAGGCGCTGCGGCGGCACGGCCGGCTGGCCGACGCGGTGCTCGGCCGCAGCCTCGGCCTGCCCGACGAGCGGATCGGCCCGCTCGACGGTGCCGACGACGACCTGCCGTACCTGTCGACGCTGCTGGTGCCCGCCCGCCGGGACCGGCGGGGAGGAAAGCTGTGACCAACGGAAAGGTGTGGTTCGTCGGGGCCGGCCCCGGTGCCGCCGACCTGCTCACCCTGCGCGCCGCCCGGGTCATCGGCGAGGCGGACGTGGTGGTCTGGGCGGCCAGCCTGGTGCACGCCGACGTGCTCGCGCACGCCCGCCCCGACGCCGAGATCGTCGACTCCTCCCAGCTGCCCATCGAGGGGGTGCTGCCGCTGTACCGGCGGGCCGCCGCCGACGGGCTGACCGTGGCCCGGATCCACTCCGGCGACCCCGCGCTGTGGGGCGCGGTGCAGGAACAGCTCGACCTGTGCCGGGCCCTCGATCTGGCGGTGGAGGTCGTCCCGGGGGTTTCCTCGTTCACCGCCGTCGCCGCGATCGTCGGCCGCGAGCTGACCATTCCCGAGGTGGCCCAGTCGGTCATCCTCACCCGGCTCGAGGGCGGCAAGACGCCGATGCCGGCGGGGGAGCGGGTCCGCGAGTTCGCCCGGCACGGCACCACCATGGCGCTCTTCCTCTCCGCCGCCCGATCCGGGCAGGCACAGGCCGAACTGCTCGCCGGCGGCTACCCGCCGGACACCCCGGTCGTGGTGGCGTACCAGGCCACCTGGCCGGACGAGCTGGTGGTCCGCTGCACCCTCGGCGGGTTGGAGGCCACCGTCAAGGAACACAAGCTGTGGAAGCACACCCTGTTCCTGGTCGGTCCGGCGCTCGCCGCCGCCGGCACCCGCTCGCACCTCTACCACCCCGGGCACTTCCACACCTACCGGCGGGCCGAGCCGGCGGCCCGGGCCGAGCTGCGCCGGGCGCGGGCCGCCGCCGACACCGACGGCGTCGCTCGGACCGCCGCCGGCGACGGGCCACCCCGGTGACGTACGCCGAGCCGCCGCTGCGGGAGCCGGACCTGCCGCGCACCGCGAAGGTCCGACCCACCGCGCTGCGCACCGGCTGGACCACCGGGGCCTGCGCCACGGCGGCGGCGAAGGCGGCCGTCACCGCCCTGGTGACCGGGACACCACCGAAAGAGGTGGAGATCGGGCTGCCCGCCGGGCGGCGGGTCACCTTTCCCGTCGCCCGCTGCGACCTCACCCCGCCCCCGCAGGCGCGGGCCGAGGCGGTGGTGGTCAAGGACGCCGGGGATGATCCGGACGTCACCCACGGCGCGCACCTGACCGCCACCGTCTGCTGGCGCTCGGAGCCGGGCCTGCGCCTGGACGGTGGTCCGGGCGTCGGCACCGTCACCAAACCCGGGCTCGGCCTGGCCGTCGGCGGCCCGGCCATCAACGACACCCCGCGCCGCATGATCGGCGAGGCGGTCGCCGAGGTGGTCGACCTCAACGCGGTGGGGGTACGTGTGGTGATCAGCGTGCCCGGTGGCGAGCAGATGGCCCGCAAGACCACCAACCGGCGGCTGGGCATTCTCGGCGGTATCTCCATCCTCGGCACCACCGGCGTTGTCCGTCCCTTCTCCACCGCCTCCTGGCGGGCCAGCGTGGTGCAGGCGGTGCAGGTGATGGCCGCGCAGGGGGAGCGGACCGTGGTGTTGTGCACCGGTGGGCGTACCGAGCGGGCCGCCCGTGGGTTGCTGCCGGAGCTGCCCGAGGTGTGCTTCGTGGAGGTCGGCGACTTCACCGGCGCGGCGGTCACCGCCGCGGTCACCCATGGCATGACCTCGGTGGTCTTCGTCGGGATGGCCGGCAAACTGGCCAAGCTGGCCGCCGGGATCCTGATGACCCACTACACCCGCTCCAAGGTGGACCTGTCGCTGCTCGGCGCGGTCACCGCCGAGGCGGGCGGGGACGCCGACCTGGTCGCGGCCGTCGCCGCGGCCAACACCGGACGGCACGCGTACGAGCTGTGGGAGGCCGCCGGGCTGCTCGGCCCCGCCGGGGACCTGCTCTGCCGCCGGGTAGGCCAGGTGCTGCTCCGCTTCGCCGGGCACGACGTCGACGTCGACGTGGCGATGGTGGACTTCGCCGGTTCCCGGGTGGTCGCCTCCTCCGGGCGGTGGACGGCGTGACCGGACCGCAACCCTCGGCCGCCGGTGAGCCGCTGGTCAGCGTGGTCGGCGTCGACGCCGGGGGAGCCCCGCCGCACCCGGTCGTCGCGCCGCTGCTGGCCCGGGCCGGGCTGGTCGTCGGGGCGGCCCGGCACCTCGCCGTCGTGCCGGTGCCGGCGGGCGCGGCGACCATCGTGCTCGGGCCGCTCGCTCCCGCCCTCGAGCGGCTCGCCGCCGCCGTCGTCGCCGGCACGCCGGCCGTCGTCCTGGCCAGCGGCGACCCCGGGTTCTTCGGTATCGTCCGGCGGCTGCGTGCCGCCGGGTTGCCGATACGGGTGCTGCCGGCTGTTTCCAGCGTCGCCGCCGCCTTCGCCCGCGCCGGCCTGGACTCAGACGGTGCGGCCGTGGTCACCGCGCACGGGCGGGATCTGCGGCCCGCGCTGAACGCCTGCCGGGCGCTGCCCGCCGTCGCGGTGCTCACCGCCCCCGGGGCGGGGGCCGCCGAGATCGGCGCGGGACTGGTCGGCTGGCCCCGGCATCTCGTCGTCGCCGAACATCTCGGCACCGACGCGGAGCGGGTCACCTGGACCACCGCGGAGGCGGCGGCCGGGCGGGCCTGGGCCGACCCGCACGTGCTGCTCAGCCTGGCCCCGGCCGACGTTGCCGGTCCGGGCAGCCCGGACCCGACGGGCGGCGAGGCCCCGGCCGCCGAGGCCGGGCCGGCCGGCGGGCACCTGCCGCCCGGCGTCGGGTCGGTGCGCGGCGACAACCAGCCGGCCGCCGCGCCGGCCGGGGGCTGGGCGCTGCCCGAGTCCGCGTACGACCACCGCGACTCCATGATCACCAAGGCGGAGGTGCGAGCTCTCGCGGTGGCCCGGCTCCGTCCCCGCCTCGGCCGGCTGATCTGGGACGTCGGCGCGGGCAGCGGCTCGGTCGGCATCGAGTGCGCGCTGCTCGGCGCGGCGGTCATCGCCGTCGACCGGGACCCGACCGCGCCGGTCGCCGCCAACGCCGCCCGACACGGCGTACACCTTCGGGTGGTGACCGGCGAGGCCCCGGCGGCCCTGCGCGGGCTGCCCGACCCGGACGCCGTGTTCGTCGGCGGGGGCGGCACCGACGTGCTCGACGCGGTGGCCGTCCGCCGGCCCGACCGGGTGGTGGTCACCCTCGCCGCCCTGGACCGGGTCGCCCCCGCCGTCCACCTGCTGCGCGCCGCCGGCTACGCCGTCTCCGGCAGCCAACTCGCCGCCGCCCGTCTGGCCGACCTGCCCGGCGGTTCCGTCCGACTCGCGGCCACCAACCCGGTGGTCGTCCTCACCGGGGAGCGCCCGTGACCAGCCCTGCCACCCGCCGCGTCGGACTCGTCGCGGCCACCGCCGCCGGCCACCGGCACGCCCGGGTCCTCGCCGACGCCTGGCCGCACGCGCGACTCGTCGACGCCGACAGCGCCGCCGACGCGCTGCGCACCGCCTGGGCCGAGTGCGACGCGGTGGTGGCGTTCCTGGCCACCGGTGCGGTGGTGCGGGTCCTCGCGCCGCTGCTCGGCGACAAACGCACCGACCCGGGCGTGGTGGTCGTCGACGAGGCGGCCCGGCACGCCGTCGCCCTGCTCGGCGGGCACGGCGGCGGCGCCAACGCGCTGGCCGCCGAGGTGGCCGTGCTGCTCGACGCCCGGCCGGTGGTCACCACCGCCACCGACGCGGTCGACCTGCCCGGGCTGGACACCCTGGGCTGGCCGGTCGAGGGCGCGGTCGCCGCCGTGTCCCGGGCGATCCTCGACGGCGCACCGGTGCGGCTGGTCGCCGACGCCACCTGGCCGCTGCCCGCCCTGCCGCCGAACGTCCGCGCCGACGCCCCCGGCGACGCCCACCGGCTGCTGGTCACCGACCGGGTCGTGCCGCCCGACGGGCGGACCGCCGTGCTGCGGCCCCCGTCCCTGGTCGCCGGGGTCGGCTCCAGCCGCGGCGTCGCCACCGCCGAGGTGACCGACCTGCTACGGCGGACGCTCGCCGCCGCCGGCCTGGCCCCGGCCAGCCTGCGCTGCCTGGCCAGCGTCGACCTCAAGGCCGACGAGGCGGGCATCGTGGCGAGCGCCGAGGCGTTCGGCGTACCCCTGGTGACCCGGCCAGCGGCGCGGTTGGCGGCGGTCGACGTGCCGCACCCCAGCGAGGTGGTCCGCGCCGCCGTCGGCACCCCCAGCGTCGCGGAGGCCGCGGCGCTGGCCGACGGCGGAACCCTGCTGGTGCCGAAGACCGCCTCGGCGATGGCCACCGTCGCGGTGGCCCGGCACGCCCCGCGCGGCCGGCTGGCCGTCGTCGGTCTCGGCCCGGGCGCGGCCGACCTGCGCACCCCCCGCGCCGTCGCCGAACTGCGCCGGGCCGCCGTGGTCGTCGGCCTCGACCAGTACGTCGACCAGATCCGCGACCTGCTCCGCCCCGGTACCCGGGTGCTGGCCAGCGGCCTCGGCGCCGAGGAGGAACGGGCCCGGGCCGCCGTCGCGGAGGCCACCGCCGGGCACGCCGTGGCGCTGGTCGGCTCCGGCGACGCCGGTGTGTACGCGATGGCCAGCCCCGCCCTGGAGTACGCCGACGACCGCATCGACGTGGTGGGCGTGCCCGGGATCACCGCCGGGCTGGCCGCCTCGGCGCTGCTGGGCGCCCCGCTCGGGCACGACCACGTCTATCTGAGCCTGTCCGACCTGCACACCCCGTGGGAGGCCATCGCCCGGCGGATCACCGCCGCCGCCGAGGCGGACCTGGTGGCGCTGCTGTACAACCCGCGCAGCCGGGCCCGGGACTGGCAGCTCGACGCGGCCCTGAAGACCTTCGCCGCACACCGCCCCCCGGACACCCCGGTCGGGGCGGTGCGCAACGCCAGCCGCGAGGGCGAACGGGTGCACCTGGCCACCCTGGCCACCTTCGACCCGGCGGTGGTCGACATGTACAGCGTGGTGGTGGTCGGCAGCTCGCAGACCCGGATGGTGGGCGGGCGGATGGTGACCCCGCGCGGCTACCGGTGGCGGTCGTGACCGCGCCGGTGACCGTCGACGCCTGCCAGGGCTGCGGCGCGTGCCTGCTCACCTGCCCGACGCACGCCATCTGGCCCGTTCCCGGCGGACTGACCGTCCGCGCCGACCGGTGCACCGGCTGCCTGGAGTGCCTGGAGATCTGTCCGGTGGACGCCATCCGCGCCACCCCCGACCCGCGAGGAGACCGATGACCTCGACCCCGACCCGCCGGTACGGCGCCGACCAGCCGGCGGCCGGCGCCCCCCTCGTCGTGGGGCCGGCCCGATGACCCGGGTGGTGCACCCGATCGAGCAGGAGTCGTACCGGATCCTGCGCTCCCGGGTCGACCTGACCCACCTACCGCCGTTGACCCGGGCCGTCACCGAGCGGGTGGTGCACGCCAGCGCCGACCTCGACTACGTCACCGACCTGGTCTGCGACGAGCCGGCCCTGGCCGGCGGGCTGGCCGCGCTGCAGGCCGGGGCACCCATCGTCACCGACGTGTGGATGGTCGCCGCCGGCATCACCCGGGCCGGTCGGGAGATCGTCTGCCCGGTCGCCGAGCCCGCCGCCGCCGAACTGGCCCGCGCCACCGGCCTGACCCGTTCGGCCGCCGCCGTCCGGGTCGCCCTGGACCGGGTGGGACCGGGCGCGGTGTGGGTGGTCGGCTGCGCCCCCACCGCGCTGGCGGAGCTGATCACCGTGGCTGCGGCGCCCGCCCTGGTGGTGGGGTTGCCGGTCGGCTTCGTCGGCGCTGCCGAGTCCAAGGCGGCACTGCGGGCCAGTGGCCTGCCGGCCGTGTCCAACGTCGGCGAGAAGGGTGGCTCGGCGGTTGCCGCCGCCGCCCTCAACGCCCTGCTCTACCTGGAGGAAACGCCATGACCGCGCTGGTCATCGTCGGGCACGGCACGCGCAGCGCGGCCGGGGTCGACCAGTTCGCCGCGCTCGTCGACCGGGTCCGCCGCCGCGCCGCCGGCAGCGTCGGCGACGTCGAGGGCGGCTTCATCGAACTGTCCCGCCCGCCGCTCACCGACGCGGTGACCACGCTGGTGACGCGGGGCCACCGCAGCCTGGTCGCGCTGCCCCTGGTGCTCACCGCCGCCGGCCACGGCAAGGGCGACATCCCCGCCGCGATGGCCCGCGAGCAGGCCCGCCACCCCGGCCTGACCTACCGGTACGGCCGCCCGCTGGGCCCGCACCCGCTGCTGCACACCGCGCTGCAGGAGCGGATCGACACCGCCCTGGCCGGCGCGGACCGGGCCGACACCTGGGTGGCCCTGATCGGGCGGGGCTCCACCGACCCGGACGCCAACGCCGAGGTGGCCAAGGTGGCCCGGCTGCTGTGGGAGGGCCGCGGCTACGCCGGCGTCGAACCCGGCTTCGTCTCCCTCGCCGAGCCGTCGGTGCCGGCCGTGCTGGCGCGGCTGCGCCGGCTCGGGGCCCGGCGCATCGTCGTCGCCCCGTACTTTCTCTTCGCCGGGGTGCTGCCGGACCGGATCGTCGCCCAGTCGCAGGCGTTCGCCGCTGGGCATCCCGACCTCGACGTACGGGTGGCCGACCTGATCGGCGACTGTGACGCGCTGGCCGACCTGGTGCTGGAACGGCACGCCGAGGCGCTGCGCGGGGATATCCGGATGAACTGCGACACCTGCGCGTACCGGGTGCTGATGCCGGGCTTCGCCGACAAGGTGGGCCGGCCGCAGACCCCGCACGACCATCCCGACGACCCGGTGGGCGGTCACCACCATCACCACCATCTGCACGAGGGCGGCCACCACCACCATGGGCCGGGCCTGCGCCCCGGGCAGGTCGCCGTCGTGGGCGGCGGGCCCGGCCCCGACGACCTGATCACCGTACGCGGCCGGGCGCTGCTGGACAGCGCGGACGTGGTGGTCGCCGACCGGCTCGCCCCGCAGGGCCTGCTCGCCGGCCTCCGCCCGGACGTGCTGGTGATCGACGCCGCGAAGGTGCCGCGCGGACCGTCCATGGCGCAGGACGCCATCAACGCCGCCCTGGTCGACCACGCCCGCGCCGGGAAACGGGTGGTCCGGCTCAAGGGTGGCGACCCGTACGTCTTCGGCCGGGGCCACGAGGAGGTCCAGGCGTGTGCGGCCGCCGGGGTGGAGACCGTCCTGGTACCCGGGGTGAGCAGCGCGCTCGCCGCACCCGCGCTGGCCGGCGTCCCGGTCACCCACCGGGGGGTCGCCCACGACCTCACCGTCGTCTCCGGGCATCTGCCGCCGGGGCACCCGGAGTCCCTGGTGGACTGGGCGGCGCTGGGCCGGGCGCGGGGCACCCTGGTGCTGATGATGGCGGTCGACACCATCGCCAAGATCGCAGCGGTGCTGCTGGAGCACGGCCGCGCGCCGGAGACCCCGGTGCTGGCGGTGCAGGACGCCGGGCACCCGGGACAGCGGACCTGGGCGTCCCGGCTGGACGAGGTGGGCGACCTGACGGCCCGGGAGGGTATCCGGCCGCCGGCGGTTGTCGTCCTCGGCCCGGTGGTGGCGCTGCGCGACTGACCGGCGGGCAACGGGGCTGTCCCGTCGGTCACGTTGCGATCAGGGGGTGGTCGGTGGAGCCCGCACTATCTAGTGTGGGCCGGACGTCGGTGGAGGGAGACCGGGTGTTCGTGTTCGTCGCGGTCGTGTTCGGGATAGCCGGTCTGATCCATCTCTACCTGTGGCATCGGCTGGTGCGCGGCACCACTCGCCCCGGCCGGTGGCGGCGGGCGGGGCGAGTGG
>NZ_SMKF01000061.1 GCF_004348325.1 Micromonospora sp. KC213 | reverse complement strand
CCGCCGCCCGCCGTCCCCGACCCCGACACCGCCGAGGTGACCCGATGAGCGTCTTCCGCCTGGCCCGCTTCGAGCTGCGCCGGATGACCCGGGGCCGGCTGCCGCGCGCCGCGCTCGCCGTCCTCACCGTGATCCCGCTGCTCTACGGTGCTCTCTACCTCTACGCCTTCTGGGACCCGTACGGGAACATGGACCGCATCCCGGTGGCGCTGGTCAACGCCGACCGGCCGGCGAAGACCGCCGACGGCGGCGAGGTGCACGCCGGGCAGGACCTCACCAGGAGGCTGCTCGACCGCAAGGTCTTCGGCTGGACCGTCACCGACGCGCGGGACGCCACCGCCGGGCTGAGCAGCGGCCGGTACCACCTGGTCTTCTCCATCCCGGAGGACTTCTCGGCCACCCTGGCCGCCAACCCCGAGCCGGACCACCCGGCCCGCCCGGCAGAGCTGAAGGTCGTCAACGACGACGCGACCAACTACCTCTCCGGCCTGCTGGCCCGCTCCGCGTTCAGCGAGATCCGGGCCGCCGCCGCGGAGAGCGCCTCCACCGGCTACTTCGACCGGATGCTGGTCGGCTTCACCGACCTGAAGGCCGAGACCGGCCACGCCGCCGACGGAGCCGGGCAACTCGCCGACGGGCTGACCCGATCGCAGGACGGCGCCGACCGGCTCGCCGGCGGCCTCGGTGACGCCGAGGCGGGCGCCGGCAAGCTGTCCGCCGGTCTGGGTCAGGCCGCCCGCGGCGCCGACCAGCTCTCCGGCGGCATCGACAAGCTACGCACCGGCGCGGCTCAACTCGCCGACGGCAGCGCCCAGGTCGCCACCCAGACCCGCGCCGCCGCCGAGAAGGTCGACGCCGCGGTCGGCACCGTCGACACCGCCGCCGGCACGATCGAGCCGGTGCTGCGGAAGAACGCCGACAGCATCGCCCGGTCCGCCACCGCCATCGCCGACGGAGCCGACGCGCTCGCCGCGGGCCTGGACGCCCTCCCGCGGCAGGCCGACGACGCCGTCGCCCAGGCGCGCGCGGTACGCGACCGGCTCGACACACTCGTCGCCAAGCATCCCGACCTCGCCGACGACCGGGACGTCACCGCCGCCCGGCGCGCCGCCGACAACCTCGTCGACACCGCCGGGAAGATGGCCGGCACCCTCGACCGGCTCGACCTGGCGAAGCTGAAGAAGGAGATGCGGCAGGTGGCCGCCACCGCCCGCCAGGTCGCCGCCGCCGCACCGCACCTGGCCGACGACGTCGCCGACGCGCGTACCAAGGTCCACCAGCTCTCCGACGGCCTCGGTCGGCTCGCCGACGCCACCGGCAAGGTCGCCAAGGGCAACGCCGAGCTGCGCGACGGGCTCGGTGGCGCCGCCGACGGCGTCCACCAGATCCGTGGCGCGCTGTTCCGGCTCTCCACCGGCGCCCGCGACCTCGACGGCGGTCTGGCCCAGCTCGGCGGGGGCGGCGCGCAGCTCGCCGCCGGCCTCACCAAGCTGGAGAGCGGCGCCGGCCAACTCGCCGACGGCCTCGCCGCCGGGGAGCAGAAAATTCCCGGGTACGCCGACGCCGCCGACCGCGCGGGCATCCTCGGCGATCCGGTCCAGCTGGACCGCAGCAGCCAGCACCCCGCCGCCTCGTACGGGGTGGGTTTCGCCCCGTACTTCCTGGCGCTCGCGCTCTGGGTCGGCGCGATGATCACGTACATGCTGCTGCGGCCGGTGAACCAGCGGCACGTGATGTCCGGCGCGCCCGCCTGGCGGGTCGCGCTCGCCGGCTGGCTGCCCGCCGCGGCGATCGGGCTGGCCCAGGCCGGGGTTCTCTTCACCGTGGTCACCCTGGCGCTCGGCCTGGACCCGGTTCACCCGGGCGCCACCCTCGGGCTGCTCGCGCTGACCTCGCTCACCTTCACCGCGATCATGCAGTGGCTCGGCGCGCAGCTCGGCCCGGCCGGCCGGCTCGCCGCGCTGGCCCTGCTGATGCTCCAGCTCACCTCCTCCGGCGGCACCTACCCGGTGCAGACCTCGCCGGGCTTCTTCCAGGTGATCCACCCGTACCTGCCGATGACCTACGTGGTGCAGGGTCTACGACACACCACCAACGGCGGCCCCGCCGCCACCGTGGTCACCGGCGCCCTGGTCGTCGCCGGCTTCGGAGTCGCGGCGCTGCTGCTGACCGTCGTCGCGGCCCGCCGTGCCCGCCGGCTCACCCCGGCCCGGCTGCACCCCGAACTGAGCATGTGAGGATGCTGGAGCAGCGGACGGCGGCAGGCCGGCAGGCAGACCCGGCCCGCACCGGCCGGGTCGACGGGGGAGGACCAGTGACGGACGGACGATCACGCCGGCGGGAGGACACCCGGCAACGCCTCTTCGAGGCGGCGGTGGAACTCATCGCCGAACAGGGATTCTCCGCCACCACCGTGGACGACATCGCGGCTCGCGCCGGGGTCGCCAAGGGCACCGTCTACTACAACTTCGAGTCCAAGACGGCTCTCTTCGAGGAGTTGCTGCGGCACGGCATCGGCCTGCTCACCGCCGAGTTCCGGGCCGCGGTGGCGGGGCTGCCGCCACGCGAGGCGCTCGCCGCCCTGGTCCGGGCCGAACTGGAGTACATCCGGCGGTACCGGGCCTTCGCCCAGCTGCTGCTGTCGGAGATGTGGCGGACCAACCGCGAGTGGCAGCAGACCCTGCGGCTGCTGCGCGGCGAGGCGATCGAGGTGATCGCGCAGACCGTCCGCGCCGGGGTGGACAGCGGAGACCTTCCGGCCGACCTGGACGTGCGTACCGCCTCGTCGGCGCTGTTCGGGGTCGGGCTCGTGGTGGCCGTCGACTGGCTGGTCTTCCAACCCGACCGGCCGATCACCGAGGTGCAGGAGGCGTTGCTGGGCATCGTGCGGCGGGTCGCCGGAACCTGAGACCGGTGCCTGCGCAAGTGGCGTAAATGCGTTGAGCGGTCGCCGCCGGGGGGCCAGGCTGGGGTTGCCGCCCCCACCCCACCCCGAGTCCCGGAGGGACCGTTCCATGCGCCTGCTCCGTGATCTCTGGGCCACCGCGCCACGCCGGATGGCCCTGGTGGTGTTCCTGACAGCCCTCGGCGCCGGCGGTCAGGCCGCCGCCTCGGCGCTGGCCGGCCCCGTACTGGTGCACCGGTCGGTGGGCTGGTTCGTCGGGCTCGCCGCGGCGCTGGTCGCCGCCGTCGCCAGCGACCTGATTATCGGCCTGGTGATGGCCCGGCTGACCGCCGACTGGTCCGCCGACGTGCGCCGCCGGCTCTGCCGGGTGGCGCTCGGGCAGGACCTGCCCACCCTGGAGACCACCCCGGTCGGCGAGCTGCTCGACCGCATCGACAACGACGTCTACCAGGTCGCCTCCGAGGTGCGTAACACCGGCGTACGGGTGGTGCAGGGCCTGGCGGTCTGCCTGCTGTCCACGGTGGCCGCCGTCTTCGTCTGGTGGCCCGCCGGTGTCGCCATGGTGCTGCTGATCGTGCTGCTGGCGGTGGCGCTGCGCCGCCCCACCGCCCGCATCGGACCAGCCCGGATGGCCGAGGAGGAGGCATGGTCGGACCTGGCCGCGGTGATGGAGGAGGCCGTACACGGCCAGGACGACGTGCGGACCAGCCTGGCCCGGCCGTACGTGCTGCGCCTCTACGCCCGGCGGGCCGCCGAGGTGCTCACCCGGGCCGGCCGGGTGTTCCGGATGACGGCGAAGGTCACCGCGATCGCGGGCGGGACCGTCCGGGTGGGTGTCGCCGCCGTGGTGCTCGGCGGAGCGTGGGCGCTGGCCACCGGCCGGGTCGACGGGGCCCGGCTCACCGCGATCTGGCTGCTCGCCATCGCCTTCGGGGCCACCACCGAGCACCTCGCCCGCTGGGTGCCGCAGGTGCAGTACGCCCTCGGCGCCTGGGACCGGGTGCAGCTGCTCTCCGACGCCCGGCAGGAACCCTCCGGCGGGGCGAGCCCGGCCGACGGCGACCTGACCATACGAAACCTCACCTTCCGCTACCCGTCCAGCGGCGACGTCCGGCGCGGCCCGGCGCTGCGCGACGTCCGGCTCAGCTTCGTCCGCGGCCGGTCGTACGCGCTGGTCGGGCGGACCGGTTCGGGCAAGTCGACGCTGGCGAAGGTGCTCACCCGGGCGGTGGACGTGCCGCGCGGGACAATCTTCCTCGGCGACACCGACCTGACCGACCTCGACGTCGAGCGGCTGCGCCAGTGGATCGCCGTGGTGCCGCAACGCACCGAGATCCTTGCCGGCACCCTCGCCGAGAACGTCGCCCTCTTCGACCCCGACCTGCTCGACGACGCCGGCCGGGCGCTGGCGGAGCTGGGGCTGGACGGCTGGATCGCCGAGTTGCCCGACGGGCTGGACACCCGGCTCGGTGACGGCGGGCACGTGCTCTCCGCCGGCCAGGAACAGCTGGTGGCGTTCGCCCGGATCCTGGTCCGCGACCCGCACGTGGTGATCCTCGACGAGGCCACCGCCCGGCTTGACCCGGTCACCGAGCACCGGGTACGCGAGGCCACCGAGCGGCTGCTCACCGACCGGATCGGCATCGTCATCGCCCACCGGCTCTCCTCGGTGCGCCGCTGTGACGAGGTGGTGGTGATGGCCGACGGCGCGGTGCTGGAGGCAGGTCCGCTGCGCGAGTCGGCCCGTTTCGCCGAGCTGCTCGCCACCAGCCACGCCGGCGCGTACGCCGGGGCGGGCGCGCCCCGCGGCGGGCTGGATCTGCTGCCGGCGCCGGTGGGGCAGTGGGACGCCGAGCCGGAGGTCGTCGCGCCGGCTGCGGCACCGCCGCCGGTGGTCGTACCGAAGGGCGACCCGCCGCCGCTGCCGCCGCGACCGCCCGCGCGGACCATGCGGGAGATCCTGCGGCTGGGTCTGAACGACCCGCGCTACGGGCTGGTCTCGGTCGGCCTGTTCGCCGTCATGGTGCTGATCGGCGTGGACGGCTCGGTGCTGCCCTGGCTCTGGGCGGACGTGGTCGACGGCGGTAGTCCCTGGCTGCCGGCGCTCGGCATCGCCGCCGCGCTGCTGCTGGTGCTGCCGATGCCCTACCTGACCAACGCGTGGTTTCCGCAGTGGTGGGTGCGGCAGATGCTGCGGATCAGCCTGCGGCTGGTGCACGGCCAGACCGGCCCACGCCGGGTCAGCGGCCACACCCCCGCCGAGGTGGTGGCCCAGGGCGGCGACACCGAACGGGTGGTGCAGCTGGCCGACAACCTGATGGACCAGTTCATCGCGGTGACGCTGCTGGTGAGCATGACGGTGGTGACCGGCAGCATCGTGCCGGGTCTGTTCTTCGTCGGCACGATGGTGGTCTCCGGGCTGGCCGCGACCCTGTTCGGTCCGCGCCTGGAACGCTCCGCCCGGGGCACGGTCAAGGCCCGGGCCGCGTTCGCCACCGCGCTGGTGTCGTCGCTGTCGGCGGCGCGCACCGTGAAGCTGGCCGGGGCGACCCGTCCGGTGCTGGACCACCTCGCCCGGCTGGACGTGGTGCGCAGCGACCGGCAGCGCCGGGAGATCACCATGCAGGTGTGGGCCCGGTCCACCCCGGCGATGGCCAGCGGACTGCTGCCCATCGGGGCCTGGGCGCTCTACCTGGCCGGTGGGCTCTCCGCCGGGGGCACCCTGGTGGCGGTCTCCACCCTGGGCGCGGCCCGCTGGTTCGCCTGGACGACCGCGGCGCTGGTGTCGCACTACCCGTCGGCGAAGGTGTGGACCCGGCGGACGGTGTCGATGTGCGGAGTCGCGTCGTACTCGGCGCCGGTGCCCGGGGTGGACCTCGCCGCCGGCACCGCGCCCGCGCCCGAGCCGCCCGCCCGGCGGCCGTTGCGGCGGCTGGAGCTGGTCGGCTTCGGCGCGCTGCACAGCGACGGCACGCTGGCCGTGCGCGACGTCGACCTGACCGTGGCGCGGGGGCAGTTGGTGCTGGTCGTGGGGCCGGTGGGCGCCGGCAAGTCCTCGCTGCTGCGGGCGCTCGCCGGGATCGTGCACCACACCGGCACCCTGCGCTGGAACGACGAGCCGGTCACCGAACCGGAGTTGTTCCTGCGTCCGCGGCAGGTGGGGTACGTGGGGCAGTTGCCCCGGGTGCTGTCCGGCACGGTCGCCGACAACGTCGCCCTCGGCCACGAGGTGGACGCGGCGGGGGCGGTGGCGACCGCCCAGCTGGAGCACGACCTGGCCGCCGCCGGTGGTGGGCTGGATCTGCTCATCGGGCACAAGGGGACCCGGCTGTCTGGTGGGCAGTTGCAGCGGCTGGCGCTGGCCCGGGCACTGGCGCCGCGTACCGAGCTGCTGGTCGCCGACGACGTCTCGTCCGCGCTGGACGTCACCACGGAGCTGGCGCTCTGGGCGGCGCTGCGCGAACACGGGGTGACCGTGATCGGCTCCACGTCCAAGCGGGCGGCATTGGTCCGCGCCGACCACGTGGTGGTCCTCCAGGCCGGTACGGTGGCCGCCCAGGGCCACTGGCAGGACCTGGAAGCGCACTGGTCCCACCTCGCCGGCTGATCCACCGCGCGGCGGGGTGATCAACTCCGATTGCCGCAGGCGGGGTGTTGGTGGCGTCGGACGCTGCCACGTGGCGCAGCAGGAGTCGATCACGCCCGGCCCCCGGCCGTCGCTCATCGGCGCGCGGGGCCGCCCCTCACCGGGGCGGCGACCGTCCCGGCTCAGGGCGAGCGGGACCGCGTCGGCCCGCCGGACAAACCGGCGGGCCGACGTCGGGATCATCCCGGTGGCGCACTCAGGCCAGGGCGGGCGCCGGCTCGTCCTGCCGGGTCGGGCGTGCGGGCTCGTCGGCGTCGATCAGGTCACGCCGACCGGCCGAGTCGTACGCGGCGCGGTCGAGGGTGCCTTCCCGGGCGGCGACGATCGTCGGCACGAGGGCCTGCCCGGCCACGTTGGTGGCGGTCCGGATCATGTCGAGGATCGGGTCGATCGCCAGCAGCAGGCCGGCGCCGGCCAGCGGCAGACCCAACGTGCTCAGGGTCAGGGTCAGCATCACGATCGCGCCGGTCAGGCCGGCGGTGGCGGCCGAGCCGACCACGGAGACGAAAGCGATCAGCAGGTAGTCGGTGACGCCCAGGTGCACCCCGAAGACCTGCGCCACGAAGATCGCCGCGAGCGCCGGATAGATCGCGGCGCAGCCGTCCATCTTCGTGGTGGCCCCGAACGGCACGGCGAAGGAGGCGTACTCGCGCGGCACGCCGAGGCGCTCGACGGAGCGCTGGGTCACCGGCATGGTGCCCACCGAGGAGCGGGAGACGAAGGCGAGCTGGATGGCCGGCCAGGCACCGACGAAGAAACGCAGCGGGTTGAGCCGGCCGGCGGTGACCAGCAGCGCCGGGTAGACGACGAAGAGCACGATGGCGCAGCCGACGTAGACGGCGGTGGTGAACGTCGCGAGCGGCGCGAGCAGGTCCCAGCCGTACGAGGCGACGGCGTTGCCGATCAGGCCGAGCGTGCCGAGCGGGGCGAGCCGGATCACCCACCACAGCGCCTTCTGCACGATCGCCAGCAGCGAGCGGTTGACCGCCACGAACGGTTCGGCGACCTCGCCGGCCAGCAGCGCGGCGGCACCGACGACCAGGGCGAGGAAGACGATCTGCAGGACGTTGTTCTCGACGAACGCGCCGACCGGGTTGGTTGGGACGATGCCGGTGAGGAAGTCGGTCCAGGAGCCGGTGCGCTGCGGCACGGTGGCCGCGGCGGTGTCCAGCGACACCCCACGTCCGGGGTTGGTGAGCAGGCCGAGGCCGATGCCGACGCCCACCGCGACCAGGGCGGTGACGCCGAACCAGAGCAGGGTCTTCCCGGCCAGCCGGGCGGCGTTGGTGACGCCGCGCAGGCTCACCACGCTGACCACGATGGCGGTGAAGACCAGCGGCGGGACGGCCAGTTTGAGCAACTGGACGAAGAGGTCGCCGACGGTGTCGAGGGTGCCGGCGAGCCAGCTCAGATCATTGGCGCGGGCGAGGAAGCCGAGTGCCGCGCCGAGCACGAGGCCGGCCAGGATCTGCACGGAAAAGGGGATCTTGCGCAGGACGGAAGCCATGATGATGCGTCCAAGGTCTGTCGGAGGGTCGGTACGGGCAGCGTCAGGAGAGCGGCTGCGCCGGACAGACGCCGCTGGCCTGCCGTCGGAGGTCGACGTACAGGCGCACGGTGAGGTGCCAGACGTTGGTCATCGCCTGCCGACGCTACTCCCGCCGAGCAGCGGGCGGAAGGAGCGGGAGCCGTGACGATCCTTACTCACCTCGATGGGTGCGGCAGGTCGGTCCCCGGATGCCGGCCGTCGCCAGGCCCCAGCCGGCGGCCGCCGCGGCGGCCCGACCGAGCGGGCCACCGCCGGTCACGGCGGGGAACCGAGCCGCGACCTGCCGCCGACCTATCCGGTCCCTGCCTGGCTATCCTGACCACCGGGTGTCCCCGTGACCCGGGCGGCGCCGCTACCTGAGCCCCTTCCCACCCCGAAGGACGCAGCAGCATGACCGTGGCATATCTCGTGGCCGGAGTGCGCACCCCGATCGGCCGGTACGCCGGTGCCCTCGCCGGGGTGCGCCCCGACGACCTCGCCGCGCACGTCATCCGGGAGCTGGTCGCCCGCCACCCGTCGGTGGACTGGGCCCGCGTCGACGACGTGATCCTGGGCTGCGCCAACCAGGCCGGCGAGGACAACCGCAACGTGGCCCGGATGGCGGCGCTGCTGGCCGGGCTGCCCGAGGAGGTCCCCGGCAGCACGGTCAACCGGCTCTGCGGCTCCGGCCTGGACGCCCTGGCCACCGCTGCCCGCGCGATCGTCGCCGGTGAGGCGGAACTGATGGTGGCCGGCGGGGTGGAGAGCATGAGCCGGGCGCCGTTCGTGCTGCCCAAGGCGACGTCCGCCTTCTCCCGCAGCGCCGAGGTGTACGACACCACGATCGGCTGGCGACTGGTCAACCCGCTGATGGAGCAGGGGTGGGGCATCGACTCGATGCCGGAGACGGCCGAGAACGTGGCCGCCGAGTTCGGTGTCGACCGGGTCGCCCAGGACGAGTTCGCGCTCCGCTCCCAGCAGCGGGCCGCCGAGGCCCGGGCCGACGGCCGCCTCGCCGAGGAGATCGTGCCGGTGACCGTGCCGATCGGCCGCCGGGAGACGAAGCTGGTCGAGGTCGACGAGCACCCCCGGGGAACCTCGCTGGAGAAGCTCGCCGCGCTGCCCACCCCGTTCCGGGCGGGCGGCACGGTCACCGCCGGCAACTCCTCCGGGGTCAACGACGGCGCGGTCGCCCTGCTGGTGGCCTCCGCGGCGGCGGTCGCCCGGTACGACCTCACCCCGCTGGCCCGGATCAGCGGTGCGGCGGCGGCCGGCGTACCGCCCCGGATCATGGGCATCGGTCCGGTGCCGGCCACCCGCCGGCTGCTCGACCGGCTCGGCGTCGGCCTGACCGACATCGACGTGCTGGAGCTCAACGAGGCGTTCGCCGCGCAGGCGGTCGCGGTCCTGCGCGAGCTGGGTCTGCCGGAGGACGCCGAGCACGTCAACCCCAACGGCGGGGCGATCGCGCTGGGCCACCCGCTGGGGGCCAGCGGCGCCCGGCTGGCGCTCACCGCCGCGCTGGAGTTGCGCCGCCGGGGCGGTCGGCGGGCGCTGGCCACCATGTGCGTCGGCGTCGGGCAGGGCATCTCTCTGCTGCTGGAGGCCGTCAACTGACCCGGAGCACGCTCCGGGTCCACCCCGAATCGTCACCGCCGGTGACCGGCGCGGTGCCGGGCGTACGGCAGTGCGCGGCCACCCGCCGCAGGCCACAGTGGATCTCCCGTCTCTCGCTGAGCCGGCCTAGAGTGGTCAGCACCACACGATTCGCGGGTCGGCCGGTGTCGCCCCCGCGTGCCCCGCGCGCCCGGCACCGGTTGTCCTCCCGCACCACGGCGACGAACTGGGGCGAGGCAGATGCAGATGCCGGACGGACTTCCCGCCGAGATCGACCTGAGCCGGCCGAGCGCGGCGCGGGTCTACGACTACTTCCTGGGCGGCGCGCACAACTTCGAGATCGACCGCCAACTCGCCGAGCAGATCGCCAGCATGACCCCGAACCTCGCCGCCACCATGCGGGCGGGCCGGGAGTTCCTGCGCCGGGCCGTGCGGGTGCTGCTCGACGCCGGTATCGACCAGTTCCTCGACATCGGCTCCGGCATCCCGACCGTCGGCAACGTGCACGAGGTGGCCCAGGTTGCCAACCCCGAGGCGCGGATCGTCTATGTCGACATCGACCCGGTGGCGGTGGCGCACAGCCACGAACTGCTCGCCGGCAACGATCGGGCCACCGCCATCCGGGCCGACCTGCGAGAGCCGAAGCTGATCCTGGACCTGGCCCGGGCCAGTGGCCTGATCGACTTCGACCGGCCGGTCGGCATCCTCCTGGCCGGAGTGGTCCACTTCGTTGCCGACGCCGACCGGCCAGCCGACGTCCTGGCCACCCTGCGTGCCACCGCCGCACCCGGCAGCTTCCTGGTCATCTCGCACTCCACCCACGAGGACCAGCCGCAGGAGATGCTCGACGCGCAGCGGCTGTCGGCGCGTACCGACACCGAGATCACCCTACGGTCGCGGGCCGAGATCACCGGCTTCTTCGGCGACTGGACGATCCTGGAGCCGGGCGTGGTGCACATGCCGCTGTGGCGGCCGGACTCGCCCGCCGACGTGGATGAGCACCCCGAGCGCTTCGGGGCGTTCGGCGGCGTCGCCCGGTACGACCGCGCCGGCTGAGCCGACATGGCCGCCGATCCGGACACCGGCGGGGGCGACCACAGCCGCACGGGCGCCCGGGAGTACGCCGTCGAGTGGGCCCGGGCGGCGCGGCGGCTCGGTTTCGTGCCCCTGAGCGCGGACGAAACCGAGCGGCTGCTGCTCGGGCACACCGTACGGCTGGCCCGGGCGGTGCTGGCCGACGAGTTCTCCGCCACCCCGGCCGAGGAGGTGGGCCGGGCGCTGGTGGAGGCGCACCTGACCGAGCCCCGGGTGCTGGACTGGACGGTGCGCGCCCTCGGCGACCGGTTCCTGGCCCGGGTGCTGCCCGACTGCGACGCGGCGACGACCGGCGCACGGATCGCGGCCGTGCAGGGCGCGCTCGCGGCCGGGTTCGCTCGCGCCCTGCGTGACCGGACGTTCAGCCAGCAGGAGCGGATCTCGCGCTCCGCCTGGCAGGCCCGCGACGCCGTGGAGCGGGCGCTGCGGGACAGCGAGGCCCGCTTCCGGGCGGTCTTCACCGGGGCGGCCATCGGCATCGGCATCGCCGGCATCGACGGTGCGATCCTCGACGTCAACCAGCCCTTCGCGGAGATGCTCGGCTACTCCATCGAGGAGCTGCGGCAGATCAACGTGGCGGAGCTGTTCCACCCCGACGATGCCGCCGGCATGTGGGAGCTCTACCAGGAGCTGATCGAGGGCAAGCACGACAGCGTCCGGGTGGAGAAGCGCTACTACCGCAAGGACGGCAGCGTGGTCTGGACCGACCTGGCCGTCTCGTTGATCCGCCACGACGACGGCCGGCCCCGGTTCACCGTCGCGATGGTGGAGGACATCACCGAGCGGTACGAACTCCAGCAGCGGCTGCGCTTCCAGGCGCTGCACGATCCGCTGACCGGCCTGCCCAACCGGACGCTCTTCTTCGAGACACTCGGACGGATCTTCGCCGAGGCCGACCAGGAGCAGCGGATCGGCGTCTGCTTCCTCGACCTGGACGGGTTCAAGGCGGTCAACGACAGCCTCGGGCACGACCTGGGGGACCGGCTGCTCGTCACCATCGCCCGCCGGTTGGCCGACTGCGTGGCCGGGCAGGGGCACCTGGTCGCCCGGATGGGCGGCGACGAGTTCGTCATCCTGGTCGACTCCGGTGGGGGGATCGACGACGCGGTCGGCGTTGCCGAACTGGCCCTGGCGGCGGTCTCCGCCCCGGTGCTCATCGGCGAACAGCAGCTCGCCGTCACCGCCAGTATCGGCGTGGTGGAGTGCCCGGCCGGGGAGACCAGCGTCTCCGAGCTGATGAAGGCCGCCGACACCACCCTGTACTGGGCCAAGGCGGAGGGACGTGGCCGGTGGGCGGTGTACGACCCGGAGCGCAGCGCCGCCGACATCGCCCGTTCGGCGCTCGCCGCCGGGCTGCCCGCCGCCCTGGAGCGCGGCGAGTTCGTGCTGCACTACCAGCCGATCGTCTCGCTGCTCGACGGGCGGATGCAGGCGGTGGAGGCGCTGGTCCGTTGGCGCCACCCCGAGCTGGGCATGATCGGCCCGGACCGGTTCATCGGGCTGGCCGAGGAGAGCGGGCTGATCGTCCGCCTCGGTGAGTGGGTGCTCGGCCAGGCATGCCGGGACGCCCGCGCCTGGCACCGCGAGTTCCCCGGCCGGCGACTGGTGATGAGCGTCAACCTGGCCGCCCGGCAGGCCGACGACCCGGCGGTCGTGGACATCGTGGCGGAGATGCTGCGCCGCAGCGGCCTGCCGGCCGAGTTGTTGCAGCTGGAGTTGACCGAGAGTGCCGTGATGGGCACGGCGGGGGAACCGCTGCGCTCGCTGCACCGGCTGGCCGAGCTGGGCGTCCGGTTGGCCATCGACGACTTCGGCACCGGGTACTCGAACCTGGCGTACCTGCGTCGCCTGCCGATCCACTGCCTGAAGTTGGCCGGGCCGTTCGTGGAGGGCATCCGCGTCGACGGCGTGGACGGTCCCACCGACCACCGTGACGAGCGCATCGTCGACGCGCTGGTGCGGCTGGCGCACGCCCTGGAGTTGGGGGTGACCGCCGAGGCGGTGGAGACCCGAGCGCAGGTTGACCGACTGCGGGCGCTGCGTTGCGACACCGGGCAGGGCATCTGGTTCAGCCCGCCGGTGCCCGCGGCCCAGATCACCGAGCGGCTGCGCGGCGAGGCGGCGACCTGACCGGGGTACGGTTCGCCGGGAGCAGACGACGGCCGGTGTACCTCGGCTGCGCCCCGGTCTGCGACGACGCGGAGGTGGCCGATGGAGCTGACGGACTCGCAGTCCGTGGTGTCGGTGGTGGCGGCGCTGGCCATTCTGGCCGGCCTGGCCGGCGTGGTGCTGCCCGGCCTGCCGGCGTTGCCGCTGTGCTGGGGTGGGGTGCTGGTCTGGGCACTCTTCGGTGGTGCCGGGCCGGGCCGCTGGGCGGTGCTCGCCGCGGCGACCGTGGTCGCCGCGGGCGGCACGGTGGTGAAGTACGCCTGGCCGGGACGTCAGCTCACCCGCAGCGGGGTGCCGACGTCGTCGCTGCTCGCCGGCGGGCTGCTGGGGCTGGTCGGGTTCTTCGTCATCCCGGTGGTCGGCCTGGTGCTGGGCTTCGTCGGCGGGGTGTGGGGGGCCGAACGGCTGCGGCTGGGCAGCAACCGGCTCGCCTGGCCGGCGACCGTGCAGGCGGTCAAGGCGGCCGGGCTCTCCATGCTGGTGGAGTTCCTGGCCGGGCTGGTCGTCGCCGCGCTCTGGGTGGCCGGCCTGCTGCTCACCTGACACGGCGGGGCCGGCACGTCGGAGGAGGAGGCGGCGGCGAGGGGCGTCCGTCGGGCACGGCAGATCGCCGTACGTGAGAGAGAGGTGGACGCCCCGCGCCGCCGCACGGACCGGACGTTGCCGAGCGCCCGGTCTTCGGTCCCGTCGCGATCGGGCCTGGTAACAGGCTCAAGAATGCCCCGACCGGGCCCACGCGGCAACGCGATTAGCCGTGCCGGCCGTGAGATCCTCGGGGCTGAGTATTGACCGCCTTGATCGACGGGATCACACTTCACCCACTCGTACCGGGAAACCACATCGAGGAGGTGCGCAGTGGCCACGACGCCCGCGCCGGCCAGTGAGCAACCGATGGATGACGACGCCCGACGACTCGCCGAACTCGGCTACCAGCAGGAGCTGCACCGGAAGTGGAGCGGCTTCTCCAACTTCGCCATCTCGTTCTCGATCATCTCGATCCTGGCCGGGTGCTTCACCACGTTCGGCCAGGCGTGGAACAACGGCGGCCCGGTCGCCATCTCCTGGGGCTGGCCGCTGGTCTCGCTGTTCATCCTGATCATCGGTTTCTGCCTGGCCGAGCTGGTGTCGGCGTACCCGACGGCCGGCGGCATCTACTGGTGGGCGGCGAAGATGGGTCGTCCGGTGCACGGCTGGTTCACCGGCTGGCTCAACCTGATCGGCCTGATCGCGGTCACCGCCTCGGTGGACTACGGCTGCGCGACCTTCCTCAACCTCACGTTGTCGGCGCTCTTCGACGGCTGGGAGGGCACGCTGCGGCAGGCATTCGGACTGTTCGTGATCATCCTGGTGCTGCACGGGCTGATCAACATCTTCGGGCACCGGGTCATCGACGTGCTGCAGAACGTCTCGGTCTGGTGGCACGTGGCCGGCGCGGCCGCCGTGGTGGCCATCCTGCTGCTGGTCCCGGACGACCACCAGAGCTTCCGGTTCGTCTTCACCGAGCGGTTCAACAACTCGGGCTTCGGCGACGGCGACACCGGCGGGCTGACGTTCTGGTTCTACGTGCTGCCGCTGGGTTTCCTGCTCACCCAGTACACGATCACCGGCTTCGACGCCTGCGCGCACGTCTCCGAGGAGACCCGGGGCGCGTCGAAAGCCGCCGCCCAGGGCCTCTGGCGGTCGATCTTCTATTCCGCGATCGGCGGCTGGATCCTGCTGCTGGCCTTCCTCTTCGCCGCCACCGACGTGGACGCGGTCAACTCCGCCGGCGGCTTCTCCGGGGCGATCTTCGAGACCGCGCTGACCCCGTTCTTCTTCAAGACCGTCATCATCATCTCCACCATCGGCCAGTTCTTCTGCGGGATGAGCTGCGTGACGTCGATGTCGCGGATGGCGTACGCGTTCAGCCGGGACCGGGCCGTGCCGGGCTGGCGGCTCTGGTCGAGGGTCGACCGCAACGGCACCCCGGTCAACGCGATCATCGGCGCCACCGTGGCGGGCCTGGTGCTCACCCTGCCCGCCCTCTACGCGAGCCCGGACGGCATCCCGGTCGCCTTCTACGCCGTGGTCTCCGTCGCGGTGATCGGGCTCTACCTGTCCTTCATCATCCCGATCGCGCTGCGGCTGCGGATGGGGGACCGGTTCCAGCCCGGGCCGTGGACCCTGGGCCGGAGGTACAAGCTGCTCGGCTGGATCGCGGTCATCGAGATCGCCGTCATCTCGGTCTACTTCCTGCTGCCCATCGTGCCCGCCGGGGTGCCCGGCAACGCCGACTTCAGCTGGTCGGCGGTGAACTACGCGCCGATCGCCGTCGGCGGGGTGCTGCTCGGCGTCGGCGTCTGGTGGTACGCCTCGGCGCGGAAGTGGTTCACCGGTCCGCGCCGTACCGTCGAACTGCCGGCGCAACGCACCGTGGACGGCACGCCGGCCGACAAGCCGGCCTGACCACGAAGGCGACGTCGGGCCCGACCATTGACGATGATCGCGTCAGCGAGTAGACCTTGGTGATGGAGGCGAGCCGATGAGGAAAGCTCCGCTCACGCTGGAACAGCTCCGGGTCGCCGTCGCCGAGGGCGAGATCGACACCGTGGTGCTCGCCCTGGTCGACATGCAGGGCCGGTTGCAGGGCAAACGGTTCCACGCCCCGTACTTCCTCGACCAGGTGGTCGCGCACGGCAGCGAGGGCTGCAACTACCTGCTCGCCGTGGACGTCGACATGAACACCGTCGACGGGTACGCGATGTCGAGCTGGGAGCGCGGCTACGGCGACTTCGCGATGCGCCCCGACCTGGCCACCCTGCGCCGGGTGCCCTGGCAGCCGGGGACGACCCTGCTCCTGGCCGACCTGGAGTGGCTGGACGGCTCCGGCCCGGTGGCCGCCTCGCCCCGGCAGATCCTGCGCCGGCAGCTCGACCGGCTGGCCGCCCACGGGCTGACCGCGTACGCCGGCACCGAGCTGGAGTTCGTCCTCTACCGCGACTCGTACGAGGACGCCTGGCGGCGCGGCTACCGCGATCTCACCCCGGCCAACCAGTACAACGTGGACTACTCGCTGCTCGGCACCGCGCGGGTGGAGCCGCTGCTGCGCCGCATCCGAACCGAGATGGCCGGTGCGGGGCTCACGCCGGAGAGCGCCAAGGGCGAGTGCAACCTCGGCCAGCACGAGATCGCGTTCCGCTACGACACGGCGCTGACCTGTGCCGACCACCACGTCATCTACAAGAACGGGGCCAAGGAGATCGCCGCCCAGGAGGGCATGTCGATCACCTTCATGGCCAAGCCGAACGAGCGGGAGGGCAACTCCTGCCACATCCACTTCTCGCTGCGCGACACCTCCGGCGCCTCGGCGATGCTGGGCGACGGCCCCGCCCGGCTGAGCGTCACCGGGCAGCGGGTGCTGGCCGGGATGCTCGCGACCATGCGGGAGCTGAGCCTCTTCTTCGCCCCGAACGTCAACTCCTACAAGCGTTACCAGCCCGGCTCGTTCGCCCCGACGGCGCTGCGCTGGGGGGTCGACAACCGCACCTGCGCGCTGCGGGTGGTCGGGCACGGGCAGGGCATGCGGGTGGAGAACCGGGTGCCCGGCGCGGACGTCAACCCCTACCTGGCCATCGCCGCGCTGGTTGCCGCGGCGGTGCACGGCGTCGAGCGCGAGCTGGAGCTGGGCGAGGAGTGCACCGGCAACGCGTACGACGACGCGGCGGCGCAGCGGGTGCCGGGCACGCTGCGCGACGCGCTCACCGGATGGGAGAACTCGGCGGTCGCCCGGGACGCGTTCGGCGACGAGGTGGTCGCGCACTACGCCAACCAGGCCCGCGTCGAGCTCGCCGCCTTCGACGCCGCCGTGACCGACTGGGAGCTGCGCCGTGGCTTCGAACGTCTCTGAAGTGATCAACCCGGCCACCGGCCGGCCGGTGGCGCAGGTGCCGGCGACGACCCGGGAGCAGGTCGACGCGGCGATCGGGCGGGCGGCTGCCGCGTACGAGTCGTGGCGGGCGGTCGCGCCGGGAGACCGGGCGCGGCTGCTGCGGCGCTTCGCCGCGGTGGTCGACGCGCACCAGGAGGAACTGGCGCAACTCGAGGTGCGCAACGCCGGGCACACCATCGGCAACGCCCGCTGGGAGGCGGGCAACGTGCGCGACGTGCTCGACTACTACGCCGGAGCGCCGGAGCGGCTGACCGGGCGGCAGATCCCGGTGCCCGGCGGCTGGGACGTCACCTTCCACGAGCCGCTCGGCGTGGTCGGGGTGATCGTGCCGTGGAACTTCCCGATGCCGATCGCCGGCTGGGGCTTCGCGCCGGCGCTCGCCGCCGGGAACACCGTGGTCCTCAAGCCCGCCGAGCTGACCCCGCTGACCGCGCTGCGCCTGGCCGAGCTGGCGCGCGAGGCGGGCCTGCCGGAGAACGTGTTCACCGTGCTGCCCGGCTCCGGGAGCGTGGTGGGGGAGAGGTTCGTCACCCACCCGGCCGTACGCAAGATCTGCTTCACCGGTTCCACCGAGGTCGGTACCCGGATCATGGCGGGCTGCGCCGCCCAGGTGAAGCGGGTCACCCTGGAGTTGGGCGGCAAGAGCGCGAACCTGGTCTTCGCCGACGCCGACCTGGAGCGGGCGGCGGCCTCCGCGCCGGCCGCGGTCTTCGACAACGCCGGCCAGGACTGCTGCGCCCGCTCCCGGATCCTGGTCCAGCGCCCGGTGTACGACCGCTTCCTGGAACTGCTCGAACCGGCCGTACGCGACTTCCGGGTCGGCGACCCGGCCGCGGAGACCACCGAGATGGGGCCGCTGATCTCCGCCGCCCACCGGGACCGGGTCGCCGGGTACGTCGACGGGACGAAGGTGGCCTTCACCGGCTCCCGCCCCGACGGCCCGGGCTTCTGGTACGCCCCGACCGTGCTGCTCGCCGGGTCACCGGCCGACCGGCACTGGCGGGAGGAGATCTTCGGGCCGGTGGTGTCGGTGCTGCCGTTCGACGACGAGGCCGACGCGGTCCGGCTGGCCAACGACACCGAGTACGGCCTCTCCGGTTCGATCTGGACCCGGGACGTGGGCCGGGCGCTGCGGATGGCCCGGGCGGTCCAGACGGGCAACCTCAGCGTCAACTCGCACTCCTCGGTGCGTTACTGGACGCCGTTCGGCGGGATGAAACGCTCCGGGCTCGGTCGCGAGCTGGGCCCGGACGCCCTGCACGCCTTCACCGACGTGAAGAACGTCTTCATCAGCACCGAGGAGTGAACACGATGCAGGGTCGACTGACGGACCGGGTCGCGGTGGTGACCGGGGCGGGCAGCGGGATCGGGCTGGCGACCGTACGCCGCTTCGCCGCCGAGGGGGCACGGGTGGTCTGCGTCGATGTCGACGCCGAGGCCGGTGAGCGGGCCGCCGAGGAGGTCGCCGGCGAGTTCGTCGCCTGTGACGTGGCCGACGAGACGGCGGTGCGGGAACTGTTCGACGGGGTGGCCGCGCGGCACGGCCGGATCGACGTGGCCTTCAACAACGCCGGCATCTCCCCGCCGGAGGACGACTCGATCCTGGAGACCGGCCTGGACGCCTGGGAGCGGGTGCTGCGGGTCAACACCACCAGCGTCTACCTCTGCTGCAAGTACGTCATTCCGCACATGCGCCGGCAGGGTAAGGGTTCGATCATCAACACCGCCTCGTTCGTGGCGTTGATGGGGGCGGCGACCTCGCAGATCGCGTACACGGCGAGCAAGGGCGGGGTGTTGGCGATGACCCGGGAGTTGGGCGTGCAGTTCGCCCGGGAGGGCATCCGGGTCAACGCGCTGTGTCCGGGCCCGGTGGCCACCCCGCTGCTGCGGGAGTTGTTCGCGGCCGATCCGGAACGCGCCGCCCGCCGGCTGGTGCACGTGCCGATGGGCCGGTTCGGCGATCCGGCGGAGATCGCCGCCGCGGTGGCCTTCCTGGCCAGCGACGACGCCTCGTTCATGACGGCCGCGCAGTTCGTGGTGGACGGGGGCATCACCGGCGCGTACGTGACGCCGCTGTGAGTCGTCCCGCCTGGTGGTAAAGGGTGTCCCAGCCGGCCTGTGCCGGTGCGAGGATGCCGACATGGGGAAGGTCCACCCGGAGATCGACGACCGGCTACGCGGCTTCATCGAGGAACAGGTGGTCTTCTTCGTCGCCACCGCACCCTCGGGGCCGGGTGGGCACGTGAACGTCTCGCCCAAGGGCATGCGCGGCACCTTCGTCGTCCTCGGTCCGCACCGGGTGGCCTGGCTGGACTGGCACGGCAGCGGCGCGGAGACCCTCGCCCACCTGCGGGACAACGGCCGGATCACGGTGATGTTCTGCGCCTTCACCGGCCCGCCGAAGATCGTCCGCCTGTACGGCCGGGGCGAGGTAACCCCGCGCACCGACCCACGCTTCGCCGCGCGGCTGGCCGATTTCCCCGACCCGCCGGACCCGCACGCCGTCCGGTCGGTGGTCACCGTGGACGTCGAGCGGGTCAGCGACTCCTGCGGCTACGGCGTCCCGCTGCTGGACTACCGGGGTGACCGTGACCTGCTGGTGCAGTGGGGCACCCGCAGGACGGAGGACGACCTGGCCGACTACCGGGCCAGGAAGAACAGCGCCAGCATCGACGGCCTGCCCGTCTTCTGACCGCCCGTCCTCCCACCGGCGTCATCGGTCGGACGGCCGGCGGTGACGCCCCGCCGGCGGCTGCGGGACTGAGCCCGACCGCCACCCGCCCGACGGGTGCGGTGGTCAGTCCCGACGCAGCCAGGGCTGCCCGGCCAGGCCGGAGATCTCCAGCACCCGGGTCACCTGGCGCGACGGCAGCACGGCGAGCCGTTCCGGCAGGCGGTCGGCGAGCCGGACCACCGCGTGGATGGCGGCCGAGTCGAAGAACGTCACCCGGCGCAGGTCGAGGGTGACCCGCTCGGCCGGCTCCCGGAGCACGGTCTGCAGCATCGTGTCGGCGGTCGCCATGTCGACCTCACCGGTCACCACCACGCGCAGGTGCGCACCGTCGAGCTCCGCGCTCGCGGAGAAGACGGGAGGTGCGCCCCGTTGATCCACGCCAGCCACAATGGCACAGCGTCGTTGCCGCGGCAACAAGCCGGGCGTACGGGTGCGTGGCGGGGATCACCCCGGCCCCGGCGATAGGCTTGTGGTCATGACCGTCCGTGCGCCGCTGACCCCCGGCACGCTCTCCCCGCGGCGAGCGGTGCCCGCCCACATCGTCCGACCGGAGTACGTGGGGAAGCCGCACCCCCGCCAGTGGCGCGGCTCGCACGTGCAGACCCCGGAGACCATCGAGAAGATGCGGATCGCCGGTCGGCTCGCCGCCCAGGCGACCCAGCTGGCCGGCGAGCACTGCAAGCCCGGGGTGACCACCGACGAGATCGACCGGGTGGTGCACGAGTTCCTGGTCGACCATGGGGCGTACCCGTCGACGCTGGGCTACAAGGGCTTCCCGAAGTCCTGCTGCACCAGCCTGAACGAGGTGATCTGCCACGGCATCCCGGACTCCACCGTGCTGCAGGACGGCGACATCATCAACGTCGACGTCACCGCGTACATCGGCGGTGTGCACGGGGACACCGACGCCACGTTCTGCGTGGGCGAGGTGAGCGAGGAGGCCCGGCTGCTGGTCGAGCGGACCCACGAGGCGATGATGCGCGGCATCAAGGCCGTCGCCCCGGGCCGCCAGATCAACGTGATCGGCCGGGTCATCGAGTCGTACGCCCGGCGGTTCGGCTACGGCGTGGTCCGCGACTTCACCGGCCACGGCATCGGCGAGGCGTTCCACAGCGGCCTCTACGTGCCGCACTACGACAGCCCTCGTCCCACGGACGTGATGGAACCCGGGATGACCTTCACCATCGAGCCGATGATCACCCTCGGCACCCACCAGTACGACATGTGGGACGACGGCTGGACGGTGGTCACCAAGGACCGCAGGTGGACGGCGCAGTTCGAGCACACGATCGTCGTGACCGACGACGGCTACGAGATCCTGACCCTGCCGTGACCGCCGAGACTCCTGCCGCGCTGCGCGAGGCGCACCACGCCGACGTCTCCGGTGGCTGGCTGCGGCCGGCCGTGTTCGGCGCGATGGACGGACTGGTCACCAACATCGCCCTGATCGCCGGCGTCGGCGGTGGCGGCGTCTCGCCGCGCAGCATCGTGCTCACCGGCACCGCCGGCCTGGTCGCCGGCGCGATCTCGATGGGGCTGGGCGAGTACACCAGCGTCCGTTCGGCCAACGAGCAGGTCGCCGCCGAGGTGGCCAAGGAACGCCGCGAGCTGGAACGGCACCCCGAGGCGGAGGCCCGGGAGTTGGCCGAGGCGTGGGTCGCCCGGGGCCTGCCGCGGGACCTGGCGACGCAGGTCGCCGACGCGGTCCGCCGCAACCCGGAGGAGGCCCTGCGGGTGCACGTCCGGGAGGAGTTGGGGGTCGACCCCGACGAGCAGCCCAGCCCGTGGGCGGCGGCGGTCTCGTCGCTGCTGTGTTTCTCGGTCGGGGCCCTGGTGCCGCTGGCGACCTACCTGCTCGGTTTCACCAGCCTCTGGTTGGCGCTCGCCGTCGGCGGGGTGGGGCTCTTCGCGGCCGGGGCGGTCGTCGCCCGGTTCACCAACCGGCCCTGGTGGCTCGGCGGCCTGCGCCAGTTGCTGCTCGGCGCGGCGGCGGCCGGCGCCACCTACGCCATCGGCGCCCTGATCGGCGTCCAGGGCGGCGTCGGCTGAGGTGCGGGTCGGCGGGAGTCAGTCCAGCCGGCGTTCCACCGCCAACCGGGAACGGGTGAACAGGCCCGCGCCGGCCATGGCCACCAACGGCACCACCACCAGCACGCCCAGGGTCACCCAGGGCACCATGATCGGGTACGGCGTCTGCACCGGCCACGCGCCGGTGAACTGCCGGTTGACCGAGGTCAGGATGACCGCCGCGGACCCGAGACCGGCCCCGATGCCCAGCACCGAGCCGAGCCCGGCGATCACCCCGGCCTGGCACACCGAGAGCACCCGGCGTACCCCCGGGCTCGCCCCGACGGCGGCCAGGGTGGACAGGTCCCGCCGTCCCTCGGCGGCGGCGAGCCCGGTGGCCACCCCGGCGGCCCCCACGGTGATCATGCCGGCCGCCACCGCCAGCAGCACCAGCAGCGGCTGCCGGCGCGGCTCGGGTGCCTCCGCCTCGACCATCGCCACCAGGTGCGCCAGTGGACGCAGCTCGGCCACGAGCCGCCGCTGCTGGGCGTCGGTCGGTGCGGTGCCGGTCGCCACCGCGTACCCCTCAGGGACGACAACCAAGCCGAGCCGCCCGGCGAGCGGGGCCGACAACGCCAGATGATCCGTCGGCAGGCCGCCGCGCAGCACGTACCCGGGAACCGCCGCGGTGGTCACCGCCGGCGGCTCGGAGCCGCCGTTGTTGCGGGTCATCGTCACCGTCACCCGGCCCTCGTGCAGGTAGCGCGGGTCGGTCACCACCGCGCCGCCGGCCCGCAGCACGGCGCTCGCCCGGGCCACCTCCTCCGGCGGCGCGTCGGTGAGAGCGGGCAGCGCCGACCCGTCGGTCACCACGACCGGCAGGTGGTAACCCGACGGGTCGTGCGCCGGTGGCCGGCACCGCGCGTCGGCCAGTGCCTGCCGGCGTGCCTCGACCGAGCGGACCATCTCGGGCTCAAACGGGCAGAGCTGGTGGGGTGGCAGCACGGCGACGACGCTGCACCACTCGTCGTCCCGGACAGGTGGGGCGCACACCGGCCGGTCGATCCGGGCGACCGAGTCGGCGGCCAGCACGTGGCGGATCCGCTCGGTGACCGCCGGCAGTGGCGGCAGCTCGTCCTCCCGGGTGGGTAGCAACATCACGTGACCGGGAGGTATCCCGGGCCGCCACTGCGCCCTGGCGCGGGCCTCGTCGCTGGCCACCCAGACGCCGGTGGCGACGCAGCCGGCGACCGCGGCCATGATGGCGGAGACCGCGGGGGCGGTGGAGGAGCGGTTGCGGCTGGCGTCGCGCAGCGCGATCCGGGGAGCCAGCGGCAGCGCCGGGCCGGCGCGCGCCAGCCAGGCGACCAGGGTGGGGGTGGTGAAGACCAGACCCAGCTCGCCCAGCACGATCCCGGTCAGCACCACCAGGGCGCTGCTGTGCTGCGCGCCGAGCGCGGCCGTGCCGGTGCCCACGGCGGTCAGCGCCAGACCGAGCAGCGGCCAGCGTCGCCGGTGCGGCGGCACGGTGCGCCGGCCGGCCAGACCCGCGACGACGTCCTGCCGGGCGGCCGTCCAGGCCGGCACCAGGGCGGCCAGCACCCCCGCCAGCACGGCCACCGCCGCGATCGCCGCCAACGCCGTGGGGAAGACGCGGTACCCGCCGGAGCGGTGCCCGTAGACGTTCTCCTCCAGCAGCGGCTGGGCCGCGAACGCGGCGGCCACGCCGAGCAGCAGACCGGCCGCGGCGCCGGCGCAGCCCAGCACCACCCCGTCGGCGAGCACGATGCGGCGTAGGTGGACCGCGTCACCACCGGCCACCGCGACCAGCGCGAGGTCCCGGCGGCGGCGTCGTACGCCGACCGCGAAGGCCGGCCCCACCAGCAGCACCACCTCCAGCAGGCCGAGGCCGACCACGAGCACCGCGCTGCCGGCCTCCTCGGCGTCGTGCGCCGACAGCGGCAGCCCGTCGTCCGCGCCGATCTCCGTGGTGCCCGGTGCCGGGCCGCGTGTGGTCACCGTGACGCCGCGCGCGTTGAGCCGGCGGACCAGTGCCGCGTCCACCGGGCCCGGCAGGTCCGCCAGCCAGAGGCTCGGCCCGAGCTCGCCGGCCGGCACCCCACCCGGGTGCACCGCGATCACCTCGCGAAGCTCGTCGGGGAACTCGACCACGCCGACAACGGTGTACCAGCGTGAGCCGTCAGCCAGGACGACCTGGTCGCCGAGCGGCACCCCGAGCCCACGCAGTGCCGGCGCGGTGACGGCGATCTCGGTCGCGGCGGCCGGCACCCGCCCGGCGCGCAGCCGGACCGTCGAGCGGGCGAGCGGGTCGGTCAGGTCCAGTATCCGGGCCGAATAGGACTCCAGCTGGTCACCGACCCGCGCCTCGAACTGCGTCCACTCGACGGAGGCGACCCGGCTGCCGGGCGGAAGCAGGGCGAGGACTTCCTCGGCCCGCGCCGGGCGGGTGCGCTCCCGCCGCTCCCCGCCGGCGTCGAATGTCTCATCGCCCCAGAGGTCCTGCACGATTGGGTTGTCGACGGTCCAGCGCAGTTCCGCGTCGGCGTTGCCGATCCGCTGACCGACGCGTTCGGCGTGGGTCAGCTCGGACATGTCGTAGCTGACCGCGGCGAAGGTCAACGCCAGCACCGGCAGGGCGATCATCGCCAGCACCAGCGCGGTGCGGCGGCGGGCCCGACGCGCCTCCCGCCGGGCGATGCGCAGCGCGGCCCGCCAGGAGCCGACCGTCTCGGCGAACCTGCCCCGGGGCCGGAACGCGGTCGGACCCGCAGCGTCGTCGGCGGACATCAGGCGCGTCGCCGGCCCGGCGGCGAGGCCGTCTCCGCGGTCTCCGCCTGTCGCCGGTTGCGCCGGTGAGGGCCCCGGCCTCACCGGCCGCTGCCGGAGAGCAGTTGCTCGACGCTGGGCAGGGGCACGGTCGCGTCGACCATCACCCCGTCCCGGAGGAACACCACCCGGTCGGCCCAGCCGGCGTGCCGCGCCTCGTGGGTGACCAGCACCCCGGCCGCGCCCGCGTCGACCCGGCGGCGCAGCAGATGCAGTACCGCCTCCCCGGTCTGCGAGTCCAGGGCGCCGGTCGGCTCGTCGGCCAGCACCAGCCGGCGTTCGCCGACCAGCGCCCGGGCGATCGCCACCCGCTGCTGCTGGCCGCCGGACATCTGGTCGGGGAAGCGTCCGCCCAGCCCGGTCAGGCCGACCTCCTCCAGCGCGACCATGGCCGCCCGGCGGGCCGCCCGTACCCCCACCCCGTCCAGTTCCAACGGCAGCGCCACGTTCTCGGCGGCGGTGAGGCTGCCCAGCAGATTGAGGTTCTGGAATACGTAACCGATCCGGCGCCGACGCAGCCGGGCCAGCTCCTGCCGGTCGAGCGCGCCCAACGACTCTCCCTCGACCAGCACCTCACCGGCGGTGGGGCGGTCGAGTCCACCGGCGAGCGTGAGCAGGGTCGACTTGCCGGAGCCGGAGGGGCCCATCACGGCGACCAGTTCGCCCGGCACCACGCTCAGACTCACCCCGCGTAACGCGTGCACCGCGGCCTCGCCGCTGCCGTGGGTGCGGTGCACGTCGCGCAGGTCGAGTACGGGTCGACCCACCTCGATCACCGGTGGATCTCCTGGTCGGTGTGTTCGTGCGCGTGCTCGGCACCGGCGCGTGCGACGCCACCGGCCGATGTGGCGGGACGGTGGCGCACCAGGCTCGTCTCGCAGTGGTCCAGCCAGCGGATCTCCGCTTCGGCCTGGAACACCATCGCGTCCAGCACCAGCCGCCACGGCAGGTCCTCCGGCTTGTCGCTGGCGTACTTCAGCCGGGTCAGTTCCTGCAGGGTGCGCATGGTGGCGCTGCGTTGGGTCTGCACCACGGTCCGCACGTCCACCCCGGGTGTGGTCATCGCCAGGGCCAGCTTGATCGACAACTCGTCGCGCGGGCGGTCGGCGCGGCTGATCGGGGTGGCGAACCAGAGCGCCAGGTCGGCCCGCCCGGCGTCGGTGATCTCGTATGGCCGCTGCCCGCCCTCGTGTTCGGGCAGCGGCCGGACCAGTCCGTCGCGTTCGAGCCGGTTGAGGGTGGTGTACACCTGTCCGATGTTCAGCGGCCAGGTCGAGCCGGTCGACTCCTCGAAAGCGGCCCGCAACTGGTAGCCGTACATCTGGCCGCGCTCGAGCAGGGCGAGCAGGCCGTGACGGATGGACATGGCAACGGAGTATGCATACCTCGTATGCGGAGCGCAACCGGAACGGCCTGGCCCGCGACCTGACGGTCGAGGTACGGCGTGCCGGAACGACCCCGGCCGGGCTCAGCGGGGCCGGCCGGGAAAGGCCACGGTGACCGGGGTGACCCGGGCGGCCCGCCGCCAGCGGGTGGCCCGCACCGCGCAGTCGGTCAACGCGTTCAACGCCCGGGTCCGCTCCGCTCCGCTGGTGACCGGCAGTGCCGCCCGCCAGAAGGCGCCCGTCCGCTCCTCGATCTCGACCGCCAGCCGCAACGCGCCGGCCCGGTCGGTCACGGGGAATGGCAGGGCATACCCGGCGCGGTCCGCGGGAAGCTGTCCGCCGTCCCCGCTGAGCTGGAGCACCAGCGCGTCCCGGCGGGCCCGGTGCGCGGCCTCGGCCGAGCGGGCCGCACGCCGCTCGGCGTCGCTGAGTTGTACGCCGATCGGGCCGTAGGCGTAGATCGCCGCGTACTCGGCGCTCAGCGCGTCGGCGAGCGCCTGCCGGGCGTCGGCCGGTGCCAGGCGGCGGCTCACGCCAGCGCCTCCACGTGGGTGGCCCGAGCGGCGGCGACCGACCCGAGCAGCGCGGCCCGCTCGCCGGGTGCCGCCACGCACGCCTTCGCGGCGGACTGCCGGCCCCGCTGCTCGGCCTCGCGCAGCGCGGCGAGCAGTGCGGCCCGGTCACCCGGTGTCGCCGTCGGCGTCGTACCGGTCGGGGTCGCGCCGGAGGGCTCCGGACGCCCGATCAGCCGGCGTATCTCGGTGGCGTGCGCGGCGTGCGCCTCGGCGATCGGGGCGAGCCAGTCGGCCAACGATGGGTCGGCGGCGATGGCCGCCCGATGCCGCGCGGCCAGCTCGCGGGACTCGTCGGCGAGGGACTCCAGCGGGTCGGGCGGGGGTGCGGGTTCGTCGCCGTCGAAAAGATCACAGCCGGCCAGCGGCCCGGTCGAGCCGCCCACCGCCAGGAGCGCGCCCGCCCGCAGCACCGTCCGCCGGGTTCGCCCCGATTCACCGCTGGTCGCGGTTCTTCTGCCCGTCGCCACCGGACAAGTCAACACCATCGACGGGGTCGGGTGGGCGACCGGCGTCGGTGCGCCGCGCGGGCCACCGCCCCGGCGGCGCGTTACGCTCTGCGCAACCACCGGGCGCGACCGCCCCGGTGGCGTCCGGCGTGGCGGCTGTGGCCGCCGTACCAGCAGGGTGTGGCGACCGTGGGGTCGCCGCCGTCACAGCAGAAGGGGCGCCAGATGACGCAGCGTGGTCGGGCTGCCCGGCCGACCGGGCCGGCGGGACGATCCCGTCGTACCGACGGCTCCCGGGGCTCGGATCGCGCCGGCGCACCCCGGGGCGATCTCGCCGCGCGGCGGGCCCGGCTGCGCGAGGTGATCGAGCCGGTGGTCACCCGGGAGGGGTACGACCTGGAGGACCTGTCGGTCTCCCGGGCCGGCCGGCGACACGTGGTGCGGGTGATCGTGGACGCCGACGGTGGGATCAACCTGGACGCCGTCGCGGACGTCTCCCGCGCGGTGTCGGCGGCGCTCGACGCGGCCGAGGAGGCCGGCGGCGACATCGTGGCGGGGGAGTACCAGCTCGAGGTGAGTTCACCGGGCGTGGACCGGCCGCTGACCCTGCCCCGGCACTGGCGACGCAACGTCGGCCGACTGGTCAGGGTGACCGTGCGGGGCGCTGCGCCGGGACGCGACGGGCAGCCGACCGGGGACCGCCAGGTGACCGGCCGGGTGACGGCGGCCGACGACGAGCGCGTGGTGCTGGAGGCCGACTCCGGCCGCAGCGAACACCGGTACGCCGAGCTCGGCCCCGGCCGGGTGCAGGTCGAGTTCAGCCGCCTCGACGAGATCGACGAGGCGGACGAGTTCGACGGTGCCGGCGAGGACATCGACGATGATGACGACGAAGATGATGTGGAGGACGAGGAGAGGTGAACATCGACCTCGCGGCGCTGCGCGCACTCGAGCGCGAGCGGGAGATCCCGTTCGACACGATCCTCGCGGCGATCGAGACCGCGCTGCTGACCGCCTACCGGCACACCGAGGGCGCCGAGCCGCACGCCCGGGTGGAGATCGACCGGAAGACCGGGGCGGCCCTGGTGTACGCCCAGGAGGTGGACGCCGACGGCATGGTGGTGCGGGAGTGGGACGACACCCCGCACGACTTCGGCCGGATCGCGGCGATGACCGCCAAGCAGGTGATCCTCCAACGGTTGCGGGAGGCCACCGACGAGGTGCACTTCGGCGAGTACGTCGGCCGGGACGGTGATCTGGTCACCGGTGTGGTGCAGGCGCACGAGGCCCGCAAGGAAAAGGGCATCGTCAGCGTCGACCTGGGCAAGCTGGAGGGGGTGCTGCCGCAGTCGGAGCAGGTTCCCGGGGAGCGGTACGAGCACGGTGAGCGGATCCGCTGCGTCGTGGTGCACGTGACCAAGGGGATGCGTGGTCCGCAGATCACCCTCTCCCGTACGCACCCGGCGCTGGTCAAGAAGCTCTTCGCGCTGGAGGTACCGGAAATCGCCGACGGCACGGTGGAGATCGGCGCGATCGCCCGTGAGGCGGGTCACCGTACGAAGATCGCGGTGCGGTCCACCGTCCAGGGCGTGAACGCCAAGGGTGCCTGCATCGGCCCGATGGGGCAGCGGGTGCGTGCGGTGATGAGCGAGCTGCACGGTGAGAAGATCGACATCATCGACTGGTCGGACGATCCGGCGACCTTCGTCGGCAACGCGTTGTCGCCGGCCAAGGCGCTGCGGGTCGAGGTGGTGGATCTGGCCACCCGGACGGCGCGGGTGACCGTACCTGATTTCCAGCTCTCGCTCGCGATCGGCCGCGAGGGGCAGAATGCCCGACTTGCGGCGCGACTGACCGGTTGGCGGATCGACATCCGGTCCGACGCGGAGCAGTCGGGCGCCGGTGGCCGCAGCGGAGCTGATCACGTCCCGGAGCCGGGCGGAGCGATCTCGACGAGCTAGGGGTAGACTTCCTCCAGTGGTACGACGCGCGCAGCCGGAGCGCACCTGTGTGGGTTGCCGGCAACGCGCGCCGGCCAGCGAATTGCTGCGGATCGTCGCGGTCGGTGACGGGGCTGATGTCAGCCTCCGCCCCGATCCGGCCCGCAGCCTGCCGGGTCGGGGCGCGAACATGCATCCTGATCCGGCCTGCTTCGCCCAGGCGGTGCGGCGTCGCGCCTTCGGGCGTGCGCTGCGGGCGGCCGGGGTTCCCGACCACGGTGCCGTCGCGGAGTACGTCGACGCGCCAACCACTACGTCCGGTCAACCCGACCGGGCGAAGGTCGCTAGCAAGGTAGGACGACCGACATGAGCACACGATGAAGCGTCAGAAATGACCAGGCTTCAAGTGCAGGAGTGAGGTCGCTGCGGGTGCTGCCCGCACGACCTCGGAGTGAGGAGTGCAGTGGCAGGTAAGGCCCGCGTACACGAGCTTGCTAAGGAGCTCGGGGTCGAAAGCAAGACCGTTCTCGCCAAACTCAAGGAGATGGGCGAGTTCGTGAAGTCCGCGTCCAGCACCGTCGAGGCGCCCGTCGCCCGACGGCTGCGTGGCGCATTCGTCGCGTCCGCCGGAAACCAGGTGCCGTCCGCCCCGTCGGCGGCAGCTGCGGGTCCGACCCCGACCCCGACGCCGTCTCCGGCCCCGAGTGCCCCCCGGGTCTCGGCGAAGCCCGCGCCGCCCCGGCGGCCCGGACCGCCGACTCCCGGGCCGAAGCCCAAGGGTCCGGTTCCCGGCCCGCCGCAGGCGACTCCGGTCGCCAAGCCGGCGAGTGCCCACGACATCGAGGTGGCGGCCGCCGAGGCGCGTGCCGCCGCGCTGAAGGCCGAGCAGGAGGCCGCGGTCAAGGCCGCACAGGCCGCCCGCCAACAGCAACGCGAGAACGTCCGTCGTGAACCACCGACCGAGGGCGGTCCGCGGCCCGGCCCGCGTCCGGGGCCGGGTGCCATGCCGCCCCGTCCGGGTTCCCCGGCCGCCGGTCGTCCCGGCGCGCCGGCCCCGGGTCCGGGCACTCGTCCGGGCGGTCGTCCGCCGGCGCGCGGCGCCGGTAACAACCCGTTCGGTATCCAGGGTGGCCAGCAGCAGCGGCCCCCGGCCGCCGGTGCCGGCGGTCCCCGGCCGAGCCCGTCGGGCATGCCGCCGCGGCCCAGCCCGGCGTCCATGCCGCCGCGGCCGAGCCCGGCCTCGATGCCGAGCCAGCGGCCCACCACGGGTCGCCCCGGTGGCCCCGGCGCGGGTCGTCCCGGTGGCGGCGCCGGTCGCCCCGGCGGCGGCGGCGGCGGTGGCGGTGGCTTCCGTGGCGGTCCCGGTGGCGGTGGCGGTGGCTTCCGCGGCGGTCCCGGTGGGGGTCCCGGTGGCGGTGGCGGTGGCTACCG
>NZ_SMKF01000060.1 GCF_004348325.1 Micromonospora sp. KC213 | reverse complement strand
CACTAACCCCGGCCCGTCCCCCAGCGTGGGGGCTAGGGGAGGTGGGGTTGCAGGGCGTCCAGCGCCTCGGGGACGGTGGCGGCCACCGTGAGCAGGTCGAAGCCGGCCGGTTTGAGGAAGGTCTGGTCGGTCAGGGTGCCGAGCCAGTCGAGCAGGGGCCGGTAGAAACCGTCGGTGTCGACCAGCACCATCGGTTTCGCGTGCAGGGCCAGCGTGGCGGTGGTCCAGACCTCGAAGAGCTCGTCCAGGGTGCCGAGCCCGCCCGGCAGGGTGAGAAACGCGTCCGACTTCTCGATCATGAGCGTCTTGCGGTCCGCCATGCTCGCCGTCACCAGCAGCTCGTCGGAGGCCAGGTCGGCGACCTCCAGGTCGACCAGGGACTGCGGGATGATCCCCAGGGTGCGCCCGCCGGCCGCCCGGGCACCGTCGGCCAGGGCTCCCATCATCCCGACGCAACCGCCGCCGCTGACCACCGTGTGCCCGCGCCGGGCGAGCTCCGCGCCGGTCTCGGCCGCCAGGTCCAGCCACCGCTGATCGAGGGTACGGGAGGACGCGCAGAAAACGCAGATGGCGGCCACCCGCTCAGTCCCCCCGGTTGCCGGCGGCCCGACCCGGCGCGCCCTGCGCCGGCCCGCGCGACCCGTCCTGCGCCGCCCCGTCCTGCGCCACCTCGCGCGGCATGTCCTGCGCCGCCCGCCGGGCGGCCCGCTGTTCGGCGGCGGTCAGAGCGACGGATTCCGCGCGGACCGCCTCCTGCTCGGCGGAGAGGGCCGCCTCGGCCTCGACGATGTGTCGGACGGCGGCGCTGACGTCGTCGGTGAGGCGGATCAGTTCCAGGTCGACAGCACCGATCTTGCCCTCGGCGGCCATGGTGTCGCGCAGCCAGTCGAGCAGTCCACGCCAGTACGTCGTGCCCATCAGCACCACCGGGAACCGGGTCACCTTGCCGGTTTGCACCAGGGTGAGCGCCTCGAACAGCTCGTCCATCGTCCCGAAGCCGCCGGGCAGCACCACGAATGCCTGGGCGTACTTGACGAACATGGTCTTGCGGGCGAAGAAGTACCGGAAGTCGATGGCCAGGTCGACCCACTCGTTGAGGCCCTGTTCGAAGGGGAGTTCGATACCCAGTCCGACGGAGAGCCCGCCGGCCTCACGGGCACCCCGGTTGGCCGCCTCCATCACGCCCGGCCCACCGCCGGTGATCACCGCGTACCCGGCTCGGGCCAGGGCCGCCCCCAGCTCCTCGGCCATCCGGCACTCCGGGCTCTCCGGCCGGCTGCGCGCCGAGCCGAAGACGCTGACCGCGGGCGGGAGGTCGGCCAGGGTGTCGAAGCCCTCGACGAACTCGGAGAGGATCCGCAGCGCGCGCCAGGAGTCCTTGGTCTTCCAGTCGCCGCGGCTGCGCGAGTCCAGCAGCCGCTGATCGGCGGTGCTGTCCGGAATGGCCCCGCGACGCAGTGTGACAGCACCGCGGTGCCGCTCCGGGTCGCGGCCCGGTCGTCTCCCGTTGCTCTGGCTCATGCCAGCCACCGTAGTGGAGTCGCACCTGCGGGGTGGGCCAGGTGACAGGCAGGAAAAAACTCGTGATCTTGGGCAACTATTTCGCTCGCTCGTACGTCTTACTATTCACATACCGGGTATGCCCCGACCGCGCTCTCGGGGAGGAGCCAGCGTGATCAGCAACAACGAGCGGATGCGGATCCGCCGACAGATGCAGCGGCGCATCCGCGACGTGGTGGCCGAGCGCCGCCGTGCACGCGCCCTGGAGTCCGCGCCGGAGCCTGCCTCCGAATCCGCCGACACCACCGACACCTCACTGTTGACCAGCGCCTGACCGGCCTCGTCCGGCCGGCCACCGACCACCACGGGGCCCCGCGGTCGCTGACCGCCGGGGCCTCGCGCCGTCCGTGGGGCAGGTTCGGCCCGGCCGTGGCGGCCGGAGCAAACCGATCCGGGCAGGGAGGGCGGCCGGGCCAGGACGGGTAGCCCGGGCGGGCTTGTCCGCCGCGACGATCAGGCCGGGGCGAGCCAGCGGTGGAGGGTGGCGGCACCGTCGCGGATCTTGGTGATCTCGACATGCTCGTCCCGGTGGTGGGCCAGGTTGGGGTCGCCGGGCCCGAAGTTCAACGCCGGAATCCCCATCGCCGCGAACCGGGCCACGTCCGTCCAGCCCAGCTTGCCGATCGGCGCCGCACCCACCGCGGCGAGGAACTCCTGCGCGGCGGGCGCGCCCAGGCCCGGGGCCGCTCCGGGAGCCGCGTCCGTCACCGCCAGGTCGAAGCCGGCGAAGACCTCGCGCAGGTGCGCCTCGGCCGCCACCGGGTCACGGTCCGGGGCGTACCGGTAGTTGACCTCGATCTCGCACCGGTCCGGAATGACGTTGCCGGCGACGCCGCCGGTGATCCGGACCGCGTTCAGCCCCTCGCGGTAGTCGCAGCCGTCGATGGTCACCCGGCGGGCCTGGTATCCGGCGAGTCGCCGCAGCACCTCACCCGCGCCGTGGATGGCGTTCACCCCGCGCCAGGACCGGGCGGCGTGGGCCCGCTCGCCGTACGTGGTGACGACCGCCCGCATGGTGCCCTGGCAGCCGGCCTCCACGATGCCGTACGTCGGCTCCAGCAACACCGCGAAGTCCGCCTGCAACCACTCCGGGTGCTCCTCGGCCACGAGGGTGAGCCCGTTGTACCTGGACTCGATCTCCTCGGCCTCGTAGAAGAAGTACGTCACGTCGTAGCGTGGGTCCGGCAGGGTGACAGCCAGGTGCAGCGCGAACGCCACCCCCGACTTCATGTCCGAGGTGCCACAGCCGTACATCAGGTCGCCGCGCATGGTCGACGGGAAGTTGCCGTTCAACGGGACGGTGTCGAGATGCCCGGCGAGCACCACGCGGGTGTCCCGCCCCAACTCGGTGCGGGCCATCACCGTGTTGCCGTGCCGGAAGGTCGCCAGGTGTGGCACTCCCCGCAGCACCTCCTCCACGCAGTCGGCGATCGCCTTCTCGTTGCGGGAGACGGACTCGATGTCGACCAGGGCGCGGGTCAGCGCCACCGGATCGGCCAGTACCTCGGGGGTCAGCGGGTTCTGCATGTCTCGCACGGTACCTTCAGGGTCGGCGGGCGCGAGAAGCAAGCGTTCCGGCGCGGCTGGCGTGGGACGCTCCGGCGCGGAGGCCCGCGCGGCGTACCGGCCCGCGCCGTCGACGAGCGAGAGGGAGAGCACGTGACGTCGGAATCCGCCTGGGGTATCGGCCTGGCCACCGTCACCGGTGAGGACCAGGTCCTCGACACCTGGTACCCGACCGGCAAGCTGGGACTCGGCGAGTTGCCGCTGGTCCCCGGGGAGGACCAGGCCGACGTGCTCGACCTGCCGCCCGGCGCGATTGGCGAACGCGCGCTGCCCGGCCTGCGTACGGTCCAGGTGGTCACCGTGATCGGTTCCCTGGACGACCCGATCAAGGACGCCGCCGACGCGTACCTGCGCCTGCACCTGCTCTCCCACCGCATGGTGCGGCCCAACGAGCTGAACCTGGACGGCATCTTCGGCAAGCTGGCCAACGTGGCCTGGACCTCGGCCGGGCCGTGCCCGCCCGAGCGCGTGGACGAGCTGCGGGTGATCGAGCGGGCCGCCGGCCGCCATCTGGCGGTGTACGGGGTGGACAAGTTCCCTCGGATGACCGACTACGTGGTCCCCTCGGGGGTGCGGATCGCCGACGCGGACCGGGTCCGGCTCGGCGCGCACCTGGCCGCCGGGACCACCGTGATGCACGAGGGCTTCTGCAACTTCAACGCCGGCACCCTGGGCACCTCGATGGTGGAGGGCCGGATCGTGCAGGGTGTGGTGGTCGGCGACGGCTCGGACATCGGGGCGGGCGCTTCGATCATGGGCACCCTCAGCGGGGGCGGCACCGAGAAGGTGCGCATCGGCGAACGGAGTCTGGTCGGCGCGAACGCCGGCATCGGCATCTCCCTCGGCGACGACTGTGTGGTCGAGGCCGGCTGTTACGTCACCGCCGGCTCGAAGATCACGTTGCCGGACGGGCGGGTGGTCAAGGCCCGCGAACTCTCCGGCGTCGACGGGCTGCTCTTCTGGCGCAACTCGGTCACCGGGGCGTTGGAGGCGAGGCCGCGTACCGGCCGGGGCATCGAGCTGAACGCCGCCCTGCACGCCAACGACTGACCGGGGCCGGGGCACCCGCCCCGACCCCGGTCACGACCGCCCGACCGGGCCCGCGGGCCCGGTCGGGACCGGCTCACTTCAGGCGGTACGCCTGGATGATCCGGGTGGTCACGGTGTTGCCGTCGGTGTCCTGGGCGGTGGCCCGCAGGGACACGTGTCCGGCGGCGGCCGGGTGCTTGACCACTGCCGCCCAGCCGTGCCGGGGGACCTGCATCACGCCGGCCTTGACCCAGGTCTTCCCCCCGTCGAACGAGGCGTCGACGGTCAGGCTCTTCACCCGGGCCGTACCCGCGCCGTCCTGCCGTCGCACGTCGACCGGGATGGTCAGCGACCGGCCCGCCGGGGCGCTGTTGTCGGCCGCCAGCCGCGGCCGGAAGCCGATCGCCGACACCGGCAGCGCCAGCGGATTCTGGCCGGTGGCGTGCTTGGACCGGAAGGTCCAGGTGGACTCCACCTCGGTGCCCAGGTCACTCAGGCTGCGGGTCGCCGAGACGGTCAGCTTGTAGTCGGCCGCCGCGGCGGGCACCTCGAACTCGCCGTACCCGGCGCCGTCGGTCTCGCCGACCAACTTCCCGTTGCGCCACAGCGCGGTGCGGCCCCTGTCGGTGACCGAGTGGCCGGGGTGGCCGGCGGCGTCGCTGAACATCGGCACCCCGGCGAAGATCAGGTCACCCAGCCGGCCGACGTTCGGGAAGACCCACCGGGTGGGCAGCGCGGAGGGCCCGAGCGGGGCGGCGCCCCAGGTCTCGCCGACCGTCCGCCGCGCCTTGTACGCGGTGGGCGGGGACTCCAGGATCGCCTCGGTGTCCAGCCACCCTTCCGGGCTGGGGCGGCCGAACCGCAACTCGGAGGTCCACCGCATCCTGTTGGTGCTGTAGTGCTCGACGCGCTCGCCCGGCACGTCGGTGGGGAGCACGACGGCCCAGCCGCCCGTGTTGTAGCCGTTGTCCGGGAAGACCGCGCGCTCGGCCTGCAGCCCGGGATAGACGTCGCGGAAGGTGTGCTTGACGGTGGCCAGGTCGGCCTTGCGGTACTTGCGGACGAACCCGGTGGGCACCCGGCCGGGGAACGCCTCGCTCACCGCGTACAGGTACGGGCTGTGCTTGCCGCCCAGCTCGGCCCACTGGCCGTCGATGCTGGAGACGAACCGGTCCGCCGACACGGTGCCGCCGAGCTGCCCGGTGGCCACGTCCTCGAAGGAGTTGGCGAGCAGACCGAACCCGTAGCTGGAGCCGTCGTCGGCCCGGAAGTCGGCGGTGGCCGTGGCCAACGCCGGTTGCGCATCGGCCTGTGGCAGCGCGATCTTCACCGGCGCGGTCCGGCGGACGTCGACGACGATCTCCCGGTCCCGGTCGACCAGCAGTTCGGGCTGGGCCAGCAGGCTGAGCTTGCCAGTCTCACCGTCGGGGTTGGGCTCGAGGAAGAAGCTGCCGAGCCCGTACTTCCCCTTGGGCACCCGCACCTGCCCGACGCCGTCGGGCCCGTCGATTTCGTACACGCTGAAGCTGGTCAGCCCGTAGAGCTGGCTGCTGCCGGCCCCGTCGTGCGCGCCGTCACGGCCGAGGTGCTTGATGGTGACGGTGTAGCTCTCCACCTCGCGGTGCACGGCCATCGGGGTGACCGCGACGGTCGTCCCGCTGCGGGCGAGGACCCGACCGGTCCAGTAGCCGTCGGCGTCGCCGAGCCGGGTGTTCACGGTGACGGTGGTCTCGGCGTGCCCGCCGGCCGGCACGGTGATCCGCTGCACGCCGAGGGTGAACATGCCGCTCGGGGCGGCCTTCCCGTCGGGGCCGCTGGCCTGGACGGTCAGGTCGAGGGTGACCGGGGCCGGGCCGGTGTTGCGCCAGCTCACCGTACGGGTCACCGGCGCGTCGTCGTGGTGCGGCCAGAGCGTACGACCGAAGGACACGCTGGCCGGGTCGCTGGTCACCTGCTGGGTGATCGCCCGGGCCACGTCCACCCGTCCGGCGCCCTGCTGGTACGCCGTCTGCGCCGGGTGTGGCTTGGCCGCGGCCATCAGGGTCGACTTGAGCTGACCGGCCTTCCAGTCGGGGTGCCGCTGGGCGAGCAGCGCCGCCGAACCGGCCACGTGCGGGGTGGCCATCGAGGTGCCGGAGAGGGTGACGTAGCGCTCCCCCACCGGGTCGCCGATCTGGCCGTGCGCCGACCGGGCGGCCACCACGTCCACGCCGGGCGCGGTGATCTCGGGCTTCAGCGCGTCGTCACCGACGCGGGGCCCTCGGCTGCTGAAGTCGGCGAGGTCGTCGGCGCGGTCCACCGCGCCCACGGCGAGCGCGGCATCGGCGCTGGCCGGGGAGCCGACCGCGCCATCAGCGCCGTCGTTGCCGGCGGCGATGACGAAGAGGGTGCCGGTCTGCTCGGTGAGCGTCCCGACCGCCTCTTCCAGCGGGTCGATCTCGGGGGTGTCCATGCCGCCGAGGCTCATGTTGATCACGGCGGCCCGCTTCTCGACGGCCGCCCACTGCATCCCGGCCAGGATCGCGGATTCGGAGCAGCCGGCGTCCTCGCAGACCTTGCCGTCCAGCAGGCTGGCGTCGGGCGCGACGCCCTTGTACCGGCCGCCGGAGGCCGCGCCGCTGCCGGCGATGGTCCCCGCGACGTGGGTGCCGTGCCCGACCGTGTCCCGGCTGTCGTCGACCTCGCTGAAGTTGCGCGCCTCGGCGATCTTGCCGGCCAGGTCGGGGTGGGTGGCGTCGATGCCGGTGTCGAGCACCGCCACGGTCACGCCCTTGCCGGTGAGGCCGGCGGACCAGGCGGCGGGCGCGCCGATCTGCGGAACGGTGTGGTCGAGAGTGGGCTGGCGACGGCCGTCGAGCCAGATCCGCTCGACGCCCCCCGCCGCGCCGAGCCGGGCCCCGGACGGCCCCGTGGTGACGGTGGACCAGACAGCCGCGGTGGAGGACTTGCCGGCGCTGACCGCCGCGCCACCGATGGGCGGCAGGTCCCGCGTCACCCGGGCGCCGGGCAGCGCGGCCACGCCGCGTCGCGCCGCGCCGGAGCCGTACGACACCAGCAGCGGCAGGTCGTCGCGGCGTGCGTCGTCGTAGCCGGCGTCGATCAGGCCGGTGACGTCGAACAGTCGCGGGTCGACCCGGTTGGCCCGGATCAGCGCGACCGCGTCCTGCGGCACCACCGAGAGGTGTCCGCGCTCGCGGCGTACCAGGAACGGCATCTTCTCCCGGCCGGGGCCCGGCTGGACGGAGGTTTTGCCGCCGGCGGTGACGGTGACCCGGTCGCCGGTCAGCAGGGTGACGGTGTGTTTCCCGATCGCGGTCGCCGATGGCACGGCGGGTCGGGCGGCCGGGGAGCCGGCCGGAGCGGCGGCCGACGCGGCGGCGGGCGTGGTCACCGCCAGACCGACCGCGAGGCCGAGTGCGGCCGTTTTCCTTCTTCTCAGGTGCAACGGATCCTCCTCGTCGTGCGTCATCACTGCGGGAAGTCGCATTGACGAGGCTCAGAATTACATACTCAGTATGTAAAATGAAGGCCGGGAAATGACATTCTTCGGACACAGTGGAGACCGGGCCGGGTCGTCAACCCCGACGACCGCGCCGGGGACGACCCGTCACCCGGGCAGGGCGTCGGCGAGGCGTACCACCAGATCGGCCCGGTCGGCGGTGCGGGCGACCAGCGCGGCGTTCGCCTCGTCGCTGCCGTGCACCCAGGCCGCCGCCTCGGCCGGCGACCGCCCGTACGCCTCGTGCCGGGCGACCAGCCGGCGCTGCCGCAGCCGCGCGTCCAGGTCGAGAAACCACACCTCGTGCAGCAACGACCGGACCTCGTCCCACGGCGGGTCGGTGAACAACAGATAGTTACCTTCGGTGACCACCAGGCGAACCGAGGGTGGCACCTCGATCGCGCCGGCGACCGGCTCCTCGATGTCCCGCCGGAACGCCGGCGCCCAGACCGAGGTCGGCTCCTTGCGGTGCAACCGACGCAGCAGCGAGACGTACCCGTTGGCGTCGAACGTGTCCACAGCGCCCTTGCGGTCGGCCCGACCCAACCGCGCCAGCGCCGACTGCGCCAGGTGGAAGCCGTCCATCGGGACCAGCCGGGCCGCCGGACCGACCGCCGCCACGATCCGCTCGGCCAGGGTCGACTTCCCGGCACCGGGCGTCCCGGCGATACCGAGCAGCTGCCGGGGCCCGGCGTCGGCCAGGGCACGCGCTCGGGCCACCAGGTCGTCGAGCGCCAGTACCGACGCCTCGACCGGTCCGTCCGTCACGCCCTCACCCTAACGGCGGGACGGGCCGGTCGCGTGTCTCCACGACCAACCGGCGGCCCAGGTATTCCACCTCGTCGCCGACGGTCCGGCAGCCGTGCAGGTGCCCACCGGCCGCGCCCAGCTCATGCAGGAAACGCAGTTCCCCGGCGGAGCCGGCGAGCGGGAAACGGCGGCGCACCTCGGCCGTCGGCCGGGCGGCCAGCGCGGCCCGGGCGGAGCGACCCTCGGCGTACCGCGCGGTCAACGTGGCCCGGTCGCCGTCGCGCAGCGCGCCGGCCAACTCGTCGAGGAAGGCGGTCACCGACGCCAGCGCGGCCAGCACCTCGGCCCGATTGCCGAGCAGCATGTTCGCCGTACGCTCCGGTGGGGTGCCGGCCACCCGGCTGCCGTCGCGGAAGCTGCCGGCGGCCAGCGACAGCACCGCGTCCCGCAGCGGCGAGCGTTCGGCCGCACCGGCCAGCGCCCCGGCGAGCAGGTGCGGCACGTGCGAGACGAGCGCGACGACGGTGTCGTGCCGGTCGGCCGCGAGCGGCACCACCCGGGCGGCGAAGACCTCCATCAGCAGCGCGGCGAGCCGGCGGAACGCGGCCAGGCCCGGCCCGGGCGCCGGGCAGAGCACCCAGGCGGCGTCGTCGAAGAGTTCCGGCAGCGCCGCGGTGAGACCGGCCCGGTCGGTGCCGGCCATCGGATGACCGGGGACGAACCGGTGGGTCAGCCCCCGCTCGGCGGCGAACGCGGCCAGCTCCGCCTTGGTGCTCCCGACATCGGTCAGCAGGCAGCCGGCCGGGGTGGCCGCCGCCACCTCCAGCAGCGTGCCGGGCAGGGTCGGCAGTGGCCCGCACAGGAAGACCACGTCCCGGTCGGCCACCGCCTCGACCATCCCGTCCGGGGTCCGTACGCCGGCCTGCCGCGCCTGCCGGCGGGTCGCCTCGTCCGGATCCCAGCCGGCCACATCGAGACCGGCGGCGTGCAGCCGGAGCAGCACGGACCCGCCGATCAGGCCGGTACCGACCACCGCCGCCCGCATCCGCGCCCCGGCCCTGCCCACCATCCGCACACCTCGCCGTCCCGCTCCGGCGCGGGGCCGACGGCCCCGAACCAGGTCCGGCCGAGGATATCGCCCCGACCTGACCGGTACGCCGGTCAGCCCACAGGAGCGGCCATGGCCTCGTCCCGCCACGCCACCGACGGGATGAGCGAACTCGCGGGCCTCGTCGGCGGGACGGTCAGGGTTGGGCGAGCCGGGCGGCGACCGCCGCGACGTGTGCGTCGGACTCGGTGAGCGCCGCCCGGACGTGTCGGGCGCCGGTCGGGCCGTAGAAGACGCCGGCGGCGACCAGGATGCCCCGGCGAGCCAGCCAGTCGACGGTGTCCCAGCAGTTCTCCCCGCGGGTCATCCACAGGTAGAGCCCGGCCTCGGAGTGTTCGACCGTGAAGCCCGCCCGGGTGAACGCGGCGAACAGCGTCTCCCGCCGCGCCCGGTAGCGTTCCCGCTGCTCGTCGGCGTGCGCCTGGTCGGCCAGCGCGGCCACCATGGCGGCCTGCACCGGCGCCGGGACGATCATGCCGGCGTGCTTGCGGACCCTGAGCAGCTCGGCGACCAGCGCCGGGTCACCCGCGACGAACCCGGCGCGGTAGCCCGCCAGGTTGGAACGCTTGGACAGCGAGTGCACCGCCAGCACCGAGTCGTACGACCCGCCGCACACCTCGGGCGAGAGCACCGACACCGGCTCGGCGTCGGGGGTCCAGCCCAGTGGCAGGTAGCACTCGTCGCTGGCCACCACCGCGCCGCGCTCCCTGGCCCAGTCGACCACCTTGCGCAGGTGCGCGGCGGGCAGCACCCGGCCGGTGGGGTTGCCCGGCGAGTTGACCCAGACCAGGCGTACCCGCGAGGTCGGGCCGACGGCGGTGAGCGAGTCGGCGCGGACGGTGGTGGCACCGGCGAGCCGGGCCCCGTCCTCGTAGGTGGGATACGCGATCGACGGCACCACCACCACGTCACCGGGGCCGATCCCGAGCAGGGTGGGCAGCCAGGCGACCAGTTCCTTGGAACCGATCGTCGGCAGGACGCCCAACCCGTCGAGGCCGGCGCCGCAGACCCGGGCCACCCAGGCGGCGATGGCGTCGCGCAGTGCCGGGGTACCCGCGGTCAGCGGATACCCCGGGGCGTCGGACGCGTCCGCCAGCGCCTGCCGGATCACCGGCGGCACCGGGTCGACCGGCGTGCCCATCGAGAGGTTGATCAGGCCGTCCGGGTGCGCCGCGGCCAGGGTGGCAGCGGCGTCCAGCGTGTCCCAGGTGAACTCGGGCAGCCGTGCCGAAACCGGCGCGGGGCGGTTCAGTGGCCCTCTCCGCGCGGCGGCTGGGCGGCGACGAAGGAGGCGTCCTTCTCCACCTTGCCGATCTTCGACGCGCCACCCGGCGAGCCCAGGTCCTCGAAGAACTCGTAGTTGGCCCCGGTGTAGTCCTTCCACTGCTCCGGGACGTCGTCCTCGTAGAAGATGGCCTCGACCGGGCAGACCGGCTCACAGGCACCGCAGTCGACGCACTCGTCGGGGTGGATGTAGAGCATCCGATTGCCCTCGTAAATGCAGTCGACCGGGCACTCCTCGATGCATGCCTTGTCGAGCACATCGACGCACGGCTCGGCGATGATGTAGGTCACCGGTCTTCTCCTCCGCAAGACTCGTCGCGATCACCCGCGACGCTAAGAGCCTAGTATCTCGCCGGGGAGGAGGTCGATCGTGCTCCGACAGCAGGACGTGGGACACCGGATCGTGGTCCGGCGGGTCGTGGGTGAGCGTGCCGGCCGGCCGCTCTTCTCGGACGCCCTCGGCGAACTGGTCGAGCTGACCGGCACGCACCTGACGCTGGCCACGGCCCAGGGTCGGCTGCGGGTGGCGCTGGACGAGGTGCACCGGGCCAAGCGGGTGCCGGCGACCCGGCGGCCCACCGCCGCCGCCGTCGTCGAGTTGGAGCTGGCCGCCGATGAGGCCTGGCCGGCGGCGGTACGGGGCCGGCTCGGCGGCTGGCTGTTGCGTTCCGCCGAGGGCTGGAGCGGTCGGGCCAACTCCGCCCTGCCGGTCGGCGACCCGGACCGGCCGCTGCCCGAGGCGGTCGACGCGGTGCTGCGCTGGTACGCCGACCTCGGCCAGCCGGCCATGGTCAACACCCCGCTGCCGCTGGCCACCCCGGTCGGCGCGGAACTGGACGCCCGGGGGTGGACGGCCCGGCCGCTGGTGTTGGTGCAGACCGCGTCGCTGGCCGCACCGCCGCCGGCTCCGCCGCTGGCCGCCGACACGCCGCTGGTCGAGCTGGCGACCGCCCCGTCGGAGGACTGGCTGGCGATCGCCGCCGACCGTAAGGGTGGCCTGCCGGACTCTGCCCGGCACGTGCTGACCGCCGTGCGCCGGGTCCGCTTCGCCCAGGTGTACGCCGACGGCAGGCTGCTCGCGACGGGTCGGGGCACGATCACCGGGCAGGGGCGTTGGCTGGGACTCAGCCTGATCGAGGTGGTGCCCGAGGCACGGCGGCGAGGGCTGGCCAGGCGGGTGGTCGGCGCACTGGCCGACTGGGCCCGCGCGGAGGGCGCCACCCGGGCCTTCCTCCAGGTGGAGCAGCGCAACACGGCTGCGGTGGCGCTCTACCGGGGGCTCGGCTTCACCACCCACCACACCTACCTGACCCGGGTCGCTCCACCCGCCTGATGATCGACTCCGTTTGCGGCAAACGGCGCTATGCCCTGACCAGGACAGCACCGATCACCGCACACGGAGTCGACCAACGCCGGCACGCAGCCGGCCGCCCCTGCGGGGCCGGTCAGCGCCGGACGACCCGGCGGGGCTTCGCCGCCTTGGTCTCGGCGTACCGCTTGAGCTGCTGGGAACGGTGATCGAGGCCGAGCGCGGTCAACACCAGATAGCCGATGGCCACACCGGCGCCGGCGGCCAGCAGGTACAGCCAGATCTGGGCGAAGAACAGCCCGGCGCCCCCGCCGAACGGGTTGTTGCCGACCAGCAGCGGCCCGACCAGCACGGTCAACGCCAGCGCGATCGCCACCGCCGCGCCCACGTCGGCACCCCAGGATCCGGCCGGACGGGTCCGCCCCTGCACGAAGACGATCGCGGCAAGGGCCGTCCCGATCACCACGAACATGCCGAGCGAGACCCGGTCGGCGGCGGTGTCGTTGCCGTCGAAGCCGAGCTTGATGATCACCCGAGCCACCACGTTGACCGCGAACAGCGCTCCCGCCAGCACACCGATCGCGCGCCACCGATCCTTCATCGCACGCCTCCCGCCGTACCGCCCGCCCCCGCGGCGGGCCTTCTGGCAGGAATGTCTACCACCACACCCTGAGTGCCGTCATCACCCGTGGTGACCGCGCTGCGGCGAGCTGACGATCCGGCGGAACGCCATCACCGCGAAGGTCATCGCGCCGGCCGTGATCATCGCCAGCCCGACCCAGTTGTCCCCGGTCAGCAGCAGGTCACCCTCGGCCGTCCGGACCGCCCCCATCGCCATCAGCGCGAACCAGGGCAGCGCGGGCAGCGCCAGCGCCCACGTCCGGCCGACTGTCACATACGCGAACCAGCTCAGCACGATCGCGGCGGCGATGGTCACCGGCACCGACACCCCGACCAGGTGACCGTCGACCCGTACCGGAGCCAGCACCAGCCCGAGCACGGCGGCGAGCACCCCGCCGGCGGCCGAGACGATGCCGCCGGCCACCCGCAGGGCCCGGTCGGCCAGGCGGTACCCCGCGCCCGGCGGTGGCGGCGCAACGGTCTCCTGCTCCACGAGGGGCATCGGCGCGGCGGGCAGGGTCACCGGAGTCCGGCCGTCGCGGCCGAGGAACGGTCCGGCCGCTCCGCCGCCAAGCCGGCGAAGAGGTCGGCCTCCCAGCCGTACCGGCCCGCGCCCGGACCCTTCTCCCCCACCGCCAGGGTGAAGTACTCCACCCCCATGAACTCGGCGCCGAAGTTGCCGGCGATGGAGTAGAGCCACGAGGTGGCCGGGATCTGGGTGGCGTGGGCGCGCATCGCCGCCTCCTTGGCGGCGTGCTGGTCGGTGGCGTCGATGCGGGCGGCGATCTCGTCGTCCGGGGTACCGAAGGGCAGCTCGTCGGCGCTGCTGATGCCCGCGAAGGGGTTGTCCGACGCCTCGACGAAGGCGAACAGGCCGGCTTCCAGCACGCTGCGCGGCATGGCCGTCCAGTAGACCTTGGCCGGGGCGCAGCCCTGCGCGGACGCCAGCTCGTGCGCCCGCATCGCCACCCGGTGGGCCTGGATGTGGTCGGGATGGCCGTAGAAGCCGTTCGGGTCGTACGTGATCATGACCTGCGGACGGACCTCGCGCATGATCTCCACCAGGTGCCCGGCGGCCTCGTCCAGGTCGGCCTGCCAGAAGGCGCGGGGATGGTCGTTGGTGGCCAGCCCCATCATGCCGGAGTCGCGGTAGCGGCCGGCCCCACCGAGGAAGCGGTGGTCGGTGACGCCGAGCGCGGCGCAGGCGGCGGCCAGCTCGCCGATCCGGTAGCCGCCGAGCTGGTCGGCCTCGGCCGCGGCGAGCTGGGCCAGCTCCGGTACGTGGATCTCGCCCTCCTCGCCGAGGGTGCAGGTCACCAGCGTGACGTGGGCGCCGGTGGCGGCGTAGTGCGCCATCGTCGATCCGGTGCCGATGGACTCGTCGTCGGGGTGCGCGTGGACCAGCAACAGGCGTCGGTCGGGCAGCGTCGTCACGAGCGTCACTCTAACCGGCGGTTCTGGTCCGCCGACGGTTACGCGTCCCTCAGGTCGGCCACATCCCACCAGGGCCGCACCTACCATCCGAGGCGTGGACTTTCCCGAGCTGGCCGCCCGTACCCGTCGGTTCAGCCACGGGGCGCCGCGCGCCGTCACCGTGGCCGACGACGGTTCCCGGGTGGTCTTCCTCCGCTCGGGCGGCCCGGAGGACCCGACCGAGGCGCTCTGGGCGCTGGACGTGGCGACCGGCGAGGAACGGCTGATCGCCGACCCGGCCGCGCTGCTGGGCGGGGACGACCCGGCGGTGCTTTCGCCCGGGGAACGGGCGCTGCGCGAACGGCAACGCCTGAACACCGGCGGCATCGGCTCGTACGCGCTGGACGCGGCGGGTCGGGTGGCGGTCTTCCCGCTGGCCGGCCGGCTGTTCCGGGCCGACCTGGTGCACGGCGACGTGGTCGAGGTGCACACCGTCGGGCCGGTGCTCGATCCGCGCCCCGATCCGACCGGCGAGCGGCTGGCGTACGTCACGGACGCCGCCGAGGGGGTCCGCCGGGGTGAGCTGCGCGTCATCGAGCCCGACGGCGCCGACAACCTGCTGGCCGGGGAGGACTCCGGGGTGACCTGGGGGCTGGCCGAGCACGTGGCGGCCGAGGAGTTTCACCGGTTCCGCGGCTACTGGTGGGCTCCGGACGGCCGGTCGGTGCTGGCCGCCCGGGTCGACGAGAGCCGACTGCCGCGCTGGTACCTGCACGACCCCACCGACCCGGCGAGCCCACCGGCCAGCGTTGCGTACCCGCGGGCGGGCGGCCCGAACGCCGAGGTCAGCCTGCACCTGCTCGACCTCGACGGCGGCTGGGTCGACGTGCACTGGGACCGGGAGACCTACCCCTACCTGGCGTCGGTGACCTGGGCCGACGGCGGGCCGCTGATCACCGTGCTGCGTCGCTCGCAGCAGCACGGTTTGGTGCTGGCGGTCGACCCGCGAACCGGGGAGACGCAGGTGCACGCCGAGCTGGCCGACCCGCGCTGGGTGGAGCCGATCCCGGGTACCCCGGCGCACCTGCCGGACGGCCGGGTGCTGGTCGGCGGCGAGCTGGCCCACGACGGGTACGACGCCCGTTGCCTGTTCGCCGACGGAACCCTGCTCACCCCGCCGTCGCTGTACGTCCGCCGGGTGGTGGGACGGCTGCCGACCGGCGGCGGCCCGGCCGACCTGCTGGTCGAGGCGAGCGAGGGCGAGCCGAGCCAGCGCCACCTGTTCCGGGTGCGGACCACGATCGGCGGTGGGGTGGACACCCGGCGGATGAGCGGCACTCCCGGTTGGCACACCGCCGCCGTCGGCGGGGACGTGCTGGTGGTCGGCACCGCCACCCTGGACGACCCGGGCACCACCTGGTCGGTGTGGCGCGGCGACGGGGAGGTTGCCCGGCTGCGGTCGCTGGCGGCAACCCCGCCGTACGCGCCGCGGCCGACGCTGGTCCGGGTGACCGACCGGCGACTGCCGACCGGGGTGCTGTACCCGACCGATCATGTCAAGGGCACCCGGCTGCCGGTGCTGTTGGACGTCTACGGCGGCCCCGGTCACCAGGAGGTGGTGGCCGCCCGGGCGGCCTGGCTGGAGCGGCAGTGGTGGGCCGAGCAGGGCTTCGCCGTGGTGACGATCGACAACCGGGGTACGGCGGGGGTGGCCCCCTCGTTCGAGAAGGCAATCCACCGGCGGATGGCCGACGTGATCCTGGCCGACCAGATCGACGCGCTGACCGCGCTGGCCGACAAGCACCCGGACCTGGACCTGGACCGGGTGGCGGTGCGCGGCCGGTCGTTCGGGGGGTGGCTGGCCGGGTTGGCGGTGCTGCGTCATCCGGAGCTGTTCCGCTGTGGGATCGCCGGCGCCCCGGTCACCGACTGGTCCCTGTACGACACCGCCTACACGGAGCGCTACCTGGGGATGCCGGACGACGGGATCGACGTCTACGCCCACCACTCGTTGGTGGAGCTGGCCGCCGAGCCGGTGGTCGCCACGGAGCAGGCCCGGCCGCTGTTGCTGGTGCACGGCATGGCCGACGACAACGTGCTGGCCGCGCACACGCTGCGGCTCTCGGCGGCGCTGCTGTCCACCGGCCGGCCGCACGCGGTGTTGCCGCTGACCGGGGCGACGCACCTGGCGGCGGGTGGGGTGTCGGAGCGCCTGCTCCGCCTGGAGCTGGACTTCCTCCGCCGGCACCTGTAGCCACCCACCAGACATTGATCATGGTCCGGGTCTTTCCAACGTGCGGGACACACGGGACACTGCGTTGCGCGGCCGGATCGTGGAGATCGGCGTAACGTGTGTCACTTAGCTGCGCCGGTGTTCCGGCGCGGTCGTTGGTGTGCGCGAGAGGTGGCAGCGGACGCGGTCTGGCCGGTCCGCTGACCGGTACGGAAGGTGACCCGCCGCCCCCTTGCGGGGCCCGTCAGGGAGACTGGAATGACATCAACGGCAATGCGGCCGCGGGGAACGCGGGCACGCGCCGCGATCGCGGCGAGGACATTGCGGACGGACCGCTGGTGGCTCGCCCCACTGCTGACCGTCGTCGGCCTCACCGCCTGGGTGGCGTACGCGACGGTCCGGGTCTTCATGCACAAGTGGTACTGGGTCGAGTCGTACCACTACCTGACCCCGTTCTACTCCCCCTGTGTGACCGACCGGTGCGTCGAGGGCGCCTCACACTTCGGCCGGTTCCTGCCCGGCTGGTGGATCGTTCCGGACGCGGCGTTGACCCTGCCGTTCCTGCTGCTGTTCCGGCTGACCTGCTACTACTACCGCAAGGCGTACTACCGGTCGTTCTGGCTGTCGCCCCCGGCCTGCGCGGTGCCGGACGGGCACACGACCTACAGCGGCGAGACCCGGTTCCCGCTGCTCGGGCAGAACCTGCACCGCTACTTCTTCTACGCCGCCGCGATCATCTCGCTGATCAACACCTGGGACGCGATCCTGGCCTTCCACTCCCCGAAGGGCTTCGGGTTCGGGCTGGGCAACATCATCCTGCTCGGCAACGTGGTGATGCTCTGGGCGTACACCATCTCCTGCCACTCCTGCCGACACATCATCGGCGGTCGGCTCAAGCACTTCTCCACAAGCCCGGTGCGCTACCGGGCCTGGACGTTCGTGTCCAAGCTGAACGTCCGGCACATGCAGCTCGCCTGGATCACCCTCGGCACCCTCGCCCTCACCGACTTCTACGTCATGGCGGTGGCGGCCGAGTGGATCGACGACCTGCGGTTCATCAACTAGAGGGCGCCTGGACATGACGACTACCACTCGCATCGAACGACACCACTACGATGTCGTCGTGATCGGGGCCGGCGGCGCCGGTCTGCGCGCGGCGATCGAGGCCCGGCTGGCCGGCCGGAAGACGGCGATCATCTCGAAGTCCCTGTTCGGCAAGGCGCACACGGTGATGGCCGAGGGTGGCGCGGCCGCCGCCATGGGCAACGTCAACAGCCGGGACAACTGGCAGGTGCACTTCCGCGACACCATGCGCGGCGGCAAGTTCCTGAACAACTTCCGGATGGCCGAGCTGCACGCCAAGGAGTCGCCGCAGCGGATCTGGGAGCTGGAGACGTACGGTGCGCTCTTCGACCGCACCAAGGACGGCAAGATCTCCCAGCGCAACTTCGGCGGCCACGAGTACCCCCGGCTGGCGCACGTCGGCGACCGGACCGGCCTGGAGCTGATCCGCACCCTCCAGCAGAAGATCGTCTCCCTCCAACAGGAGGACAAGCGCGATCTCGGCGACTACGAGGCCCGGATCAAGGTCTTCTCCGAGACGACCATCACCGAGCTGCTGCTCGACGGGGACCGGATAGCCGGCGCGTTCGGCTACTACCGGGAGTCCGGCGAGTTCGTCCTCTTCGAGGCACCGGCGGTGGTGCTGGCCACCGGTGGCGTGGGCCGGTCGTACAAGGTCACCTCGAACTCGTGGGAGTACACCGGGGACGGGCACGCGCTGGCGCTGCGGGCCGGGGCGACGCTGATCAACATGGAGTTCCTCCAGTTCCACCCGACCGGCATGGTCTGGCCACCCTCGGTGAAGGGCATCCTGGTCACCGAGTCGGTCCGCGGTGACGGCGGTGTCCTGAAGAACTCCGAGGGCAAGCGGTTCATGTTCGACTACGTGCCGGACGTGTTCCGCAAGCAGTACGCGGACAACGAGGCCGAGGCGGACCGCTGGTACGCCGACCCGGACAACAACCGGCGTCCGCCGGAGCTGCTGCCCCGCGACGAGGTCGCCCGCGCGATCAACAGCGAGGTCAAGGCCGGTCGGGGTACGCCGGCCGGCGGCGTCTACCTGGACATCGCCTCTCGCAAGTCGGCCGATGAGATCCGCCGTCGCCTGCCGTCGATGTACCACCAGTTCAAGGAGCTGGCCGACGTCGACATCACGAAGGAGCCGATGGAGGTCGGCCCGACCTGCCACTACGTGATGGGCGGCGTCGAGGTGGACCCGGACTCCGGCGCGGCGGCCGGGACGGTGCGCGGCCTCTTCGCCGCCGGCGAGGTCTCCGGCGGCATGCACGGCTCCAACCGGCTCGGCGGGAACTCCCTGTCCGACCTGCTGGTCTTCGGTAAGCGGGCCGGTGGGCACGCGGCGTCGTACACCGAGCAGTTGGCCTCCCGCCCGAGGGTGTCGATCAGCGCGGTGGAGGCCGCGGTGGAGACGGCGCTGGCGCCCCTGCAGCGGGACACCGGCGAGAGCCCGTACACCCTCCAGCAGGACCTTCAGGCGGTGATGGGGGACCTGGTGGGGATCATCCGCCGGCAGGGCGAGCTGGAGGATGCCCTGCGCCGGCTCGCGGAGCTGCGCGAGCGGGTGGCCAAGGTCAGCGCGAGCGGCGGCCGGCGGTACAACCCGGGCTGGCACCTGGCGCTGGACCTGCGCAACATGCTGGTCGTCTCGGAGTGCACCGCGATGGCGGCGCTGGAGCGGCAGGAGTCCCGCGGCGGGCACACCCGGGAGGATTTCCCGGCGATGGACCCGAAGTGGCGGCGGGTGAACCTGGTCTGCGCGCTGGACGGCGACACCGTACGCCTGACGCACAAGCCGCTGCCGAAGATGCGGCCGGAGTTGGTCGGCCTCTTCGACCGCGCCGAGCTGGCCAAGTACCTGACCGACGAGGAGCTCGCGGAGTTCGACGCCCTCACCGAGGAGGAGCGCTGAGGATGGGTGACAACGGTTCCCCGGCCGGCAAGCCGGGCGCGAAGCGACGGTTCCGCATCTGGCGGGGCGACGAGAACGGCGGCGACCTGCGCGACTACACCGTCGAGGTGAACGAGGGCGAGGTGGTCCTCGACGTGATCCACCGACTGCAGGCCACCGACGCGCCGGACCTGGCCTGCCGCTGGAACTGCAAGGCGGGCAAGTGCGGCTCCTGCTCGATGGAGATCAACGGCAAGCCGCGGTTGAGCTGCATGACCCGGATGTCCACCTTCACCGAGGACGAGACGGTCACGGTGACGCCGCTGCGCACCTTCCCGGTCATCCGGGATCTGGTCACCGACGTCTCCTTCAACTACGAGAAGGCACGGGAGACCCCGGCCTTCGCCCCGCCGGAGGGCGTGGCGCCGGGCGACTACCGGATGCAGCAGGTCGACGTGGAACGCTCGCAGGAGTTCCGCAAGTGCATCGAGTGCTTCCTGTGCCAGAACGTCTGCCACGTGATCCGCGACCACGAGGAGAACAAGCCGGCGTTCTCCGGGCCGCGGTACTTCATCCGGGCCGCCGAGCTGGACATGCACCCGTTGGACGCGCGAACCGACCGCCGGGAGTACGCGCAGGCGGAGCAGGGCCTCGGCTTCTGCAACATCACGAAGTGCTGCACGGAGGTCTGCCCCGAGCACATCAAGATCACCGACAACGCGATCATCCCCATGAAGGAACGGGTCGTCGACCGCAGGTACGATCCCCTCGTGTGGCTTGGTAGCAAGATCTTCCGTCGGGGTCAGGAGCCCCAGAGCACCGCGGGCAGCGCGGGAAAGGAGTCCGTGGTGCACAGCGGCGTTCGGCAGGTCGGGGTCCACTCGCACGGCGGGGGTTCGGGCGACCCGAGCGCCGAGGTACAGGCCCAGAAGGGTGTGAACTGGCACCGTGAGGTCCCGCACCCGACCGCCCCGGCGGTGGACGCCAGCGGCAAGCTGCCGCTGACGGAGTTGACCTTCGACCGGGCGGCGGCACCGTCGCCGTTCGGTGACGACGTGACCTTCCCGCTGCCTCCGGAGCACCTCAACTTCGCCCACCCGAGCCAGGACGAGAAGCACTGAGCAGCACCACCACGTTGACGGGGGCCTGCGGCTGACGCCGCCGACCCCCGTCGGCGTCTGTGGGCACTGATCAGAAAGCGGCGGCGAGCAGGAGGGGGCGGAGGGCGGCCACGATGGGAGCGTCGGCGGGCAGCCAGGTGACGGTGTCCAGCTCGGTGGCGGAGAGCCAGCGCATGGCGGAGTGCTCCAGCGCCTGCGGCTGGTCCCCGTGCAGCAGCCGGGCGGTGTACACCTTGAGCACCGAACGCCCGTGGGCCATCCGGACATCGCCGCCGACGCGGTCCCCGATCGCCACCCGCACCGCCAGTTCCTCGGCGCACTCGCGGACCAGGGCGGCCACCTCGCTCTCCCCCGGCTCGACCTTGCCGCCGGGGAACTCGTACCGGCCGGCCACCTCGGGGGGCGCGGACCGCGCGCAGGCCAGCACCCGCCCTCCGGAGATGATCGCCGCGCCGACGATGACCTTCGGCTCGCGCCGCTCGGCCTGTCCGTTTCCGTCTACCCGTTCGGTCCGCACGGGCGTCCAGCGTGCCAGATCAATCGGCGGTTCGGGTACCTAGCCCGGCCATCAGGTCAGCAGAACACGGAAGTGTGGGCGTGGACACACCGGTGTCCTCCCGACAGACTGGAAAGCATCACAAGGACACGGGACGGCGACGATTTGGCCACAAGCCGGCAACGACGCCTGGGAGGTGCGGTGATGCGCGCGCTGTTCAGCAGCCGGGCCAAGCACGACTATCTCAGCGACGCGTTGACACTGCTCAGCGGGTGGACCCGCGAGGGTGAGCAGATCCGCCGTACCCTCGTCATGGACGACACCCAGCACGCGGCACTGACCGAACGGGTCAAGGTGGTGGCCGACGCGCTGCGGCTGCGCCCCGAGATCAGCCGGCGGGATCGTGAGACGCAGATCCGGGTCGGGCACGGCGACGGCGAGCCGTTGACCGAGGGCGAGGTTCTCCTGGCCGCCCGCATCGAGGACGCGTACCGAGCCGTCACCGAGCACTGACGGCAGCTCGCGCCTCCGTGGCAGGTGTCCATCACCGACCCCCGTCCACGTCGACCTGACGGTCGACTCCGTCGTCAGCCTACCGCCGGTTCAGCGGGCCGGATCGCCCTGCGCGGTGGACAATCCCAGGGCTTGGCGTACGGCCAGGTCGGTCTGCGGGTCGCGGCGCTGCTCAGCCTGTGCCGCCAGCCGCAGCATCTGCTCCCGGTCGGGAGCCTGCTCCGCGCGCAGCCAGGCCATCGCCGCCCCCTGGGACTCGGCGATCAGCTTCTCGACCGGTTCCCGGGCCTGCGCCGACCAGGCCGCCCCGCTCAGGGTGAGCCACATGCTGGCGTTCGCCGAGCCGGCCCGCTCCACCATCGCCCGCAGTTCGGCCGGCGCGGCGGTCGGCCCCTCGGCGGCGAGGACGGCACGGGCCTCGTTGAACTCGCGAACCGCCATCAGGTACGTGTACTGCTCCGGGCGGAGCACCGTGGCGTCCTGGCGCAGCGGGCGGGTCAACGGCTGCCCACCGGCGGCCAGGTAACAGGTGATCCGCGGGGCGCTCTCCCACTCGACGCGGGACGGGACGTACCAGCGCAGCCGCACGTCGGCCGGGAGCGACAGCGGATCGAGGACGTAGCTGCGCTGCTGCCGCCGGCATTCGCTCTCCGCCCGGGCGGAGAGCGCGGCGCTGCCCGGGTACGCCTCACCGGGGTACCGCGCGTAGCCGGGCAGATGGTCGATCAGCTCCCCGTCGTGCGGTTCGGTGCAGGCGACCGTGGTGATCCGGTCCGGCGCGGTGCGCGTACCCGCCGGGGCGTCGCCGACGCGGAAGCAGTCCCCCGTCCGCAGGGCCCGGACGCCGCTCTCCTGCGGGCCGGAGCGGAACGGCAGCCCGGTCACCACCAGCATCGCCGCGAACGCCCAGGCCGCGCAGAGCACCAGGCCGGCGACGGCGAAGCCCCGCCCCCGCTGCCCGGACCGACGAATCTGGACGAGCGCGACCAGCCCGAGGACCAGCCCGAACACGCCACCGAGCAGGCCGAGGACGAAGGCGGCGACGGCCGTCCGGTTCGTCCGCGTCCGGTGGCCCGCCCACGGCTCCCATCCGCCGTCGGTGGCCTCCGGCACGGCGGGTGGCACAGGACGGCCCGGCCTGTCGTCCCCGGTCATGTCCCGCTTCCTCCCCGTGTCCGCTCTGCGGCGTGCAGAGTAGCCGACCGCCCCGTCACCGGCCGCCGGTGCTGGCGCCGGCTGCCTACCGTGGATCCATGGCCAATGCGACGTATGACCGCAAGGAGCAGTTCCAGCAGATCCAGAGTGGACTGCTCGACGGCGAGCAGATCATCGCCGTCTACGACGCCATCGGCACCGGCACCGGCTTCATCGGGCTGACCGACCGTCGAGTGATCATCCAGGACCGGTCCTTCGTCGGCAAGCGGTACGCGATCACCAGCATCCCGTACTCGAAGATCACCAGCGTGAGCGTGGTCAGCAACAAGTCGTGGGGCGGGTCGTTCTTCTCCACCGGGGCGATCGCCATCCACGTCGGCACCCACACGTACGAGGTGGAGTTCCGCGGCTCCCAGAAGAGCCACCACGTGCACAACGTCATCCTGCACTACATCTCCTGACCCGGCCAGGGGGCGGCGGTTCGGTGGCGGTCAATGCCGGGTGAGTCGGCGGGAGCAGGGGCCGTCGTGGTCGGCGCGGAGCAGGCACCGCCGGCCGCCGGGCATCCGCAGGTCGCAGAAGACCCGGTGACGTATGGCCTGCTCGTCCTCCGCCGAGACGGTCGTCTCCCCCGGGTCGGCCGGGGAGAGCACCCCCGCCCACCGGGCCAGCACCCGGGCGAGTCGTACCGCGCCGGCCAGGTCGGCGGCACGCACCGGCAGGTGTACGACGTACCGCTCCCGCTCGACCATCACCACCGACCTGCGTTGATCCGGCGCGCCTGCTCGGACTGCCAGCGGCGCAGGGCGTCCTTGATCCGGGCCGTCTCCAGCCGACTCTCCCGCAGCGCCTGGTAGACCGCGTCGAGGTCGCCGGCCACCCGGTCGAGGAACGCCTGCACCTCGTCCGGGTCGAGGCCGCGCCGGCCGAACCGGGCCGGACGGAACCGCCGCTGCCGCACCTGCCAGGGCAGCAGCGGCAGGTACGCCGAGGAGCGGTAGGCCCCGTCGGGACGGTGGGCTCCCTCCGGTCGCTGGTTTCGGCCGGGCCGTCGGAACGGGACACGCATGAAGTCCACCTCGCCGTCGTGGGATGGATGAGGTGGCCGCACCCGCCCGCCGCGCACGGGCGGGCCACCCCCGCCCTGCCACCGCAGCTCCGATCAGCGGTACGGCAACAGGGCTGGTCAGCAGCGAAGGACACGTCCGAGTGAAGTCCGCTCGTCAACCGGTGAGTGGCCGTCGCTGAGGAAGACTCTAGCAAGTAGGCAATGTTCCAACAATGCCAACATACGTGTTTGCCATAAGGGCACAAGGCTTGCGGGATGACCATCGATCCGTATTCGCACACGCCGGTCTACGTCCAGCTCGCCGACCTGATCCGGGCACGCATCGAGTCCGGAGAGCTGACTCCGGGCGCGCCACTCGGCAGCGAGCTGCAACTCAGCCAGGAGCATGGGATTGGCCGGGACGCGGTGCGGATGGCGATCGCGCTACTGAGGTCGGAGGGGTTGGTCAAGACCAGCCGACCAACGGGCACCCGGGTGCGTCAGGTGCCCCAGCGACGGCAGGTCGAAGTGCCGCCGGGCGGGTCGGTGATCGCACGGATGCCGAGCGGCAGGGAGCGCCGGGTGATGCAGCTCGACGAGGGCGTACCCGTGTTGGAGATTCGCGACGCGAAGGGCGACATCGAGGTCATGGCCGGCGACGAGGTCGAGCTGACCCGCCCGCCGGACTGACCTCCGGCCGGCAGGCGACCCGGGATGATGATTGTTATCGACCATCCTGAATACTGCCAGGATGCCCGACCTACCCGACCCCTATACGATCCGGCACTTCTCGCAGGGAAACCCCGCCGGCCCCACCCAGGACGACGTACCCGCCCTGCTGCGCCGGCTCGCCGACACCATCGAGGACCTCGGCCCGGTATGGATCCAGGACATCGTCCTGCACAACGAGATCACCGCCGAGGGCGACTATTACTCGTTCACGGTCTACTACCACGAGGAATCCGACTGACCACCCCGCCAACCCCCATGATCCACTCCACTTGCGCCAAGTAGGCGTGTCCGGAAGCCTCCGACACCGCGACATGCGGCATACGGAGTGGATCAAGGCGAGGGTCTGCCGGCGGTGTCCGGCACACCACGACACCGCCACACTCCGCACTTGGAGTGGATCACCAGGCATCGGACGTGACAGCGGAGCTTCCCGGCTTCTGGTACGGCGGTGATCCGGACGGGCAGTCGCGGCGAGCCGTTGGACGGCGGAAAGGCAGATCGAGTGATCTCACCAACCGTGGCGCGGACCGGGAACCAGCCGACGATCGGGCACGCGGTCGTCCTCATCACCGGCGTCCAGGCCGCCGGGAAATCGACCGTCGCGCAGTCTCTCGCCGAACGGCTGCCCCGATCCGTGCACGTACGGGGCGATTCTTTCCGACGCATGATCGTGGCCGGTCGCGCCGAGATGACGCCCGATCCCACCGACGAGGCGCTCCGGCAGCTTCGACTGCGTTACCAGCTGACGGCTCAGGTGAGCGACGCGTACTTCGACGCCGGCTTCACCGTCGTCACCCAGGACGTCATCCTGGGCGACGACCTCGCCCGGATGACGACGCTGATCCGGGCACGCCCCCTGCTCGTGGTCGTACTCGCCCCGTCGACCGAGGCCATCGCGGCCCGCGAGGCCGGTCGAGGCAAGACCGCGTACGGCACCTGGGCCATCGAACAGCTCGACGGTGTGTTGCGGCACCAGACGCCCCGGATCGGGCTCTGGCTCGACACGTCCCGGCAGACGCCGGCCGAGACCGTGGAAGAGATCCTCGCCCGCGCTTGGACGGAGGCCGTGATCTCGCCCGGAGAAAGCTCGGGCGGCAACGCCGACACGACGATCGGCTAGCCGGACGGCCGGTACGACACCCCCGCATCCCGCATCTGAAGTGGATCACCAGTGGCCTACTCGCCGGTCGGGCCACCGGCCAGTTCCACCACGATGTCCAGGTGCCCGAGATGACGGGCGTACTCCTGCACGAGGTGGAACAGCACCCGTTCCAGCGACGCCGGGTCGGCACCGTCCCAGCGCTCGCCGGGTGCCCCGACCGCCGTGAGTTCACTGCCCTCCACCACTGCCCGCGTGTGCCTGCCCTGCGCGCGGAGCGCGGCCAGCAGGTCGTGCCGGGTCTCCTCCGGTGCGACGTACCACCGGTCCTCGCGCCGGTCGCCCCACGGGTCGCCGACGTCGCGCCCCTGAAAACCCCACTCGATCCACCGAAGTTCCACGTAACGCAGGTGCTTGACCAGCTCCAGCGGGGTCCAACCGGAGGGCAACACGCTGCGGCGTACGTCGTCCTCGGTCAACGCGGACACCTTCGCCACCACGCTCGTTCGGAAGTAGTCGAGGTACCGCAGGAACACCTCGGTACGGTGTGCGGCCGGGACGGTGGGCGAAGGAAACTCGACGGTCACCGGACCAGTATCCGCAGGGGCTTCCGCCACGTGCGCCGAGCGGCGGTGTCCGGTAGCTCTTGACACCGCCACTTGCCGCAAACGAGTGGATCAACCAGGTTGTCGCCCCCGCCCGGAGCCCCGCCGACCTAACTGGACGGCGTCTTGATGCTCTCGATGATGCGGGCGAAGCCTTCCCTTCCATGACCTGCGTCGATCTGGCGTCGGATGAGGCGCTGGACCATAGCGACCGCCTCGGTACTGATGCCCGCATCGGTACTGGCGGTAAGGATGTCGCCGAGATCGGAGAACTCCAGGCTCTGCTGCCCGTCGACGGTGTAGTCCCCACCGTCGATGACTGCGGCGTACTCCTCGAAGCCGCCGGTCATCGCGGTCAGCCAGGGTGCGGCCATGGCAGCGAACTCGCGCGCCGTCACGCCGGCGGACGCGACCATGGCGGCACCGTGCATGAAACCGGCGAACATGACGTACATGCCCGCGAGCAGGGCGAGGTCGTACAGGGACGCCAGACCGGCGTCGTCACCGAAGTAGGTACTGGTGCCCCACAGGTCGAGCAGCGGCTGGTACTGGTTGAAGGCCTCGGCCGACCCGCTGTAGAGAAGTGAGGATCCAGGCTGACCGATCATGTCCGGTACGGCCAGGATGCCTCCGTCCAGATACGCGATCCCGGCAGCGGCGGCCCATGCGGCCAACTCCCGCGACTGAGCCGGTGTCGTCGTGGTCACGTTGACCAACGTCCGTCCTGCCAATTCCGCAACGATCGGATCCAGCACCTGGTGGACCGACGCGTGGTCCAACAGGCATGCGACAACCAGCGGGCTTGCCCGCACCGCGTCACCTGGCGAGGCGGCGGCTTGCGCACCCTGCGCGACGAGGTCGTCCGCCTTCCCCGGCGAACGGTTCCACACGGTTGTCGCATGTCCGGCCTTCACCAGGGCAGCCGCGAGCGCGCCACCCATCGCCCCCAGCCCGAGGACACTGACGTGAGCACTGTTGATCGCTGTCATTTCTTGAGCCCCTTCTCGTCTTCGTCGCTCGGTTGAATCCTTTCCGCCACAAGTAGAGTTGGCCAGTACGGACTAATTAGTCAGGTACTAACTCGCAGGTAAGTGCCCCTGGAGGGAGGCCGATGGCACCATCAGCACGACGTGGTCCCTATTTCTGCGGCATCGACGCGGCGATGGACGTGGTGGCCGGCAAGTGGAAGTCGCTGATCCTCTGGGAGCTGCACCACCACCGGACACGCCGGTTCGCCGAACTTCGACGTGGCCTTCCGGGCGTCAGCGAGAAGATGCTGATTCAGCATCTTCGGGAGATGGAGGAGGACGGCCTCGTACATCGTGAGGTGTACCGCGAGGTGCCGCCAAAGGTCGAGTACTCCCTGACAGAGCACGGCGTCTCGCTCAATGCCGCCCTGGCCACGCTGGGCGAGTGGGGCACCGAACGCATCCAGCGGATCGGGGCCGAGAAGGTATCCGTGGAAGCCGTCGGGTCAGGCGCGCCGCACGCGTGGCGATCGACTTGATCCACTCCGCTTGCGCAAGGTGAGGGTGTCCGGAAGCTCTGACACCGCGACTTGCCGCGCACGGAGTGGATCAACCAGGGTCAGTGGTTGAACAAGGGTCAGACGTTGAAGCGGAACTCCACCACGTCGCCGTCCTGCATGACGTACTCCTTGCCCTCGATCCGGACCTTGCCGGCCGCCTTGGCCGCCGCCATCGATCCGGCCTCGACCAGGTCGTCGTAGGAGACGACCTCGGCCTTGATGAAGCCGCGCTGGAAGTCGCTGTGGATCACGCCGGCGGCCTCCGGGGCGGTCGCGCCGACCGGGATGGTCCAGGCCCGCGCCTCCTTGGGGCCGGCCGTGAGGTACGTCTGGAGCCCGAGGGTACGGAAACCGACCCGGACGAGCTGGTTCAGGCCCGGCTCGTGCTGGCCGATCGACTCCAGCAGCTCGCGGGCCTCGTCCTCGGGCAGGTCCACCAGCTCGGACTCGATCTTGGCATCCATGAAGACAGCCTCGGCGGGGGCGACCAGCGCGCGCAGCTCGTCGAGGAACTCCGCGTTGGCCAGCTCGGCCTCGTCGACGTTGAAGACGTACAGGAACGGCTTCGTGGTGAGCAGGTGCAGCTCGCGCAGATGCTCCAGCTCGATCTTGGCGGCGGCGGCCCCGGCGTACAGGGTGGTGCCGCCGTCGAGGACCTCCACGGCGGCCTTGGCGGCGGTGACGGCGGCGGCCCGGTCCTTGCGGAGCTTGGCCTCCTTCTCCAACCGGGGCAGCGCCTTCTCCAGGGTCTGCAGGTCGGCGAGGATCAGCTCGGTGTTGATCGTCTCGATGTCGTCGGCCGGAGAGACCTTGCCGTCGACGTGCACCACGTTCGGGTCGGAGAAGGCACGCACCACCTGGCAGATCGCCGAGGCGTCGCGGATGTTCGCCAAAAACGCGTTGCCCCGACCCTGCCCCTTGGACGCGCCGCGCACCAGGCCGGCGATGTCGACGAACGACACCGGCGCGGGCAGCACCTTCTGCGAGGAGAAGATCTCGGCGAGCGTGGCCAGCCGCTCGTCCGGCAGCCCGACGACGCCGACGTTGGGCTCGATGGTGGCGAACGGATAGTTCGCCGCGAGCACGTCGTTCTTGGTCAGCGCGTTGAACAGGGTGCTCTTGCCGACGTTGGGCAGGCCGACGATGCCGATGGTGAGACTCACGACCAGCCAGCTTACGCTCCCCGCCGTCCGCACCCGGCAGGCAGGCCCGAGCCGGGACCGGACAGGTGGGCCGGTCAGCCGACCAGCCGCCACCAGCCCGCCCCGTCGGCCGCGACCTCGCCGAGCGCACCGTCCGGCAGGTCGGCGACGGCGGCCAGCGGCAGGGTGAACCGGTGCGCGGCGGCCGGCCCGGCCGCGTACGACTCGCCGAGCATCCAACGCACCTCGTCGACCGTCCAGCCCAGCCCGCGCCGGCCGGCGATCTCGCGGACCAGCCGCAGCCCGGGGCGCGTGTCGTCGTCGTAGAACCGCATGCACCAGTGGTGCGCCCACATGCCCAACGCACGCAGCCCGGCCGGGTCGAGCGAACCGGCGAGCCGGCCGCACGCCGTGTCGACGAAGGGCCGCCCCGGGTCACCCACCCGGTCCCGCTCGATCGCTCCGTACGCCGCCGGCGCCACCGCCCGCATCCGGTCGTAGAAGCCCTGCACCACCGCACGGTCCAGCCACGCCCGCCCCGACCGCATCAGCGAGCACCCCGCCCGGCCACGCTCACCATCGCCCCCGCACCCTTTCTGGAGTTGGTGGCGGGACGGTACCGGCCACGACCGACACTTTGCCGGCAGCACATCCCTTGCCCGGCAATGGATAGCTGGCCCGGCCTGCGGCGTCTGTATCTGTGGACGAGCCGAAGGGGAGGGTGGGTGGACGACGACGAACGTGCCCGGCTGGCCGAGTTCGTGGCCAGCCGCACGCCGGCGCTGATGCGGGTCGCGTACCTGCTCACCGGCAACCGGCACGCGGCGGAGGACCTGTTCCAGTCGGCGCTGGCGCGGACGATTCCGCGCTGGCGGACACTGCGCAACGCCGACCCGGAGGGCTACCTGCGCACCGTCATGTATCGGGAGCACGTGAGCTGGTGGCGGCGGCTGCGCCGGTACCGGGAGTCGTTGCTCACCGGTGCCGACGACCGGGCCGACGCCGATCCCAGCGGCGGCACGGACCTGCGGTTGGCCATGCGGGCGGCGCTGCGGCACCTGCCGCCGGCCCAGCGGACGGTGGTGGTCCTGCGCTACTACGAGGACCTCACCGAGACCCAGGTCGCCGAGACGCTGGGCTGCTCGGTGGGCACCGTCCGCAGCCGTACCCACCGGGCCGTGAGCCGGCTGCGCGAGCTCCTGCCGGACATCGAACTGCTGGAGGTACGGCGGTGACGTTCCCCATCGAGCACCTGCTCCGCACCACGTTGACCGATCTCGCCGAGGAGGCACCAACTGTGGAAGACCAACTGACCCGGGCCGAGCGACGGCTGCGTACCCGCCGCCGCGCCACCGTGACCATGGGCGCGCTGGGCACTCTCGCCGCCATCGTGATCGGTGCCCCGCTGGCGCTGGCCGCCAGCGGCGGCGACGGCGACCGGCCGGCGGCCCCGCCGACGGTCCGCCCGACCCTCACCACCGCGCCATCCGCCCCGCCGA
>NZ_SMKF01000005.1 GCF_004348325.1 Micromonospora sp. KC213 | reverse complement strand
CCGCTGGCCGCCGCCCCTCCCGCCGCCGGCCCCGGCCGCCGAAACTGGCCGAGCCGCGTCGCCGGCTGCGGCTGGGCACCCTGCTGGTGCTGATGCTCTTCGCGGTCATCGCGATCCGGCTGGTCGTCATCCAGACCGTCAACACCCCCGCGTACGCCGACGGCGGCCTCGGCTTCCGGACCGTCCGGGTCGACCTGCCCGCCCCGCGCGGCGCGATCCTGGACCGCACCGGCGCGCCGTTGGCCCGCAGCGTCGAGGCACGGTACGTCTTCGCCGATCCGACCCGGGTCAAGGACCGCGGGGCCACCGCCCGGCAGCTCTCCCCGCTGCTCGGGGTGCCCGTGTCCGAACTGGTGGAGAAGATGGAGCGGCGCGCGTTGCCCGGCGGGGGCGAGTCGCAGTTCCAGTACCTGGCCCGGGGGGTGGACATCGCCAAGGCCAAACAGATCGTGGCGCTGGACCTGGCCGGCATCGGCGTGCACCGCGACGAGCGGCGGGAGGTGCCCGGTGGGGACCTCGCGGCCAACCTGGTCGGTTTCACCAGCCAGGACATGGCCGGCCTGGAGGGGCTGGAGGCACGCTACGACGACGTGCTGGAAGGGGAGGACGGCCGGTGGGTCTACGAGGCCGGCCGGGGCGACCTGAACGCGCCGATCCCCGGCGGCTACAGCGAGACGACGGCCGCCAAGCCCGGCAGCTCCCTGGTGCTGACCATCGACCGCGACCTGCAGTACCAGGTGCAGCAGGTGCTGGGCCGGCAGATGGCGCAGACCCAGGGCAGCGTGGGTGCGGCGATCGTGATGGACGCGAAGACCGGTGAGGTGCTGGCACAGGCCAGCCATCCCACCTACAACGCGGCCAACGCCGAAACGAGCAAGCCCACCGACCGGGAGGACGCCGCGACCAGCTTCGTGGTCGACCCGGGCTCGGTGCACAAGGCGATCACCTTCGGCGCGGCGCTGCAGGAAGGGGTGATCACGCCGGACACCACCATGCCGATCGCCAACAGCATCGCCATGGGCGACACCACCTTCCGCGACACCCACCCGGCCAACGGCCGGCAGATGAGCCTGGCCGGCATGATGGCCTACTCCTCCAACGTCGGCACCATCGAGATCGCCGAAAAGCTCGGCCGGGACCGGCTCATCGACTACCAGAAGCGGTTCGGGCTGGGGCAGCCCACCGGGGTCGGGATGCCGGGGGAGGCGTCGGGGCGGCTGCTGCCCGCCGAGGAGTGGAGCGGGTCGTCGTACGGGTCGGTGCCGATCGGGCACAGCGTCGACGCCACCCCGCTGCAGATGGCCGCCGCGTACGCCGCCATCGCCAACGACGGCACCTACGTCCAGCCGCGCCTGATCAAGGAGATCATCGACGGGCAGACCGGCCGCCGTACCCCGGCGCAGCCGCCGGTCACCCGGTCGGTGCTCAGCCCGGCCAACGCCCAGGCGCTGCGCACCATCCTGGAGGCGGTGACCACCGTCGACCACGCCACCGGGCTGGCCGCCGCGGTGCCCGGCTACCGGGTCGCCGGCAAGACCGGTACCGGCTTGCGGCTGGTGAACGGCGTCAAACAGCCCGGCGAGGTCGGCTCGTTCATCGGAATGGCCCCGGCGGAGAACCCCCGGTACGTGGTGGCGGTCTTCGTGTGGAGCCCGGGCGGTGAGGGCGGCACGGTGGCCGCGCCGGCCTTCCGCGAGATGATGGGGTTCACGCTGCGCCACTACCGGGTGCCCCCGTCGAGCGGCAAGGCCCCGAAGTTCGAGGTCTTTCCGCGCTGAGCAGGCACGGCGCGACATCATCGGTGGGTGCGGACGAACCACCGGGGCGGCTGTACGGCCGGAACCGGACGACCGGGTAGGGTCTGACGCCGTGCCCGGCAATCCGCGTCCCCGTTCCGTGCCCGCACTGCGCCTCGGCGACCTCGCCGCGCGGCTCGCGCTGGCCCCGCCGGAGGGTGCCGCCGACCTGGCGGTGACCGGGGTGACCCACGCCAGCCAGCAGATCCGCCCCGGCGACCTGTACGCCGCGCTGCCCGGCGCCCGCCGGCACGGCGCGGAGTTCGCCGCCGCCGCGGCGGCGGCCGGCGCGGTGGCCGCCCTCACCGACCCGGCCGGCGCCGCCGCGGTGTCCGAGGCCGGGCTGCCCGCCCTGGTCGCCGGCGATCCCCGGGCCGTGTTGGGCGACCTCGCCTCTGCCGTCTACGGCGACCCCACCGCGGCGCTGACCGTCATCGGGATCACCGGCACCGCCGGCAAGACCTCCACCGCCTACCTGGTGGAGTCCGGGTTGCGCGCCGCGGGCCACGTCACCGGGTTGATCGGCACCGTCGAGACCCGTCTGGGCGACCTGGTCGTCGACAGCGTGCGCACCACCCCCGAGGCGACCGACCTGCACGCCATGCTGGCCGCTGCCCGGGAGCGGGGGGTGACCGCGCTGGTGATGGAGGTCTCCAGCCACGCCCTGGCGATGGGACGGGTCGGCGGGGTGCGGTTCGGTGTCGGTGGGTACACCAACTTCGGCTCCGACCATCTGGACTTCCACGCCGACGCGGCGGACTACTTCGCGGCCAAGGCGAAGCTCTTCGACGGCCGCTGCGCGGTCGAGGTGCTCAACCACGACGACCCGGCGCTGCGCCCGCTGTTCCGGCCGGCCACCGTCAGCTACTCGGCCGCCGGTGATCCCACCGCCACCTGGTGGGCCGGCGAGGTCGGCGGCGAGGGGTACGCCCAGCGGTTCACCGCGCACGGTCCCGGCGGCGTGGTGGTGCCCGCCGGGGTGGCCCTGCCCGGCCGGCACAACGTCGCCAACGCGCTGCTGGCCATCGCCAGCCTGGTGGCGGTCGGGGTCGACCCGGTGACGGCCGCCCGGGGGGTGGCCGCCTGCGGCGGGGTCCCGGGGCGGTTGGAGCTGGTCAGCGGGGACGCGCCGGTGCGCGGTGTGGTCGACTACGCGCACAAGACCGACGCGGTGGTGGCCGCGCTGGCGGCCCTGCGCGAGACCGGCGCCCGGCGGTTGCTCTGCGTGATCGGCGCCGGTGGTGACCGGGACCGGGGCAAGCGGCCGGTGATGGGCGCCGCCGCGGCGGAGGGAGCGGACGTGGTGGTGGTGACCGACGACAACCCGCGCACGGAGGACCCGGCGGTGATCCGGGCGGAGGTGCTCGCCGGGGCGTACGCGGCGGGCACCGCGGCCCGGATCATCGAGGTGCCGGGACGGCGGGCCGCCATCGACGAGGCGGTGCGGCTGGCCGAGCCCGGTGACGTGGTGGCGGTGCTGGGCAAGGGCCACGAGCGGGGTCAGGAGATCGCCGGCGAGGTCCACCCGTTCGACGACCGGGTGGAGCTGGCGGCGGCGCTCGGCGCCCGCTTCGGCGACCGGGCGGGTCGGCCATGATCGCGCTGAGCCTGGCGGAGGTCGCCGCGGCGGTCGAGGGCCGGCTGCTCGCCGCCGACCCCGAGGCCCGGGTGACCGGTCCGGTCGAGTTCGACTCCCGCAAGGTCACCGCCGGGGCGCTCTTCGTCGCCTTCCCCGGCGAGCAGGTCGACGGGCACGACTACGCCGCCGCCGCGGTGACGTCCGGTGCGGTGGCGGTGCTCGGCACCCGCGAGCTGCCCGGGGTGCCGATGGTGCTGGTGGACGACGCGCTGACCGCGATGGGCCGGCTGGCCCGCGCGGTGGTGGACCGGCTGCCGGAGTTGACGGTGATCGGGTTGACCGGTTCGTCGGGCAAGACCACCACCAAGGATCTGATCGCCCAGCTCACCGTCCGGCTCGGGCCCACGGTGGCCCCGCCGGGGTCGTTCAACAACGAGCTGGGGCATCCGTACACGGCGTTGCAGGCCACGACGCGGACCCGTTTCCTGGTGCTGGAGAAGGGCGCCCGGGGGATCGGGCACGTGCGGTACCTGTGTGAGGTGGTGCCGCCACGCATCGCCGTGGTGCTCAACGTCGGTGTGGCGCACCTGGGCGAGTTCGGCTCGGTGGAGAACATCGCGGTGGCCAAGGGGGAACTGGTCGAGTCGTTGCCCGCCGACGGGCTGGCCGTGCTGAACGCCGACGACCCGCTGGTCGACGCGATGGCCGCCCGGACAGGTGCCCGGGTGGTCCGCTACGGGGAGGCAACGCACGCCGACGTGCGGGCGGTGGACGTGGCCCTGGACGACCGGGGCCGGGCGTCGTACACCCTGGTCACCCCGGAGGGGAGCGCGCCGGTACGGCTCGGGCTGACCGGCCGGCACCAGGTCTCCAACTCGCTGGCCGCCGCGGCGGTGGTCCGCGAGCTGGGGATGCCGCCGGTTGAGGTGGCGGCGGCCCTGGGTGAGTTGGGGCTGGTCTCGACCCGTCGGATGGACGTCTTCGAGCGACCGGACGGGGTCACCGTCATCGACGATTCGTACAACGCCAACCCGGCGTCGATGGCGGTGGCGCTGCGGGCGCTGGCCGGCATGCGCCGGGGTGGGCGGGCCTTCGCCGCGCTCGGCTACATGGCCGAGCTGGGCGACTACGAACGCGAGGGGCACCGCAAGGTCGGCCGGCTGGCGGCCGAGCTCGGTGTCGACCGGCTGCTCGTGGTGGGTGAGCCGGCCGCGCCGATTCACGAGGGCGCGACAGCGGTAGGTAACTGGGGAGGAGAGTCGGTGCTGCTCACCGATCAGGCGGCGGCCGTCGAGGTGCTGCGCAGCGAGCTACGACCGGGTGACGTCGTCCTGGTGAAGGGCTCCCGGTACCGCACCTGGGAGGTGGCCGACGCGCTGCGCGCGGCCGCCCCCGGGGGCGACGCGGACGGCGGGCCGGCGAGCCCTGCCGTCGCGGACGGGGAGGGCGCGGCGTGAGGGCCGTCATCGTCGCCATCGGCGTGGCGTTCCTGGTCTCGCTGCTGTGCACCCCGATCGCGATCCGGGTGTTCACCCGGCTCAAGGCGGGCCAGCCGATCCGGGCCGAGGGCCCGGCCATGCACCAGGGCAAGAAGGGCACGCCGACGATGGGCGGCGTGGTCTTCATCCTGGCCACGGTGATCGCGTACGTCGCCGGTCACCTGGCCCTGACCACCCTCCCGGACGCGCAGATCGCCCAGGTGGAGCCCACCATCACCGCGTTGGTGCTGCTGGGGCTGATGGTCTTCTCCGGCGCGGTCGGCTTCATCGACGACTTCCTCAAGGTCCGCAAGCGGCACAGCGGCGGGCTCAACAAGCGGGGCAAGCTGTTCGGGCAGATCCTGGTCGGGGCGGTCTTCGGCGTCGTCGCGCTGTACTTCCCGAGCAGCATGACCGGCCCGTCGGGGGCGGTCACCAACACCGAGACCGTCGGCAGCACCACGCTGAGCTTCATCCGGGACATCCCGGCGCTGGACCTCACCAAGGTCGGCGCGGTGATCGTCTTCATCTTCGTGGTGATGGCGGCGACCAACGGGGTGAACCTCACCGACGGTCTGGACGGCCTGGCCACCGGCGCCTCGGTGATGGTCCTCGCCGCGTACGCGCTGATCGCGTTCTGGCAGTACCGGCACTGGTGCGCCGACGAGGCCTACATGAGCAACCCGAACAACTACTGCTACACGGTCCGGGATCCGCTGGAGATCGCGCTGATCGCCGGGGCGGCGGCCGGGGCCTGCGTGGGCTTCCTGTGGTGGAACACCTCACCGGCGCGGATCTTCATGGGCGACACCGGCGCGCTCGGTCTGGGCGGGCTGATCGCCGGCATGGCGATGTCCACCCGGACGATCCTGCTGCTGCCGATCATCGGCGGGCTCTTCGTGATCATCACCATGTCGGTGGTGATCCAGATCATCTCGTTCCGGACCACCGGCAAGCGGGTGTTCCGGATGTCCCCCCTGCAGCACCACTTCGAGCTTGCCGGCTGGAGCGAGGTCAACATCGTGGTGCGCTTCTGGATCATCGCGGGCATCGGCGTGGCCATCGCCCTCGGGCTGTTCTACAGCGACTTCCTGGCCCACATGGGCTGAACCGGGAGCGACGCGAACGGGGGCCCATAGTCGGTGGGCCCCCGTTTCGCATTTCGACACGCCGACCGCGCCGAACGACCGGAACCGGCGCGCCGCAACCGCGATGATGAGCAGGTGGGGGAGGAACCAACAACCGGCACGGCGACACAGGCACCGCCCCGGCGGGGCGCGGACGCGGGGCGTACCCCGGATCCGCCGGCGGCGGCCGGCCTGGACACCGCCGGCGGCCTGGCGGCGCTGCGCGGCCTGCTGGCCCGCCCGCTGGCCTCCTACTACCTGCTGTTGTCCAGCGCCGGCCTGTTGCTGCTGATCGGCCTCACCATGGTCTTCTCCGCGACCAGCGTGAAGGACTTCGCCACCAAGAACGGCGACGCCGCCGCCTCGGTGACCAAGCAGGCGGTCTTCGCGGTGATCGGGGTCGTCGCGTTCTGGGCCTGCCAGCGGCTGCCCGCCCGCAGCTTCCGGGCGCTGAGCCGGCCCGCGCTCGGCGTCGCGGTGGCGCTGCTGCTCCTGCTCAACCTGCTGGTGGCCCTGGAGGCGCTGTTCCGGGTGGAGTCGATCGGCCCGCTCTCGGCCGAGCTGCTCTGGCTCTACCTCGGCCCGATCTCGATCCAACCGGTCGAGGTGGCCAAGTTCGCGCTGGTGCTGTGGGGCGCGCACGTGCTGGCCCGCAAGGGGGCCGCACTGGGCTGGTGGAAGGAGTTGGCCACGCCGCTGTTCCCCGTCGTCGGGCTGCTCTTCGTGCTGGTCGGCTACAACGACCTGGGCAGCATGTTGTGCCTGCTGGCGCTGGTGGTGGGGCTGCTCTGGGCGGCCGGCGTACGGATGCGGGTCTTCGCCGCCCTGTCCGCCGTCGGGCTGCTCGGTGTCGGTCTGCTGGTCGCCGCCGCCTCGCTCGGTGCCGGCTCCGGCTCGCGCGACGCCGACAACTACCGGCTGGGCCGGCTGACCATGTGGCTCGACCCGCCGGACCCGAAGACCTGCTTCGAGCTCGACCTGCCGAACTGCTACCAGATCATCCAGGCCCGGTACGCCATCGAGCAGGGCGGCTGGTTCGGGGTCGGGTTGGGCAAGGGCAGCCTGAAGTGGAACTGGCTGCCCGAGGCGCACAACGACTTCATCTTCGCCGTCATCGCCGAGGAGCTGGGGGTGGTCGGTTGCGTCGTGGTGCTCACCCTGTTCGCGGTGCTGGCCTTCACCGGGCTGCGGATCGCCCGCCGGGTGGAGGATCCGTTCCGCCGGCTCGCCGCCGCGGGCGTCAGCGCCTGGCTGGTCGGTCAGGCCGTGATCAACGTCGGCGGGGTGACCGGGTTGCTGCCGCTGACCGGGGTGCCGCTGCCATTCATCTCCGACGGCGGCAGCGCGTTGGTCGTGACGCTCGCGGCGATCGGCATGCTCGCCTCCTTCGCCCGCGCCGAACCCGACGCGGCCCGAGCCCTGCACGCCCGTCCACCGGCCCGATGGGTCCGACTAGTCTGGGCCCCGTTGCCGCCGCTTCCCGGCCGGCGTCGCCGCCCGGTGACGCCACCGGCTGCCCGAGGGTCCGTACCCCGGTCGCGAGCGCGGCGGTCCGACGAGAAGGCCGTGTCGCCCGGCGCCCGGCAGGCCCGGGGCCGGGGCGGTACGGCGAGCGAGAGGAGACGCTGATGGGTCCGCTGCGTTCGGTGGTGCTCTGCGGAGGGGGCACGGGTGGCCACATCTACCCGCTGCTCGCCTTCGCCGACTGCCTGCGCCGACACGACCCGGGCGTCCGGATCACCTGCCTCGGCACCGCGAAGGGCCTGGAGAACGAGCTGATCCCGCCGGCCGGCTACGACCTGCGGCAGATCCCCGCCTACCAGCTGCCCCGCTCGGTCAACATGAACCTGGTGCGTACCCCGGACCGGATGTGGAAGGCCGCCCGCGCCGCCGGCAAGGTGATCGACGAGGTGCGGGCCGAGGTGGTGGTCGGCTTCGGCGGGTACGTCTCCGTTCCCGGTTACCTCGCCGCCTGGCGGCGGGAGCTGCCGATCGTCATCCACGAGGTGAACGTTCCGCCGGGCGTGGCCAACCGGCTCGGAATGAAGTTCACGAAGAACATCGCAGTGGGCTTCCCGCACCAGCCGGCCCAGGCCGAGTCGCTGCGCGACGCGCGGGTGGTCGGTGTGCCGCTGCGCCGGGGCATCGCCGGGCTGGACCGCGCCGCCCTGCGCGACGCCGCCCGGGCCCACTTCGGACTCCGTCCCGACCTGCCGGTGCTCTTCGTCGCCGGCGGGTCGCAGGGTGCCCGCTCGATCAACCTGGCGGTCTCCGGCGCGGCCAAGGAGTTGGCCCGCAACGGTGTGCAGGTGCTGCACGTGATGGGCGCCCGCAACGAGCCGGTGCCGATCCCCACCGACCTGCCGGTGCCGTACGTGGCCCTGCCGTACCTGTCCGAGATGGAGCTGGGCTACGCCGCCGCCGACCTGATGCTGGCCCGGGGCGGGGCGATGACCTGCGCCGAGGTGGCCGCGATCGGGCTGCCCACCATCTACGTGCCGTACCCGCACTCCAACCAGGAGCAGAAGCGCAACGCGCTGCCGGTGGTGGAGGCCGGCGGCGGGCTGCTGGTCGACGACGCCGAGCTGACCCCGGCCTGGCTGGAGCGCACGGTGGTCCCGCTGCTGCGCGACCCGCGCCGGCTGCACGCGATGGGCGCGGCGGCGGCCGCGTACGGGCGGCGGGACGGCGACGTCGCCCTGCTGAACTTCGTCTACGAGGCGGTGGCCCGATGAGGCCCGCCGCCGCGACGGGAAGGTACGTCTCATGAACACCGCGCAGTTCACCCCGGCCGGCACGCTCACCGCGGAGGACCTGGGCCGGATCCACCTGATCGGGGTGGGTGGGGTTGGCATGAGCGGCCTGGCCCGGCTCTTCCTCACCCGTGGCCTGCCGGTCTCCGGCAGCGAGCTGCGCGAGTGGCCGTCCCTGGCCGGCCTGCGGGCGCTGGGCGGAACGATCCACATGAGCCACGAGGCGGCGAACCTCGACGGCGTGGACACGGTCGTCTACTCCTCGGCCATCCCGCAGGACCACCTGGAGATGGCCGAGGCCCGCCGACGCGGTCTGCGGGTGCTGCACCGCTCGGAGGCGCTGGCCGCGGCGATGACCGGCCGGCGCACCGTGGCCGTGGCCGGCACCCACGGCAAGACCACCACCACCTCGATGGTGACCATGGTGCTCCAGCAGGCCGGCACCGACCCGTCCTTCGTCATCGGCGGGGAGATCTCCGAGGTCGGCTCCGGCGCGCACCACGGCACCGGCGAGTACTTCGTGGTGGAGGCGGACGAGAGCGACCGCTCGTTCCTGATCTACCGCCCGTACGTGTCGATCATCACGAACATCGAGGCCGACCACCTCAACACCTACGGCGACCTGGCCAACCTGGAGGCGGCCTTCGCCGAGTTCGCCCGGCTCACCGACCCGGACGGGTTCATCATCACCTGTGCGGACGACCCGGGCGGGCGGCGGCTGGCCGAGACCCTGCGCGCCGAGGGCCGTCGGGTCTGGACCTACGGCGAGGCGCCCGACGCCGACCTGCGGCTGAGCGGCATCACCTCCTCCGCGCAGGGGGTGCGCTACCTGGCCGAGGTCGAGGGCCGCTCGCTGGGCGAGATCCGGCTGCCGATTCCCGGTCGGCACATGGGGCTCAACAGCGCCTCGGCGGTGCTCGCCGCGTACCTGCTGGAGCTGCCGGTCGAGGCGGCGGAGGCGGCGCTCGGCGCGTTTCCCGGCGTGCGCCGGCGCTTCGAGCGCAAGGGCGTCGCCGACGGCGTGCTGGTCTACGACGAGTACGCCTACCACCCGACCTCGATGACGCTCGCGCTGCGGACGCTGCGCGAGGTGGCCGGGGACGGCCGGCTGATCGTGGTGTTCCAACCCTACCGGCTCTACCGCACCCGGGACCTGCAGGCCGAGATCGCGGCGGCGCTGGGGATCGCCGACGAACTGGTCCTGCTGGAGGTCTTCGGCCCGGGTGAGCTGCGCCAGCCGGGGGAGGGCTCCGCCGCGCTGGTCGAGGCGGTCCCGCTGGCCGGGGAGCAGAAGGTCTTCGTGGACTCCTGGGACGACGCCCCGGTCGAGGTGGCGCGGCGGGCCCGTCCCGGCGACGTGGTGGTGACCATGGGTGCGCCGCCGATCTCCCTGATGGGCGATCAGCTCCTTGACGCCCTGCTGGCCCGGACCGGGGGCGCCGCCGTCGACCCGGACGGCGCGGCCTCCACCGCCGGATGAGCCCGGGCCCGGCCCGGGGCCGGGTCGCCGGGTCGGATGCCGGCGGCCCTCGGCGCGGTCCGGTCCGCCGCTGGCAGCTGGTCCGGGCGGGCAGCGACGCGGTCCCGCCGTCGACCCGGCGGTTCATGGCCCGGGCCCGGCAGCGTCGGATGCGGGCGGCGCTGCCCTGGGCGGTGGCCGGCGGCGTGCTCGCGGTCGCCGGCCTGGTCGCCTGGACGGTGCTCGGCACCGGGCTGTTCGGCGTGCGCGAGGTGCGGGTGGTCGGGGCCGACCTGGTCACCCCGGTCGAGGTGCGCGACGCCGCGGCGGTGCCGGACGGGGTGCCGCTGGCCCGGGTCGACCTGGCCGCGACCGCCCGTCGGATTGGTGCGCTGCCCCCGGTGGAACGGGTCACGGTGACCCGGGACTGGCCGGGGACGCTTGTGGTGACGGTGGTCGAGCGGACCGGTGCGGCGGTGGTGCCGCGCGACGGGCGGTACGCCGTGATCGACGGCAGCGGGGTGCCGTTCCGGATGGTGGACGGGGTGCCGGACGGGCTGCCGGTGGTCCGGGTGGACGCCCCGGGGCCGGATGATCCGGGCACCCGGGCGGCGCTGGAGGTGCTGGCGGCGCTGACCCCGCAGTTGCGGGCCGAGCTGACTGAGTTGACGGTGGCGGGACTGGCGCGGATCAGCCTGAGCCTGCGCGGGGACCGTACGGTGGTCTGGGGCGATGCCACCCGTTCCCCGGACAAGGCCCGGGTGGCGACCGCGCTGCTCGGTCGGAAGGCCGACACGATCGATGTCAGCGCGCCCGACGTGGTGACCTTCCGGTGAGATCGGCACGGTACGTGAGTCGTCCTGCCATTGGCGGCGACACGCCGGGCAGGTCCTTGGTTCCTCGCGCGGCGGCGCTTACGTTGCCCCGAAGAGGATCAGTGGTTGACATAACTGTAAGCCTCTAGTAGAGGGTGAGGGTTTACCCCGCAAGCCTCACTGGTGACAGCTGTCGTCGACCGCTGGTCTGGCCTCGCCGTACCCGGTCGGCCGAGCCAATCTCGAAGGGAAAGGACCGGAGATGACACCTCCGCACAACTACCTGGCGGTCATCAAGGTCGTCGGCATCGGCGGTGGCGGCGTCAACGCCGTCAACCGGATGATCGAGGTTGGGCTCAAGGGCGTCGAGTTCATCGCGATCAACACGGACGCGCAGGCCCTGCTGATGAGTGACGCCGACGTCAAGCTCGACGTGGGCCGGGAGCTGACCCGCGGGCTCGGCGCGGGCGCCAACCCGGACGTCGGCAAGAACGCCGCCGAGGACCACCGCGACGAGATCGAGGAGGTCCTCAAGGGAGCCGACATGGTCTTCGTGACCTGCGGTGAGGGTGGCGGCACCGGCACCGGCGGGGCGCCGGTGGTGGCGAACATCGCCCGCAAGCTGGGCGCGCTCACCATCGGTGTGGTGACCCGGCCGTTCTCGTTCGAGGGTAAGCGCCGCCAGGTGCAGGCCGAGGCCGGGATAGACGAGCTGCGCAACCAGTGCGACACCCTGATCGTCATCCCGAACGACCGGCTGCTGGCCCTCGGCGACCGCAACATCTCCATGATGGACGCCTTCCGCACCGCCGACCAGGTGCTCCTCTCCGGTGTCCAGGGCATCACCGACCTGATCACCACGCCGGGTCTGATCAACCTGGACTTCGCCGACGTGAAGAGCGTGATGAGCGGCGCGGGCAGCGCGCTGATGGGCATCGGCAGCGCCCGCGGCGAGAATCGCGCCGTGGAGGCGGCCGAGGCGGCCATCTCCAGCCCGCTGCTGGAGCAGAGCATGGACGGCGCCCGAGGCGTGCTGCTCTCCATCGCCGGTGGCTCCGACCTCGGCCTGTTCGAGATCAACGACGCCGCCCAGCTGGTCACCGACGCGGCCCACCCGGACGCGAACATCATCTTCGGCGCGGTGATCGACGACGCGCTCGGCGACGAGGTGCGGGTCACCGTCATTGCGGCGGGCTTCGACGGGGGCACTCCGGCGTACAAGGCGGCCGAGTCGCCGCGCAAGACCAACCAGAACCAGCCCGCCCCGCAGGCCCCGCCGGTGACGCCGCCGGCGCACACCGCGCCGCAGCAGTCGCCGCGCCGGGTGCTCTTCGACGACGTGGACGTGCCCGACTTCCTCAAGAACGGTTCCTGAGCGCCGCCGATGACCATGCAACCCACCCCGGTAGGGCCAGCCCGGCGGGCCGAGCTCGCCGCCGGGCTGGCCCGGATCCGTACCCGGATCGCCGACGCCTGCGCCGCCGCCGGCCGGGATCGGGCCGAGGTGACCATGATCGCGGTCACCAAGACGTACCCGGCTGGCGACGTGCTCGGGCTGGCCGCGCTCGGGGTGACCGACGTGGGAGAGAACCGCGACCAGGAGGCCGCACCGAAGGCGACCGAGGTGGCTGCCGCCGGGGTCGGCGTCCGCTGGCACTTCATCGGCCAGTTGCAGCGCAACAAGGCCCGCTCGGTGGTCCGCTACGCCGACGTGGTGCATTCGGTGGACAGCGTCCGGCTGGCCCGGGCGCTGGATGCCGCGGCGGCCGTCGGGCGGGACCGGCCGTTGGACGCGCTGGTGCAGGTGAGCATCGACGGTGATCCGGGCCGCGGTGGGGCGTTGCCCGACTCGACCGACCCGGACCGGGGCCTGGACCGGGTCGCGGACGCTCTGGCCGACGCGGCCGGGTTGCGGCTGATCGGGCTGATGGCGGTGGCACCGCTGGGCTGGGAGCCGGAGCGGGCGTTCGCCCGGCTGGCCGAGGTGGCGGCCCGAGTGCGGCAGCGGTACCCGCAGGCGACGGCGATCTCGGCGGGGATGAGTGGCGACCTGGAGCAGGCGATCGCCCACGGCGCGACACATGTCCGCGTCGGCAGCGCGTTGCTCGGAATGCGTCCCACGCTGCGGTAGCCTGGCCGCGATAGAAGCAAATTACATCAGTGTTGTTCAGGAACGGCGTCCCTGTGCTCGCGGGGGGCAACGGCGGGCGGCCGCGAAACGTCCGTCGGGGGATTGCCGTTCCGATCCGATGGGCATGGGATGCCCATTCGTGATCACGGCGACACGGCACGGGGGTGCGTGCCGCACGGCGGACGGAAGGGCGCGGGATGGGTGCACTGCGCAAGGCGGGGGTCTGGCTCGGTCTCGTCGAGGAGGACGACGAGCGGGCCTACGACGACGGCGGCTACGACAAGCCGGGCTACCGCGAGTCGCGGTACCGGTCGAGCCGGTACGCCGAGGAGTTCGCCGACGACGAGGACGACGAGGCGGAGGAGCCACCGGCGCCGCGCCCGCGGCTCGGTGACCGGGGTCGGCTCGGCGACCGGGTGGCCAGCCGCGCGGTCGAGGCCGAGCGGGCCGACGACGAGCGCCCGGAGCGTACCGAGCGGTCCAGCGTGCGCTCGATCACGCGGTCCGGCCAGGGGGACACCTCGGGTGCGCTGACGTACCACACCCGGGACAATCTCGCCCTGGCCCCGCAGGCCACGCCACGGGAGCGGCCGGTGGTGGCCGAGGAGGAGCAGCGGTACCAGATCACCACCCTGCACCCGACGACCTACCGGGAGGCGCGCACCATCGGCGAGCACTTCCGCGACGGCGTTCCGGTGATCATCAACCTCACCGAGATGGACGAGGCCGACGCCCGCCGGCTGGTGGACTTCGCCGCCGGGCTCGCCTTCGGGCTACGCGGTACGATCGAGCGCGTGACCAACCGGGTGTTCCTGCTCTCACCGGCCAACGTCCAGGTCACCGCGGAGGACAAGGCCAAGATCGCTGAGGGCGGCTTTTTCAGCCTGAGCTAGTCCGCCCGACCGAGGGACGTCGCCTACCGTGTTGTCGATCCTGCTGCAAGTGCTGTACCTGATCCTGTATGTCTTCCTGATCGTGCTCCTGGCCCGGTTCGTCCTGGGTGCCGTCCTCCAGTACGGCCGCCGGTGGCAGCCGGGCCGTGGGGCATCGGCGGGGCTGGAATCCGTGTGGAGCGTCACTGATCCCCCTCTCAAGGCGTTGAGGCGTGTGATCCCTCCGTTGCGAATTGGTACCGTGAGCATCGACCTGGCTTCGCTTGTGCTCCTGGTTATCCTGTTCGTGCTGATGAGGTTTGTGTTGACGCCGTCGATCATCGCGGTTTCCTGATGACCGGCACGCTACGCGGCCGCAACTGACCCGAGGAGTTTCGATGCCGCTGACCCCGGCTGACGTCCACAACGTCGCCTTCAAAAAGCCGCCGATCGGCAAACGGGGGTACGACGAGGAGGAGGTCGACGCCTTCCTGGACGAGGTCGAGCGCGAGCTCGCCCGTCTGATCGAGGAGAACAACGAGCTGCGCGCCCAGGTGGAGCGCGGTGGCCGGGGCGGTGCTCCGGCCGGCCCCGGCGGTGACGCCCGCCTCGCCGCCGAGCTCAACGACCTCAAGGCCCAGCTCGACCGGGTGCAGCGTGACAAGGCCGCGGCCGAGCAGGCCGCCCGGGCGATGCAGGCCGAGCTGGAGCAGGTTCGCGCCACCGGCGGCCCGGCCGGCGCCGGCGACGGCGAGCAGCAGGCGCTGCGGGTGCTGATGATGGCTCAGCGGACGGCCGACGACCACGTCTCCGACGCCCGCCGCGAGGCCGACCAGCTGCTCTCCGAGGCCCGCACGAAGGCCGAGGAGGTCACCCGCGAGGCCCGCGCCAAGGCTGACGCGCTGGAGCGGGATGCCCGCCAGCGGCACCAGGAGGCCATGGGCGGCCTGGACGCCAAGCGCACCGCGCTGCAGAAGCACATCGAGGAGCTCAAGCAGTTCGAGCGCGAGTACCGCACCCGGCTCAAGGCCTACCTCGAGAGCCAGCTGCGTGACCTGGACGGCCGTGGCCAGGGCCTGGAGGCCGAGATGACCCGCGCGGACGGGACTCGTGCCGTCGGCGGCAACGGTCTGGCCGCCGCGGGCCTCGCCGGCTCGTACGGCGGCGGTCGCTCCGGCGCTCTCGAAGCCGGTCGCTGATCCGACGGTCGGCGGCCGTCCCCAAAACGGGCCGCCGACCGGGTCACACCGACACGACGCGGCGGGGGTGAGCCGTGCTGATCGCAAGTCTGCTGCTCATCTTCGTCGCTGTGGTGCTGCTGGTCCTCGGTCTTGCCGACGGTTCCAGCGCCCTGTTGGTCAGTTCCATCGCGGTGAGCCTGTTGGCCGCCGTCGCGTTGGTGGCCGGCGCCCGCCAGGTGGCTGCCGCCCGCGCGACAAGCGAACGGGTCGGACCGCGTACGGGATGGGGGTTCGCGGGCAGGTTCCGCCCGGGCGCACCGCCGGTCGGTGGGGCCGGGGTGCCGCCGGAGATCCCCGTCCAGCACGTGCCCACGACGGTCGGCGCCGGTGGCGACGGGTGGCGGCAACCGCCCGAGCCGCCGGCGACCGGACCGGTGGACGGCCCGTGGGGCTCGCTCGTCGAGGCCCCCGACGATCCGGAGAGCGTGCCCGTCCGGTCCCGGTCGGAGGCGACGGCCGAGCGCGTCGAGCCGGTCAGCGGCGCGCCCTGGCCCGACGAGCCGGAGGTGCAGCAGCCCGTGTCGGCCGTCGACGCCGCCCGGATCGCCCAACTCGACGCCGAGGTGCGGGTGGTCGACGGCCGTCCCCGCTACCACCTGCCCTCCTGCCCGCACCTGTTCGGGCGCGACGACGAGCCGCTGCCGGTCTTCGAGGCGGTCTCGCTGGGCTTCACCCCGTGCGCGCTCTGCACGCCGGACACCACCCTGCTCGCCGATGCCCCGCCTGGCTGACCCGATGCCCGGGGAGACGCTCGCCGTCGCGGTGCGGGTCAAGCCGGGAGCGTCCCGTGCCCGGGTCGGTGGCCGGTTCGACGGCCCGCACGGCCCGGCGCTGGTCATCGCGGTGAACGCCCCGGCGGTCGACGGCCGGGCCACCGAGGCGGCCCGCCGGGCACTGGCCGGCGCGCTCGGCGTACGGCCGGCGGCGGTGTCGTTGCGTACCGGCGCGGCCAGCCGGGACAAACTGTTCGACGTCGAGCACCCCGACTCCGGCCTGGTCGAGGTGCTCCGCCGGTTGCGCGACGGATCGGACCGGTGAGACCGCACCAACCCGGTGCCCCGTGACGCCCGGGCTGAACCTCGCGCTGTTGCTGGGCGCCGTCGTCCTGCTGGTCGCCGTCGGCGCGGTCCGCCTCTCCACCCGGCTCGGCGTGCCGAGTCTCCTGGTCTACCTCGCGCTCGGAGTGGCGATCGGGAAGTCCGGCCTGGGTATCGCGTTCGACGACGCGGAGCTGACCCGGGTGCTGGGTTTCTGCGCGCTGATCGTGATCATCGCCGAGGGTGGGCTCACCGCCCGGTGGAGCACCCTGCGCCCGGTACTCGGGATGGCGGCGGCGCTCGCCACGGTGGGGGTGCTGGTCAGCGTGCTGGCCGTCGGTGCCGTGCTGCACCTGCTGCTCGAGCTGGACTGGCGGTTGGCGCTGCTCTACGGTGCCGTGCTCTCGTCCACCGATGCGGCGGCGGTCTTCGCCACGCTGCGCCGGCTGCGCCTGCCGCCCCGGCTGGTGGCCACCCTGGAGGCGGAGTCCGGCATGAACGACGCCCCGGCGGTGATCCTGGTGGTGCTGCTGTCGGTGGGCACCACCGAGGGCCACCCCTGGTGGTACGAGGTTCTCCTGGTCGGGTACGAACTGGGCGCGGGTGCGGCGGTGGGCGTGGCGGTCGGGGTCGCCGGGCGGTACGCGCTGCACCGGGTGGCGCTGCCCTCGTCCGGCCTGTACCCGATCGCGGTGGTCGGTTTCACGGTGCTGGCGTACGGCGCGGGCGCGGTGCTGCACGCCTCCGGTTTCCTCGCCGTCTACGTGGCGGGTGTGTTACTCGGCAACGCCCGGCTGCCGCACCGGCAGGCCATCCTCGGGTTCGCCGACGGGCTGGCCTGGCTGGCCCAGATCGGGCTGTTCGTGCTGCTCGGCCTGCTGGCGGAGCCGGGCCGGCTGCCCGCGGCCGTGCTGCCGGCCGTGGTGACCGGGCTGGCCCTGCTGTTGGTCGCCCGGCCGCTGTCGGTGTTCGTCTCCGCGCTGCCGTTCCGGTTCCGGCTGCGCGAGCAGGCCTTCCTGTCGTGGGCGGGGCTGCGCGGGGCGGTGCCGATCGTGCTCGCCACCATTCCGCTGTCGGAGCGGGTCCCGGGGGCCGACCGGCTCTTCGACGCGGTCTTCGTCCTGGTGGTGATCTTCACCCTGTTGCAGGCGGGGACGCTCGCACCGGCGGCCCGCCGGCTGGGGGTGACCGCGCCGGCGGAGCTGACCGAGATCCGGGTGGAGACCGCCCCGCTGGAGCGGATGCGGGCGGACCTGCTCCAGCTGGAGGTGCCGGCTGGCTCCCGGCTGGCCGGGGTGCACGTGGACGAGCTGCGGTTGCCGGTGGGTGCCTCGGTGACGCTGGTGCTGCGTGACGGCACGGGTTTCGTCCCCGGCCCGGACACCCGGCTGAGGGCCGGGGACAGCCTGCTGATCGTGGCGACGGCGGGGGCACGGGACGAGGTCGAGCGGCGGTTGCGGGCGGTCAGCCGGCGGGGTCGTCTCGCCAGGTGGTTTGGCGAGTACGGGGAGGATCGGGACGGCTGATCTGCTAGCGTTCCTTTTGCCCTGGTTAGGGCTTACTCGGGGCTGAAGAGCGGTACGACGGTGCGGCACGTTGTCGGACGCCTGTACGTTCCGTATTCTTGCCCATCTCCGGAGTGCGCGGCCCGCGTCGCCGCGCACCCGTTCTGTTCCATGGGGGGCGCCAGGCCGGTGACCCCTGGCACCGCCGACCGCCGCGTGACGCGGCTGAGGGAGCTGACGATGGCGAAGCCAGCCGACACCAGGACCGCCGGCCGTAAGCCGGCGGCGAAGGCCACCCGCAGCGCGGCGGAGACGGAGAAGATCCGGGCGGCCCTGGCGGCTCGACGCGACGAATTGCGCGCCGAGTACGATCAGACGCTGAGCGAGATCACCGAGCTGCAGCGCGACCGGCTGACCGACTCGGCCGGGGACGACCAGGCCGACACCGGCACCAAGACGTTCGAGCGCGAGCAGGAGATCTCCCTCGCCAACAGCATCCGGGAACGGATCACGCAGGTCGAGCGGGCGCTGGAGCGGCTCGACGAGGGTGGCTACGGATGGTGCGAGCGGTGCGGGAACCCGATCCCGGTGGAGCGGCTCGCCGCCTTCCCGTCGGCGACTCTCTGCGTGTCCTGCAAGCAGCTGGAGGAGCGGCGCTGACATCCGCTCCCCGGTGACCACGAGACGGCGGCACGCCGTCGCAGATGTCGATGGGGAGTCGATGACCACAGCACCGACCGCCGGATCCGGCACCGCAGGGCCGGGCGGCGCGCCCAACCGCCGGGCGGTCGTGGTCCTGGCCAGCATCGCCCTGGTGGCCCTGCTGGCCGACCTGCTCACCAAGCACCTGGCGTTGCAGACCCTGGACGGCCGCCCGCCGGTGCGGCTGCTCGGCGGCGCGGTCTACCTGACCCTGACCCGCAACAGCGGGGCGGCCTGGAGCATCGGCGCCGACCACACCTGGGTCTTCCCGCTGATCACCATCGGGGTGGTCGGCTGGATCGTGTGGATGGCGCTGCGGCTGCGGTCGCTGCCGTGGGCGGTCTCCCTCGGCCTGGTGCTCGGTGGGGCGCTCGGCAACCTCGTCGACCGGATCTTCCGTGCGCCCGGGCACTTCGTCGGGCACGTGGTGGACATGGTCAGCCTCTTCGACCCGTACGGCCGGGTCTGGCCGGTGTTCAACCTCGCCGACAGCGCCCTGGTCTGCGGCGTGCTGCTGGCCGTGGTGCTGGAGCTGACCGGGCGCCAGCGCGACGGCAGCCGGATCGGCAAGGGCGCCGGCGGGAACGCCGCCGGCGCGCCGTCCGGCACCGGGACCGAGCAGCGGGAGCGGGCATGACCTCGGCCTTCGCCGCAGGCGGCGACCACCGTTCCCTGCCCGTCCCCGACGGACTCGACGGCATGCGGTTGGACCAGGCCGTCGCTCGCCTCTTCGGGCTCTCCCGCACCACCGCGGCGGCCCTGGTCGACGCCGGGGACGCCCTGGTCGACGGCACCGTCCGGCCGAACTCGTACAAGGTGAAGGCCGGTTCCTGGCTGGAGGTGACGCTGCCGGCCCCACCCGCCCCGCCGACGGTGGTGCCGCAGGCCGTGCCGGGCCTGCGGGTGGTCCACGCCGACGACGACATCGTGGTGGTCGACAAGCCGGTCGGGGTGGCTGCCCACCCCAGCCCCGGCTGGACCGGGCCGACGGTGATCGGGGGCCTGGCCGGTATCGGCCACCGGATCTCCACCAGCGGGGCCGCCGAGCGCCAGGGCGTGGTGCACCGCCTCGACGTGGGCACCACCGGGATCATGGTGGTGGCCAAGAGCGAGCAGGCGTACACGGCCTTGAAGCGGGCGTTCAAGTACCGCGAGGTGGAGAAGCGCTACCACGCCGTGGTGCAGGGCCATCCCGATCCGCTGCGCGGCACCATCGACGCCCCGATCGACCGGCATCCGCACCACGACTACCGCTGGGCGGTGGTCTCCGGCGGCAAGCCCAGCGTCACCCACTACGACACCCTGGAGGCGTTCCCCGCCGCCAGCCTGCTCGACGTGACGCTGGAGACCGGCCGGACACACCAGATCCGGGTGCACTTCTCCACCCTGCGGCACCCGTGTGTGGGCGACCTCACCTATGGCGCGGACCCGACCCTGTCCGCCCGGCTGGGGTTGACCCGGCAGTGGCTGCACGCCCGGTCGTTGAGCTTCCGGCATCCACGCACCGGCGACGAGGTGACCTTCGTCAGCGAGTACCCGGACGACCTGGCGCGCGCGCTGGCGATCCTGCGCGACTGACATGTCCGAGCCACCGCCGGCGCCGTCGGCTGGTCCACCACCACCGGCGCCGGCCGAGCGGCAGCGTCGCAGCCGACCCGGCTGGTGGGGTTGGGCGGCGCTGCTGTGCCTCGGCGCGGTGCTACTCACCGCCGCCGGGCTGGACCGCCGCGCCGCGCCGGCCGGCGACCGCACCGTCGGCGAGGTCACCCGGGTCGGCGTCCGGCAGGGCGAGGCGATTGCGGGGTACCTGCGGGCCGCCGAGGCGGAACTGGTCACGCTGCCGCCGGGCGCGGCGTACGCCCTGGTCTCCTTCGACGCGTACCTGCCGCCGGGAAGGCTGCCGGCGCTGCTGGCCGGCGTCGAGGTCGCCCGGGTCATCGTCCGGGTGCCGCTACCGGACCGGCAGACCGAGGTGGTCCGGTTGGCCGCGTACCGGCTCCCGCAGGACGTGGTCTCCGGTATGGCGACGCTGGCCGACCGGAAGGACCGGGAGGCCGCCGACCAGCGGGTTCGGGCGGCGAACGCCGTCGACGCCGAGCTGCGCCGGGTGTACGACACCGGCGCGCAGGTCGCCGCGCGGGAGGCGGCGGCGTACCGGGCGGCGTGCGGGTGCGTCTACGCGGCGCTGGTGCGCGGCGGACCGGACGTGCTGCGGGCGCTGGCCGCCCGGCCCGGCGTCCGTGGCGTCGACCCGGCGCCCGAGGTACGCCGGCTGGAGCGCACGGTGCTCACCCCGCCACTGCCCGAACAGCACGACGTGGCCCGCCCGCCGGCGGACACAGCACTCGTGCCGACCGGCCCGCCGGTGGGCGATTCGTCGGAAGCGGCACCGGCAGTGACCAGTTCCTCACCACCATTCCCCGTCGGTGGTGCCGTACCCAAACCGGCCGTGACCTCCTGAAACTCGCAGCGGGTCGGCTTCCTGGCCCGAAATGTGGCAAGAATGCCGCACGGGGATGTGCACGGACAGGTGTGGTCCGAATAGGGTTTCGTTCGTAGCCTGTCAGGCGGAGATCGATGGCGCGGGAGGGCGAGCCTTGGACGGCACCGAGACCGGCTGGGGTCGGTCGGCCGAAGCGGCACCGCGATGGCGGGCGCTGCTCGACCGTGCCCGCCTCGGTGGCCGGGGCGCCGAGCACGGGGAGCCCGAGCGCCGGGCGGAGGAGCCGCCGCGCGAGCCGCTACCCCGGCGCGCGCAGGGCAACGACTGGGCGGGGCGGGGCTCGGCCGCCGTGCCGCCGCCGGCGTACGGTACCGAACCCGGTTACCGGCCGGAGGGGATATACCGCGCCGACCCGGCCTACCACGCCCAATCCGACCACCCGCAGCCGACGTACCCGCCCGACCCGGCCTACCGGCCCGACCCCGCCGGGTACGGGGAACCGCCGGCCGAGTCGCGGTACGCGCTGCTGGACAACGGCTACCGGCACGAGCCGCCGCCGGTGGAGTCCCGCTACACGCCGCTGCTCGACGATGGCTACCGGCCTGGCTACGCCCCGCCCGAGCCGGCGTACCCGCAGCCGCCGACCTACCCGTCGCAGCCCGCCTACCAGCCGGAACCGCCCTACCAGCCCGAGCCCACCTACCAGTCGGCGGCGTACCCGCCGGCGGTGGTGACCGACCGGGGCTACCCGGCGCGGATCGAGCCGGCCCGGATCGAGTGGCGGGCGCAGACCCCGCAGGACGAGCAGGAACGGGCCGCCGCCGTCCTCCGCCGCGACCTGGGCACCCCGCGGGTGCTCGCGTTCGCCAACCCGAAGGGCGGGGTGCACAAGACCACCGCCACCGTGCTCGCCGCGGCCACCGTGGGCAGCGTCCGCGGCCGGGGCGTGCTGGCGTGGGACGACAACGAGCTGCGGGGCACCCTCGGGCTGCGTGCCGGCAGTGCCCGGCACGCCCGGACGATCCGACACCTGATCAGCGACCTGGCGCACATCGAGATCCGCGAGGGCGCCGAGCTGCTGGCGGCCCTCGACGACTACCTGCGGCACGCGTCCGACGGCTCGTACGACGTGCTGGCCGGGGAGGAGAGCCCTCGGTTCGCCCAGCGGCTGGACCAGTTCACCGTCAAGCGGGTGCTGGAGCTGCTGCGCCGCACCCACGACGTGGTCTGCGTGGACACCGGCAACAACGTGGAGAGCCCGAACTGGCGGACGGTGATGAACGCCGCCGACCAGCTCGTGGTGACCACCGTGCCCCGGGAGGACGCCGCGTTCAGCGCCGACTGGATGCTGGACCTGCTGCACGAGGTGGGCATGGGCGAGTTGGCCGACAACGCGGTGACCCTGATCTCCTGCCCGACGCCGGGCCGTACCAGTCTCCAGGCCGACCTGGAACGGCACTTCGCCACCCGGACCCGGGCGGTGGCCGTGGTGCCGTACGACCCGGCGCTGGAGACCGGTTCCTCGATCGACTACCACCAACTCCAGCCCGAGACCCGGCAGGCGTGGCTGCGGGCTGCGGCGGTGATGCTGGAGCCGTTCGCCCGCTGAGGGGTGCCGGGCCACCGCCGCCCCGCCGCGCCGCCACACCTGAGAAGATCGTCCGGTGAGCCCGGACACCTCCGAACCGCAGCGGCCCGTCGACCGTCCCGACGAGCCGGCCGCCGCCCTGCGGTCCTGGCCGGCGTACACCGGCGGCCCGCAGCCGGTCGAGCCGCCCCGGCGCGGCGTGGTGGTGGCCACCGCGACCCTGTTCGGGCTGACCGCCCTGGGGGTGCCACTCGGTCTGCTCTGGGCCGCTGTGGCCCCGGGCACCCCGGTGGTCAAGACCGCCGACGGTGCCATCTACGCCCAGCCGCAACCGGAGCAGCCGATCGCCGCCGACGGCTGGTTCAGCCTGCTCGGACTCGGCTTCGGGGTGCTCGCCGCGATCGGGCTGTGGGTACTGCTGCGCCGCCGCCGAGGGCCCGCCGTGCTCGGTGTGGCCGCCCTCGGCGCGCTCGGGGCCGCGCTGGTCGCCTGGCAACTGGGTCGGCGCATCGGGCTGGCCGACTACGAGCGGCTGCTCGCCGCCGCCCCAGAGGGCACCGCCTTCAGCAAACCCGCCGACCTGCGCGCGGGCGGCATCGAGTGGGTCTTCGGCGTGCTGCCGGTGCCCTTCGGCAACGTGCTGCTGCCGGCGTTCGCCGCCGCCGTGACGTACACCCTGCTGGCCGGTTGGTCCCGGTGGCCGTCGCTGCGCCCGGAGCCCGATCCGCTGCCCGACCCCGCCTACGGCCAGCCGTCGCCTGTGCCCGGCCCGGGCTGGCCGGCTCCGCTGCCCGCGCCCGGCCACGGCCAACTGCCGCACAACCCCGCCCCGGGGTGGCCGGACCCGGACACCGCTCCCGCCGCGGGCGGGATCAGTTGGGAGCCGGTGGAGCGGCCAGCTCCGTCAGCGGCACCGGAACCGCCCGGACCTGACGCAGCAGAGCCGCCTCGCGGTTGAGCAGCCGCAACTCGGCGCGGAGCCGGGCGGCGGTGTCGTCGATGGCCAGCAGCCGTTGCCGGTCCGTCACGGTCAACGCGGCGGTCGCCGCCACCAGGTGGGACAACACCGTCGGGTCCTCCGGCAACTGCTCGGAGACCTCCTGTTCGCCGGGGCGGACCAACCCCAGGTACTGCCGGAACACCGCGATCACCCGGGCCGCCAGCAACTCGGTCACCTCGTTGGCGCCCGCCGGCTCCGGCAGCCACGCCACCTCGGCGGTCAGGTACGGCGCGGCGGTCCGGTCGACGTCGACGACGCGGAACCGTCGCCGCCCGACCGTGACGATCTCGAAGCCGCCGTCGTCCAGCTCGGTGACCTGCCGCAGCTCGGCCGTGCAGCCCACCTCGTGCAGCACCACCTCGTCCCCGCCCGGCCCGGCCCGGCCCGCGCCCGGAGCGACCTCCCAGCCGCGGCGGATCGCCACGACGCCGAACTCGCGGGGCGCCCCCTGCGGCCGCCCGAGCAGGTCGCGGACCAGGGCCCGGTAACGCTCCTCGAAGATGTGCAGCGGCAGCACCAGACCGGGAAAGAGCACCGTTGCGAGTGGGAACACCGGCAGCCGTGCGGTCACGCGTCCGAGCCTAGCCCGAGTCCGCGCGGGCGGCGTGTCCCGGCTCACCGTCCCGCCGTCCGGACGGTGCGGGTCGCCTACGTGTCCGCCCGCCTAGACTCGCAGGGGTGTTGAATCGGATCGACCTGCGCGGCGGGGCCCGTGACCCGCGTCGCCTGCTGCCCCGTGCCCAGCTCGACGTCTCCGTGGCCGTCGAGCGGATCCGTCCCCTGGTGGAGGCGGTCCGCGAGCATGGGTACCCGGCGATCCGAGAGGCCAGCGCGCGGTTCGACGGGATCAGCCCCGAGGTGCTGCGGGTTCCCGCCGAGGTGATCGCCGAGGCCGAGGGGACGCTGGACCCGCAGGTGCGCGCCGCGCTGCTGGAGTCGATCACCCGGGTTCGGAAGGTGCACGCCGACCAGCGCCGCGTCGACCACACCACGCAGGTGGTGCCGGGCGGCACGGTGACCGAGCGGTGGCTGCCGGTCGACCGGGTCGGCCTCTACGTCCCCGGCGGCCTGGCGATGTACCCGTCGACCGTGGTGATGAACGTGGTCCCGGCCCAGGTGGCCGGGGTCCGCTCGCTGGTCGTGGTCAGCCCGCCGCAGCGGGAGAACGGCGGCCTGCCCGACCAGCGGGTGCTCGCCGCCTGCGCGCTGCTCGGCGTCGACGAGGTGTACGCCGTCGGCGGCGCCCAGGCGGTGGCGATGCTCGCCCACGGCGCGGCGGTCGATCCCGAAGGCACGCTGTTCTGCGACCCGGTCGACCTGATCACCGGCCCGGGCAACATCTGGGTGACCGCCGCCAAGCGGCTGCTGCGCGGCGTGGTCGGCATCGACGCCGAGGCCGGCCCGACCGAGATCGCCATCCTGGCCGACGACACCGCCGACCCGGCGCACGTGGCCGCCGACCTGATCAGCCAGGCCGAGCACGACCCGCTGGCGGCGAGTGTGCTGGTCACCCCGTCGGTGGCGCTGGCCGACGCGGTCGACGCGGAGCTGGCCCGGCAGGTGCCGGCCACCAAGCACGCCGAGCGGGTGGGCACCGCGCTGCGCGGCGAGCAGAGCGGTGTCGTGCTGGTCGACGACCTGACCGCCGGGCTGCGGGTGGTCGACGCGTACGCCGCCGAGCACCTGGAGATCCAGACCGAGAACGCCCGCGAGTGGGCACTGCGGGTCCGCAACGCCGGGGCGATCTTCGTGGGGGCCTGGTCGCCGGTGTCGCTGGGCGACTACTGCGCCGGCTCCAACCACGTACTGCCCACCGGCGGCTGCGCCCGGCACTCCTCCGGGCTGTCCGTGCAGTCGTTCCTGCGCGGCGTTCACCTGGTGGAGTACACCCGGGAGGCGCTGCGCGAGGTGGCCCCGCACGTGGTCACCCTGGCCACGGTGGAGGACCTGCCGGCACACGGCCAGGCGGTCAGCGTACGGTTCGCGGGGGAGACGTCGTGACCACGCTCGACGAGCTGCCGATCCGCGACGACCTGCGGGGCCTGACGCCGTACGGGGCGCCGCAGCTGGACGTCGCGGTGCGGCTGAACACCAACGAGAACTCGTACCCGGTGCCCGGTCCGGCGGTCGACGCGATCGGCCGGGCCCTCGCCGCCGAGCTGCGCGACCTCAACCGCTACCCCGACCGTGACGCGGTGGCGCTCCGCGCCGACCTGGCCGGGTACCTGGGTCACGGCCTCACCGTCGACCAGGTCTGGGCGGCCAACGGCTCCAACGAGATCCAGCAGCAGCTGCTCCAGGCGTTCGGTGGTCCGGGGCGCGCCGCGCTCGGCTTCGTCCCGGCGTATTCGATGCATCCGCTGCTGGCCCTGGGCACCGGCACCCGGTGGATCCCGGCCGCCCGTGGCGTCGACTACGGGCTGAGCGCCGGCGAGGCGGTCGACCAGGTCCGGCGGCACGCGCCCGACGTGGTGTTCCTCTGCTCGCCGAACAACCCCACCGGCACCGTGCTGGATCCGGCCGTGGTCGCCGCGGTGCTCGACGTGGCGCCCGGCATGGTGGTCGTGGACGAGGCGTACGCCGAGTTCGCCCGGCCGGGCACGACCAGCGCCCTGGCGATGCTGCCGGGGCACCCGCGGCTGGTGGTCACCCGCACCATGAGCAAGGCGTTCGGCTTCGCCGGCGGGCGGCTGGGCTACCTGGCCGCCGATCCGGCGGTGGTGGCGGCGGTGCAGCTCGTGCGGCTGCCGTACCATCTCTCGGCGCTGACCCAGGCCGCCGCCCGGGCGGTGCTGGCGCACCGCGAGGCGCTGCTCGGCACCGTCGAGGCGATCATGGCGCAGCGCGACCGGATCGTCACCGAGCTGCGCGCCCGGGGTCACCGGGTGGCCGACAGCGACGCCAACTTCGTGCTGTTCGAGGTCGGCGGCGACCAGGCCGACGCCTGGCGCACCCTGCTCGACGCGGGCGTCCTGGTCCGCGACGTCGGCCTGCCTGGCTGGCTGCGGGTCACCGCCGGCACCCCCGCCGAGACCGACGCGTTCCTCGCCGCAATGGAGAAGCTTTCGTGGGAGCGCGAGCAGTGAGCTCGCGGGTCCCGCAGTCGCGACCGAAAGGCAGACCATGAGTCGCACCGCCCGGGTGGAGCGGATCACCAAGGAGACCAACGTCCTGGTCGAGCTGGACCTCGACGGCGCCGGCAGGGCCGAGATCAGCACCGGGGTCGGCTTCTACGACCACATGCTGCACCAGATCGCCCGGCACGGCGGGTTCGACCTCACCGTGCGTACCGTCGGTGACCTGGAGATCGACGCCCACCACACGATGGAGGACACCGCGCTCGCCCTGGGCGCCGCGTTCGACCAGGCGCTGGGGGACAAGGCCGGCATCCGGCGCTACGGCTCGGCCACCGTCCCGATGGACGAGGTGCTGGTCCGGGCGGCCGTCGACCTGTCCGGCCGGCCGTACGTGGTGCACGACGAGCCGGCCCTGGCGCCGTACATCGGCCCGGTCTACCCGACCAGCATGACCCGGCACATCTGGGAGTCCTTCGGCCAGGCGGCCCGGATCACCCTGCACGTGGACGTGCTGCGTGCCGCCCGCCCGGGCGGCCACCCGGACGCCCACCACGTGGTGGAGGCCCAGTTCAAGGCGGTCTCCCGGGCGCTGCGGGAGGCCACCGCGCTGGACCCGCGCAACGCGGGCGTGGTGCCCAGCACGAAGGGGGCGCTGTGACGGGCGCGTGGCTCGGCGCGGCGGCCGGGACCGGAGGGCGGCGCTGATGGGCGGGGTGCTGCCGACGCTGTTGCTGATCCTCGCCGGGGTGCTGGTCGGCGGGACGTGGTCGTTGATCCGGCAGGGCGCGCCGCGCGGCGCGGTGGTGGTCACCGGGCTGCTCGCCGCGCTGGCCACCGTCGCCGGGGTGCTCTGGCTGCTGCCGGGGGAGGGCTGATGGGCAAGCGGATCGTGGTGCTCGACTACGGCTCGGGCAACCTGCGGTCGGCCGAGCGGGCGCTGGAGCGGGCCGGCGGGCGGGTGACCGTCACCGCCGACCTGGTCGCCGCCGCCGAGGCGGACGGCCTGGTGGTGCCGGGCGTCGGTGCCTTCGCCGCCTGCATGGCGGGCATCGAGGCGCTCGGCGCGGGCCCGGTGATCGCCGAGCGGGTCGCCACCGGCCGACCGGTGCTGGGCATCTGCGTCGGGATGCAGGTGCTCTTCGCGCACGGCGACGAGCACGGGGTGGTCACCAAGGGCCTGGGTCTGCTGCCCGGCGGGGTCACGAAGTTGTCCGCCCCGCGGCTGCCGCACATGGGCTGGAACACCGTCGACGCGCCGGCGGACTCGGTGCTGCTGGCCGGGCTGCCGGCCGAGGCCCGGTTCTACTTCGTCCACTCGTACGGGGTGACCGACGTGGCCGGCCTGGTGGCGGCCGGCGCGACGGTGACCACGGCGCACCACGGGACGGACTTCGTCGCCGTCGTGGAGCGGGGCCCACTGTCGGCGGCCCAGTTCCACCCGGAGAAGTCCGCCGACACCGGGGCCGCGCTGCTGCGTAACTGGCTGGCCACGGTTGGCTGAGCCGGCCGGCCGGACGGTGCTCCGGTGAGCAGGGAGCGGGCGCGTCGGCGGGCCGAACGGGAGGCGCGGGCCGCCCGGGAACGTCTGGTGCGCCAGCGTCGGCTGGCCCGCCGGGAACGTCGGCGGGCCCTGGTCCGTCGGCTCACCCCGCAGTGGCGGCGGGGCCGGACCGGGCGGCTGGCCCGGCGTACCCGTAGGGAGCGGGCCGCCATCGTCGGTCTGAGCCTGGCCGCGTTGCTCGGTGTCTGGATGTTCGTCGACGACCGGGCCCTCCGGCTGGTGCTGGTCGTCCTGCTGCTGCTGGTCCTGCCCGCGGTCGTGGTGATCGCGCTGGACCGTCGGATCTGACCGAGGAGAAGAGAAGTTGAGCCTCACCCTGTTGCCCGCCGTGGACGTCGCCGACGGCCGGGCCGTCCGGCTCGTGCAGGGCGCCGCCGGTAGCGAGACCGCGTACGGCGATCCTCTGGAGGCCGCGCTGGCCTGGCAGGCCGACGGTGCCGAGTGGATCCATCTGGTGGACCTCGACGCCGCGTTCGGTCGGGGATCCAACGCGCACCTGCTCGCCGAGGTGGTCCGCCGGCTCGACGTGAAGGTCGAGCTCTCCGGCGGCATCCGGGACGACGAGTCGCTGAGCGCGGCGCTGGGCACCGGTGCCGCCCGGGTCAACATCGGCACCGCCGCCCTGGAGGATCCGCAGTGGTGCGACCGGATCTGCGGGGAGTACGGCGACCGGGTCGCGATCGGGCTGGACGTGCGGGGTCGTACCCTGTCGGCCCGGGGTTGGACCCGCGACGGCGGTGACCTCTGGGAGGTGCTGGAGCGGCTGGACAAGGCCGGCGCGTCCCGGTACGTGGTGACCGACATCACCAAGGACGGCACCATGCGCGGGCCGAACCTGGATCTGCTGCGCGAGGTCTGCGCCCGCACCGACGCCCCGGTGATCGCCTCCGGTGGCGTGTCGACCCTGGACGACCTGCGGGCGCTGGCCGCCCTGGAGCCGGTGGGGGTGGAGGGTGTGATCGCCGGCAAGGCGCTCTACGCCGGGGCGTTCACCGTCGCCGAGGCGCTGGCGACGCTGCGGGCCGCGGGGTGACGGGAGCAGACGCCGTCGTCACCCGGCTGGGCTCGGGTGGCCCTTGGGAGGCCGTCTACGGCTACTCGCGGGTGGTTCGGGCCGGCGCGCTGGCCTGGACAGCCGGGTGCACCTCGACGGTGGACGGCCGGGTGGCGCACGTGGGGGACGCCGCGGCGCAGACCGCACAGGCGTTGCGGATCGGCCTGGCCGCGCTCGCCGAGGTGGGCGCGGAGCCGGCCGACGTGGTCCGGACCCGGCTGTACGTCACCGACCGGATCCACTGCGACGAGGTGGGCCGGGCGCACCAGGTGGTCTTCGGTGCGGTCCGTCCGGCAGCGACGATGCTGGTGGTGGCCGGGCTGGTCGATCCGGATCTGCTGGTCGAGGTGGAGTTGGAGGCGTACCTCGGCGACCGGTGACTCCGGCCGCTCTCCAGATGGGAGCGGCCACACACCCCGATAAGTTGTGCGCAATCTAATTGTGTACTACCGTTCCGGGGGTGACCGATGATCTGGTGCTGCGTCGACAGGTGTGCTTCGCGCTCTACGCCGCGTCCCGCGCCCTCACCGACGTCTACCGGCCCATCCTCGACGAGTTCGGCCTGACCTACCCGCAGTACCTGGTGCTGCTGGTGCTCTGGGAACGCGGCGACGACGCCCCCACGGTCTCCGAACTCGGCGCCGCGCTGCGGCTGGACTCCGGCACGCTCTCCCCGCTGCTCAAGCGGCTGGAAGCCGCGGGCCTGGTGGTCCGGTCCCGGTCCGCGCGCGACGAGCGGCGGGTGGAGGTGGGGCTGACCGCCGACGGTGCGGCCCTGCGGCAGCGGATCGGCGAGGTACCCGCGCGGGTCGCCCGCGCCACCGGCCTCACCCAGGCCGAGCTGGTCGCCCTGCGTGACAGCCTCACCCGGGTCACCGAGACGATCCACCGACAGAAGGAGCAGTGATATCCGTGCAGGTGCTCTACACCGCCTCCGCCCGCGCCACCGGTGACGGCCGCAACGGCCACGTCCGTACCTCCGACGGCACGCTCGACCTGGACCTGGCGATCCCGAAGGAGATGGGCGGCGCGGGCGACGCGGCCAACCCCGAGCAGCTCTTCGCCGCCGGCTACGCCGCCTGCTTCCACTCGGCGCTGCGCACGGTGGCCCGCAAGGCCCGGGCCGACGTCTCCGCCTCGGTCGTCGAGGCCGAGGTGGGCATCGGCGCGAACGGCAGCGGCGGCTTCGGGCTGACCGTCGCCCTCGTGGTCGACCTGCCCGCCCTGGACCGCGCCGCCGCCGAGCAACTCGTCGGGGCCGCCCACCAGGTCTGCCCGTACTCCAACGCGACGCGCGGCAACATCGACGTCGCGCTCACCGTCCGCGAGGTCGCGTCGGCCTGAGCATCACCCGCCGCCGCCGACGACGACCGCGTACGAGAGGGGAAACTCCCATGAGCACCAACCGTGAGATCCACCTGGCCTCCCGCCCACAGGGTTGGCCCACCGCCGACAACTTCCGCCTCGTCGAGACCGAGGTGCCGACCCCCGGCCCGGGCCAGATCCTGGTCCGCAACCAGTTCATGTCGGTCGACCCGTACATGCGGGGCCGGATGAACGACGTCGAGTCGTACGTGCCGCCGTTCGCGCTCGACGCCCCGCTCGACGGCGGCGCGGTCGGCGAGGTGGTAGCCAGCGAGGCCGACGGCATCACGGTCGGCGACACCGTCCTGCACGGTCTGGGCTGGCGCGAGTACGCCCTGGTCGACGCCCGAGCCGCCCGCCCGGTCGACCCGACCGTCGCCCCGCTCACCGCCTACCTGGGCGTGCTCGGCATGACCGGCCTCACCGCGTACGCCGGCCTGCTCGACGTGGCCGCCATGAAGCCGGGCGACACCGTCTTCGTCTCCGGCGCGGCCGGCGCGGTGGGCAGCATGGTCGGCCAGATCGCCAAGCTCTCCGGCGCCGCCCGGGTGATCGGCAGCGCCGGCTCGCCGGCCAAGGTCGAGCGGCTGCGCGCGCTCGGTTTCGACGCCGCCTTCGACTACCACGACGGTCCGGTGCGGGACCTGCTGCGGGCCGCCGCGCCGGACGGGATCGACGTCTACTTCGACAACGTCGGCGGCGAGCATCTGGAAGCCGCGATCGGCGCGATGAACCTGCACGGCCGGGCTGCCATCTGCGGCATGATCGCGCAGTACAACTCGACCGAGCCGCCGGCCGCCCCGCGCAACCTGGCGCTGGTCATCGGTAAGCGGCTCACCCTGCGCGGCTTCCTGGTCGGCGACCACGGCCACCTGCGCGACACGTTCGTCGCGGACGTGGCCGGTTGGCTGCGCGAGGGCAGGATCTCGCACGACGAGACGGTCGTCGAGGGCATCGAGAACGCCCCCGACGCGTTCCTCGGCATGCTGCGCGGCGAGAACCTGGGCAAGATGCTCGTCCAGGTGTGACCCCGAACTCGTTCCCGGCGGTCGACCCGGTCGGGTCGACCGCCGGGGCGTACGGGTTGGATAGGCTCACGGCATGACGGTGGCGGTACGGGTCATCCCGTGTCTGGACGTGGATGCCGGTCGGGTGGTCAAGGGGGTCAACTTCCTCGACCTGCGCGACGCCGGTGACCCGGTGGAGCTGGCCGCGGCGTACGACCGGGCCGGCGCCGACGAGCTGACCTTCCTCGACGTCACCGCCTCCGCCAGCGACCGGGGCACCACCCTCGACGTGGTCCGGCGCACCGCGGAGTCGGTCTTCATCCCGCTCACCGTCGGCGGCGGTGTCCGGCAGGTCGCCGACGTCGACACGCTGTTGCGCGCCGGCGCCGACAAGGTCGGGGTGAACACCGCCGCGATCGCCCGGCCGGAGCTGATCGCCGAGATCGCCGACCGGTTCGGCCGGCAGGTGCTGGTGCTCTCCCTGGACGTACGGCGGGCACCGGCGGGCACCACGGCGAGCGGCTTCGAGGTCACCACGCACGGCGGCCGGCGTGGCACCGGCCTGGACGCCGTCGAGTGGGCCGCCCGTGGCGCCGAGCTGGGCGCGGGAGAGATTCTGTTGAACTCGATGGACGCCGACGGCACCAAGGCCGGGTTCGACCTGGCGCTGATCCAGGCGGTTCGCGCGGTGGTCGACGTGCCGGTGATCGCCAGCGGCGGTGCCGGCGAGGTCGGGCACTTCCCGCCGGCGGTCGGTGCGGGCGCGGACGCGGTGCTCGCCGCCAGCGTCTTCCACTTCGGCGAGCTGACCGTGGGCGAGGTCAAGGACGAGCTGCGGGCCGCCGGCCACCCTGTGCGCTGACGCCGCCACCCCATCCGGCCAGCGCCGGCCTTCCTGTCCGGGCACCGGCCGCGACCGCCTCGCCCGGCCATCTTCTGGCCGTCCCGCGGGCGGTGTGGATCACGTCGGGCCGCGAGCGGGCGAAACGCCCCGGGGACCCCGCGGTCAGCGACCGGACCGGCCCTCGGGCGATCGGCGCGGTGCGGGAATCGACCGGACCAGGTACTCCTGCACCGCCGCGGCGTGCTCCTCCTCGGGCAGGTGCCACTCGGCGTCGCCGGGCGTGCCGTGCCGACGGGCCAACACCCCCTGCACGGTGTCCACGGTGGTCCCGAACCCGGCTCGCGGCCTGGTCCGCCAGAGCCGCTCCCCGTCCGGGGTGATCTCGAACCAGCCGTCGCTGACGCGGACCAGCCCAGAGCCGACCAGCCGGCGGACGGCCGTCTCGACGTCCTCCCGCTCGGGGATGCTCTGGTTGAGGTGGTCCGCTGTGGAGAGGACGTCCGCGAGCCGGACGCCCTCAGGGCGCCGGGAGTCGACGGCGCGGCGATGCCGTCCCGCCCCGCTCGCGATCACCAGTGACACGAAGATCCAGGCGTCCGTCCACCGCCATGCGTCCACCGCCATGCAGGGAATGATGCCCGGCGGTGTCGGCAGAGGAAACACCCACTTTCCGCCGGGCACGTCCGCGCAGCTCAGGACACGGGTACGGGGTTCGTCTCCGGAGCGGGTCGGTGACGGAGGGCGAAGACGGGGATGAACAACTGGCTCAGCGGGCCGATCGCCAGCGCGTACGCCAGCGTGCCGATGCCCACCGTGCCGCCGAGCAGGACGCCCGAGATCAGCACGACCACCTCGATGGCGGTGCGGACCAGCCGCACCGACCAGCGGGGACGCCGTGCGACCAGCCCGGTCATCAGTCCGTCGCGGGGGCCGGGGCCGAGGTCGGCACCGAGGTACAGGCCGGTGGCGGCGCCGTTGGCGACGATGCCGGTGACCAGCAGTACGACCCGGGCCGGCAGCGGAAGGTCGCCCGGGATGAACGCCACGGCCGCGTCGACGGCCAGCCCGATCACCACCACGTTGCTGAGCGTGCCGAGGCCCGGCCGCTGGCGCAGGGGGATCCACAGCAGCAGCACCGCCGCGCCGACCAGGATGCTCGCCGTGCCCACCGAGATCCCGGTCTGCCGGGACAGCCCCTGGTGGAAGACGTCCCACGGATTCAACCCGAGCCCGGAGCGGATCATCAACGCCATGCTGACGCCGTAGAGGACCAGGCCGGCGTAGAGCTGGGCCAGCCGCCGTGCCGGTCGGTGTCGGAGATTGCCAATCAGCGCCATGCATGCCAACCTAACGGCCAATGTTGCGGACAGTAGAACCAATTTCGGGAAGGTGGCCATGACAAGCCAGGTGCGCGGAGCCCAATTGGCCCGACTGTTGGGGCAGTGGCACGCCTTGCCGGGCCGTCGCCGCAGTCCGGACTACGCCGCCCTCGCGGCCGCCGTCCGTGGCCTGCTCGCCGACGGCCGGCTCGCGCTGGGGGTACGCCTGCCCGCCGAGCGGGAACTCGCCGAGGCGCTGCGGGTCAGCCGGACCACCGTCACCGCCGCCTACCGGCAGCTCCGCGAGACCGGCCACCTCGCCAGCCGACGCGGCGCGGGAAGCTGGACGATGCTGCCCGGCACCCACCGGGTCGCCAGCACCGGCCTGTGGACCCCGCTCGACGACCGCGACATGATCGACCTCGGGGTGGCCGCGCTGGCCGCCCCGCCCCAGCTCGTCCCGGCAGCCCGGGCCGCCACCGAGGACCTGCCGCGATACCTGGGCGGTGCCGGCTACCACCCGACCGGGATCATCGAGCTGCGCGACGCGGTGGCCCGGTCGTACACGGACCGTGGGCTGCCCACCAGTGCCGAGCAGATCATGGTCACCAGCGGCACCCAGCACGCGCTGGACCTCGTGCTGCGGCTGACGCTGGCCCCCGGCGGCACCGTGCTGGTCGAGTCCCCCACCTATCCCAACGCGCTGGCCGCACTGGCCGCGCGCCGCGCCCGGGTCAGCACCCACGGCCTGTCCACCGACGGCGTCGGCTGGGACCCGGACCTGCTGCTGGGCAGCCTCCGGCAGATCCGTCCCAAGCTGGCCTACCTGATCCCCGACTTTCAGAACCCGACCGGTCACCTGATGCCGGCCGAGCTGCGGGAGAAGGCGGTCGCCGCGGCGCACGCAGCCGGCACCGACCTGGTGGTCGACGAGTCCTTCGTGGACCTGCCGCTGGACGCCACCCCGATGCCTCCGCCGGTCGCCGCGTACGACCGGCACAGTCGGGTGATCAGCATCGGCGGGATGAGCAAGCCCTACTGGGGCGGGCTGCGGATCGGGTGGGTACGTGCCTCCGCGCCGCAGGTCCAGCGGCTCGCCGCCGCCAGGGTCGGCGTCGACATGGCCAGCCCGGTGCTCGACCAGCTCGTGGCGGTGCACCTGCTCGCCGACGCCCCGGCCATCGTCGAAGCCCGCCGGGCCCAGCTCGCCGCCCAACGCGACGCCCTGCTCGCCGCGCTCGCCGCACGGCTGCCCGACTGGCGGGTCACCTCGCCGTCCGGCGGCGTCACCCTCTGGGCCGAGCTGGACGGCCCGATCTCCAGCGCGCTCGCCCGCGCCGCCGAGGACGTCGGCGTACGGCTCGCGCCCGGCCCCCGGTTCGGCCTGGACGGCACCCTGGAGCGGTTCCTGCGGCTGCCCTTCACCCTGCCCGCAGCGGATCTGGAGGAGGCGGTGGGTCGGCTCGCGGCGGTCCGCTACGACCTGGACCGTTCCGCCCGCCGGCAGTGGCGGGAGGCCACGGTCATCGCCTGAGACCAACGCCCCTCGGTCGGTGCCGGCCGGGTGCTCCCCGCCACCACGTCCGACGGGTCCGCGGGCGATCGACGGCCCGGCTGGCGGCACGGCTGCCAGACTGCTGGTGTGGCGGGTGGACGCTGGTGGGGGACGGGCAGGATGCGGCCGGCCCCACCCGGTTCCCGCACCAGCCGGGTGGAGCTCTTCTACGACCTGATCTTCGTCTTCGCCTTCCTCACCGTCACCGATCTGACGTCGAGCCTGGCGACCGTGCCCGACCTGTTCGGTGCCCTGCTGGTGCTGGCGTTGCTCTGGTGGTGTTGGACCGGCTTCGCCGCGCTCGGCAACGCGGTCCGTGTCGACCAGGGTGTCCTGCCGGTGGTCGGCTTCGTCACCGCCGCCGTCACCTTCCTGCTCGCGCTGAGCATGCCCGGCGCCTTCCGCGACGGACCCGGCGGCATCGACGGCCCGATCTTCTTCGCCGGCTGCTACTTCCTGGTCCGCGCCACGCAGCTGGTGGTCTTCGGCTGGCTGCACCGCGCCGACCGGACGCCGCTGCGCCGCTGGGCGCTGGTTGCCGTGCTGCCGGTGGTCGCCACCGGGCTGCTGGTCGTCGCCGCGACGGTGCCGCCGCGGATCGCCGACGGCGTCGCTGAGGACAGGCTGCGCCTGTGTCTCTGGCTGGCGGCCCTGTCCGTCGAGTACGTCGGGGGTGTCACGCTCGGCCGGGCGTACTGGACGGTGGCCTCCACCGGGCACTGGGCGGACCGGCACGCGCTGATCGTGCTGGTGGCGCTCGGCGAGTCGATCATCGCGCTGGGCATCGGCCCGAAGTTCGTCACCGAGCTGCCACTGAGCTGGCCGGTGGTGGTCGCCGCGCTGCTGGGCGTGGCGGTGGCCTCGGCGCTGTGGTGGGCGTACTTCGACACCCTGGCGCTGGCGGTCGAGCAGGCCCTGCACCGGGCCCGCGAACCGACCGCCCGGCGGCGGCTGGCCCGGGACGCGTACACCTACCTGCACCTGCCGATGATCGCGGGCGTCATCCTTCTCGCCCTCGGCCTGGAGGACCTACTGGCTGAGGCGGCGTCGCCGGGGGAGCCCGCCTGGGGGCCGCCGCTGGGTTGGTTCTGGATCATGGTGCTCTGGGGCGGGGTGGGGCTGTACCTGCTCAGCCTGGTCGCCTGCGGGCTGCGGGCGTTGCGCGTGCTGCGGTGGCCGCCGCTGGCGGCCGTACTGCTGCTCGCCGTGCTCGCGCCGGTCGGGGTGAGGCTGCCGGAGTTGGTGGCGCTGGCGGTCCTGGCGGTGGTCTGCGTGGCCACCGTCGTCACGCAGACCCTGACCGACGGCGAGTTGCGCCGCGCGGTCCGGCAGGAGGAGCACGAGGTCGAAGGCACCCGCTGGCGCGGCCGGTATGGGTGAGCCGGTCGCCGCGGAGTGCCGGTGGACGGGGGTGGCCGTGCCCGAGCCGTCGGCCCGGCCACCCCCTGCTCGGTCAGATCTCGGCCAGGGCACCCTCGTACATCTTGTCGATCTCGGCGGCGAAGTTGCTCTCCACGCCCCGCCGCTTGATCTTCAACGATGGGGTGATCTCACCGTGCTCGATGGTCAGGTCGCGCGGCAGGATGGTGACCTTCTTGATCGTCTCCCACCGGTTGAGCCGGGCGTTGAGCTGCGCGACGTACTCCTCGACCATGGCCCGCGCCTGCGGCGAGGCGACGATCTCGGCGTAGTCCCGGCCCTCCAGCGGGCCGCCGGCCGCCCAACTCTTGATCGCGTCCGGGTCCAGCGTGACCAGCATGGTGCAGTAGTTGCGGGCCTGCCCGATGACGACCGCCTGCGAGGTGTACGGGCAGACCGCCTTGAACATGCCCTCGATGTGCGACGGCGCGACGTACTTGCCGCCAGAGGTCTTGACCAGGTCCTTCTTCCGGTCGGTGATGCGCAGGTAGCCCTCGTCGTCCAGGCTGCCGATGTCCCCGGTACGGAAGAAGCCGTCCTCGGTGAACACGGCGGCCGTCTCGGCGGGCAGGTTGTGGTACCCGCGCATCACCGGCCCGCCCCGCAGCAGGATCTCCCCGTCGGTGTCGATCCGGCACTCCAGGTCGCCCAGCGCCTGGCCGACGGTGCCGATCCGGTTGGCGTGCGGCCGGGCGACGAAGGCGCCGGCACTGGTCTCGGTGAGGCCGTACCCCTCGCAGATGGGCAGGTTGGCGGCGGCGAAGAAGGTGGCGATCTCCGGGCTCAGCGGCGCGGCGCCGGAGACCAGCACCCGGATCCGGCCGCCGAGGCGAGCCTGGAGCTTGCTGAACACCAACTTCTCGGCCAGCGCGTACTTCAGTCTCAGCCCGGTCGGGAGCGGCCTGCCGGCCTGCTCCAGGGCGACCTTCTCCTTACCGACCGCCACCGCCCAGGCGAAGATCTTGGCCTTGGCGCCACCGGCGTCCCGGGCCGTGGTGACCGCCTTGTTGTAGACCTTCTCGAAGACCCGCGGCGCCCCGCACATCAGCGTCGGGCGGATGATGCCCAGCAGGTCGACCAGCTTCTCCACCCGGCCGTCGACGTAGGTGGGCAGGCCGACGTGGGTCGCCCCGCACAGCAGCGTCTTGCCGAACGAGTGGGACAGCGGCAGCCAGAGGTACTGGAGGTCGTCCTGGCGCAGCAGCCCGATCTCGGACTGCGCCACACCCTCCCAGCACCAGCCGCCGTGCAGCAGCTCGACGCCCTTGGGGCGGCCGGTGGTGCCGGAGGTGTAGATCAGGGTGGCGAGGTTCTCCGGTCCGATCGGGGCGACCAGCCGCTCGATCAAACCCCGGTCCGCCGCGAGGACCTGCCGGCCCTGCTGTTCCAGCTCGGCCAGGGTGAGCTGGGGTACCGCGGCGGCCGGGTCGGGCACTCCGTCGAACAGGACCACGTGGGTCAGCGCCGGCAGGTGCGCGCCCGCGACCTTGGCGGCCTGGGCGGGATTCTCGGCGAACAGCACCCGCGACTTGGAGTCGGCGATGATGTACACCGCGTCCTCCGGTTCGGTGGTCGGGTACACCGTGGTGGTGGCGCCACCGGCGCACATGATGCCGAAGTCGGCGATCACCCAGTCCAGCCGGGTGTTGGCCAGGATCGCCACCGGATCTTCCAGGCCGACGCCCAGCCCGTGCAGGCCGGCGGCGACCGCCGTGGCCCGCTGTCCGACCTGTTCCCAGGTGAGCCACACCGCACCGGAGTCGTCCGCGTTGGGGTGACCGAAAGCGTGGCGATCGGGTGTCGCGGCCACGCGCTTGAGGAACATGTCGGGGATGGAACGGTACGGTACATCGAGAGCCATCGCTGTAGCCGCCTTCAAGGGGTGTCAGACGTGACGGGGGTCACGTCGCTTTGCGGTTACCGAAGAGTATTGCCTGCACCGGCGGGTCGGCTAGCCCTCAAAACTGAGAGGCGGCTGAGCCCCGGACGCAGCAGGTGAAGATCATGCATATCGGTCCGCCCGCAGCGACCAGTCGTACGTCGCCCGGATCCAGGCTCGCCGGGCGGCGAGGAAGGACGCCAGCGCCGGATCGGCGGCCAGCACGCTGTCCCGGGCCAGGTACCGGGCCAACCCCTGGTTGAACCGGTCCGCCGCGACCCGGAAGGCGCTGTCCGCGTCCAGCCCGGCCTGCGCCGCGATCACGGTGACCAGATTCTGCGCGTCGGACTCCGCCTGCCGCTCCTTGTGGTGCGAGAACAGGTCGTTGCACCAGCAGACCAGGTCGGCGGCGAGGTCGTCCAGGGCGAGCACCTCCGGGGCGCTGCGCCGCCGCGCCGTCGGCTGCCCGTCGTACGCCAGGTCGGTCAGGGTCAGGCTCGGCCGGGCGCCACCGGTGTGCCGCCGCATCTGCACGTATTCCGCCAGCCCCGGCACCCGCCGGCGTTCCCGGTTCGCCGCCTCCCAGAGTAGGGAGAGCAGGTATTCCCGCAGTTGGCTGATCAGTCGCAGCAGCAAAGCCGGCCGGTGCTGGTCCCGGACCCGCCGGCAGATGTCGGCCAGCGCCAGCCCGAGTGGGCCGGCGTCCCCCGGTGCCTGCCCGTGCGGCGCGCCGAGCCGGTCGAGCACGTCCAGCAGGGCGGCGACGGTCGGAGCCAGCCGGATTGCCTCCGCCCCGAGGCCGTCCTCGTCGCAGGCGTCGTCCATCACGAACAGCCAGGTGATCAGGTCGGTGAGCAGCCGGAGTCGGTCGAGCGGGGCGGCCGGGCAGGTGCGGCCGGCCAACTCCGCCGCGGCGGCCCGCCCCAGCCGGCGCTGCCGGGGCCCGCAGTCGACCAGTTCGAGGCGTCCGGCCCAGTGCAGGCTCTGCGCCGCCACCTCGTCGGTGCCCGGATGTCGGGCCGTGGCGAAGGGCGGCTCGTGCAGTGCCGACACGGCGGTGCTGCGCATGATGGCCCCCTGTCCGCACCGACCGGTCCGGGCCGGTGCGCAGAAGGGTACGGGAAATGCGACGGCGAGAATCCAGTGTGTACGGACGGCCAGCGTATTGACAATGACCGATTGTGCACATCGCGGTGGCTGGGTTCCCCGTCCCGGCCCCCGGCGGGCGGGGCCGCCCCGTCGGGGCGAGCGGGACTCCCGGGCGGGCCGGCCTGGGAATCAGAGGCCGAGCCGGGCGGTACGGAGTCGCTCGACGCCGGCCGGCGGGCCGTCGACCTGGACCCGGGCCACCCGCTGCCGCCCGGAGAGGAACAACGCCAGTTCGCCGGGGCTGCCCACCAGACGCAGCCGGTCGCCGCCCCGGCCCACGCCGACCTCCCCGTGCCCGGGCGCCTGCACCAGCAGGTCCGCCGGGAACCGGCGCAGCGCTGCGCGGGCCACCAGCCAGACCCGCTGCCACAGCTGGGTCTGCAGGCCGCTGGGCAGATCGCGGGGCTGCCATCCCGACTGCGCCCGGCGGACGTCCTCGTGGTGGATGAAGAACTCCAGGGTGTTCGCCAGCTCGTCGGTGACCGGGTTGCTCAGCGGGCTCCACAGCGGCGGCCGGCGGACCTGCCCGACCAGTTCCGCCCAGGGACGGGCGGCGATCCGCAGGCGTACCCGCTCGGCGTACCCGCGCAACGGCGGCAGCAGGATGCCGCCGGCGGCGTCCAACCTGCGTTCGCGCAGCACCAGGTGCGCGGCGAGGTCCCGGGTCGTCCACCCCTCGTTGACCGTCGGCGCCTCGGGGCCCCGCTCCAGCATGAGGTCGGCGAGCGCCTCGCGCTCCGATCGGGCGTACCGCGGCATGACAGAGATGGTAGGCCCGCGGGCAGCCGCCGGCGCGGCGGGGCGGACCGTCGGCCGGGGCTGTGGCACAACACGTGATGTCGGACATAGCGCTTGCGGTCGGCGGGGCTGGCTTCGAACGGTAAGGATGAAGGGATCCAAAGACGGCTTACGGCGGGGGAGAGCGTGGCGAGCGGAACGAGTCGGGACGTCATCGTTCGGGGCCTGTCGGTCCTCGGTCGGGCGATCCGGGAACAACCACGCATCTTCGCGGTGGCGGTGGCGGGAAGTGTGCTGTTCAGCCTCCTGATAGTCGCCAGCGCGTACGTGGTGGGCGCGGTGGTCGGCGAGGTGGTGGTCCCGGCGATCGACCGCGGGTCCGTCCCGGTCGCCGCGCTGGCCCTGGGCGCGGCGGCGCTGTTCGGCATCAGCGTGCTGCGGGTGGTGGGCATCGTCGGCCGTCGCCTCGGTGCCGGCTACATGCAGTACCGCCTCCAGGCCGCCTACCGCCGCCGGGTCACCCGCCGCTACCTCGAACTGCCGCTGGCCTGGCACCAGCGCAACGCCACCGGCACGCTGCTGTCCAACGCCAACTCGGACGTGGAGGCCATCTGGCATCCGATCGCCCCGCTGCCCTTCGCGGTGGGCACCCTGGTGATGCTGGTCGGCGCGATCGTCTCACTCTTCGTCACCGACTGGGCGCTCGCGCTGGTCGGCCTGACCGTCTTCCCGGCGCTCTTCGCGCTCAACGTGGTCTACTCCCGACGGATGGCCCCCCGGCAGGCCCACGCGCAGCGGCTGCGCGCCGAGGTGAGCGGCATCGCCCACGAGAGCTTCGACGGCGCCCTGGTGGTCAAGACGATGGGCCGGGAGGCCCACGAGACCGCCCGGTTCGCCGTCCGGGTCGGGGAACTGCGGGACGCACTGATCTCCGTCGGCCGGCTGCGGGGCGTCTTCGACCCGATGTTGGAGACCCTGCCCGGTCTCGGCACCCTGGCCGTGCTGGTGGTCGGGGCCTTCCGGCTGCGCTCCGGCGCGATCAGCGTCACCGAACTGGTCAGCGTCGCCTTCCTCTTCACCGTGCTGGCCTTCCCGGTGCGCGCCATCGGCTGGGTGCTGGCCGAGCTGCCGCGCAGCGTCGCCGGCTGGGACCGGGTCCGCCGGGTGCTGGACGCCACCGGCAAGATGCCGTACGGCGACCGCCACCTCGACCCGGCGAATCCCACGCCGGCCACGCTCGCCTTCCACGACGTGCACTTCCGCTACGAGCCGGCCGAGGCGCACCTGCCCGGCGCCGAGGTGCTCGGCGAGGTCTCCTTCAGCGTCCCGGCCGGGAAGACCGTCGCCCTGGTCGGCCCGACCGGAGCCGGCAAGTCGACCGTGACCGCGCTGGCGGTACGCCTGGTCGACCCGCGCGCCGGCCGGGTCACCCTGGACGGTGTCGACGTGCGCGAGCTACGTGCCGACGCCCTCGCCTCGAACGTCGCCCTGGTCGCCCAGGTGCCGTTCGTCTTCGACGACACGGTCCGGGCCAACATCTCCCTCGACCGCCCGGGCATCGACGACGACGACGTGTGGGCGGCGCTGCGGCTGGCCGAGGCCGACGGCTTCGTCGCCGCGCTGCCCGAAGGACTGGACACCATGGTCGGCGAGCGGGGCACCTCGCTCTCCGGCGGGCAGCGGCAACGGCTCACCCTGGCCCGGGCGTTGGCCGGGCGGCCCCGGCTGCTGGTGCTCGACGACGCGACGAGCGCGGTCGACCCGCGGGTGGAGGCGGCCATCCTGGCCGGGTTGCGCGCCCCGACCGACGGCCGGGCCGCCGCGTCGATCCTGGTCGTCGCCTACCGCCGGGCCACCATCGCGCTCGCCGACGAGGTGATCTACCTGGAGCAGGGGCGGGTGCGGGCCCGGGGTACGCACAGCGAGTTGTTGGCCGCCGTCCCCGGATACGCCGACCTGGTCACCGCGTACGAGCAGGCCGAGCAGGAACGTGAGCAGCAACGCGGGTACGCCGAGGTCAGCCCGTTGACCTCCGGACTGGAAATCGAGGTGGACCGGTGAGCGCGAGGAGTGAGCCGGGTTGCGAGCCCCGCAGTCGCGAACGTCAGGTGGTTCGGTGAGCGCGAGGAGTGAGCCGGTGTTGCGAGCCCCGCAGTCGCGAACGTCAGGTGGTTCGGTGAGCGCGAGGAGTGAGCCGGTGTTGCGAGCCCCGCAGTCGCGAACGTCAGGTGGACCGGTGAGCGCGGCGGCGGAACCAGTGCAGCAGAGCGAGTCGACCTGGCGGACGCTGCGCCGGGGTCTCGCGCTCTCCCCGGAGCTGCGGACCGGGCTGGCCGGCACGCTGGTGCTGGCCCTGGTCTACATGGTCGGGCGGGTGGCGGTGCCGGTGGCGGTGCAGCGCGGCATCGACGACGGCATCGTCGGCGGGCTCGACCTGGGCGTGGTCTGGACGGTGGTCGCGGTCACCGCCGCCGTGCTGGTGGTGACCACCGCCTGCGGCTACCTGATGATGCGCCGGCTGTTCACGGTCAGCGAGACCGCCCTGGCCAACGTCCGTACCCGGGCGTTCCGGCACGTGCACGACCTGTCGATGCTGCACCAGCAGTCGGAGCGGCGCGGGTCGCTGGTCTCCCGGGTCACCAGCGACGTCGACCAGATCACCCAGTTCCTCCAGTGGGGCGGCGTGATCCTGCTCGTCAACCTCGGTCAGCTCGTGGTCACCACGGCGGTGATGCTGGCGTACTCCTGGCAGTTGACCCTGGTGGTGCTCGGCGCGTTCGCGCCGGCGGTGCTGCTCATCCGGATTCTCCAGCAGCGCCTCGCCGCGGCCTACGGGGTGGTGCGGCAGCGGACGGGCGCCCTGCTCGGCGCCATCGGCGAGAGCGTCGTCGGGGCGCCGGTGATCCGGGCGTACGGCATCGCCGGGCGCACCGCCCAGCGGCTGGACAGCGCGATCGAGGGGCAGCAGAAGGCCCAGCAGCGGGCCATCCGGATCAGCATCATGGGCAGTTCGGTGGGGGAGCTGGCAGCCGGACTGGCGCTGGCCGGCGTGGTGGTCGTCGGCGTCACCCTGGGTGCCGACCGCACCCTGTCCATCGGCCAGCTCACCGCCTTCCTGTTCCTGGTCACGCTCTTCATCCAGCCGGTGCAGATCGCCACCGAGGTGCTCAACGAGGCGCAGAACGCGGTCGCCGGCTGGCGGCGGGTGCTCGACGTGCTCGACGTCGCCCCCGACGTGGCCGACCCGGGCGCGCAGGGGCGGGAGCTGCCGCCCGGCCCGCTGGACATCCGCTTCGCCGGGGTGACCTTCGCCTATCCGGGCGGGCCGCCGGTGCTGCACGACGTCACCCTGGACATCGCGGCCAAGAGCCGGGTCGCGGTGGTCGGTGAGACCGGCAGCGGCAAGACCACCTTCGCCAAACTGCTGACCCGGCTGATGGATCCGACCGCCGGTGAGGTGCTGCTCTCCGGCGTGCCGCTGCACCGGGTGCGGTTCGACTCGCTGCGCTCCCGGGTGGTGATGGTGCCGCAGGACGGCTTCCTCTTCGACGCCACCGTGGGGGAGAACGTACGGTTCGCCCGCCCGGAGCTCACCGACGACGAGCTCACCGTCGCCTTCACCGAGCTGGGGCTGGTGGACTGGCTCGACGGACTGCCGTCGGGCCTGGACACCCCGGTCGGGGAGCGGGGCGAGGCGCTGAGCGTGGGGGAGCGGCAACTGGTCGCGCTGGCGCGGGCGTACGTGGCCGACCCGGACCTGCTGGTGCTGGACGAGGCGACCAGCGCGGTGGACCCGGCCACCGAGGTACGCCTGCAACGCACCCTCGACGCCGTCACCCGGGGCCGGACGACGCTGGCCATCGCGCACCGGCTCTCCACCGCCCAGGCCGCCGACGAGGTGATCGTGGTGGACCGGGGCCGGGTCGTGCAGCGCGGGCCGCACGACGAGCTGGTCCGCGACCCGGAGTCGATCTACGGCCTGCTCTACGCCTCCTGGCTGGAGCAGACCCGCTAGCCCGACCGCCCGGCACCCGGCCGCGGTCCGGGCGATCCACCGGCCGGGCGGGCGGCGGCGCTCACCGCGAGTAGTACTCGACCACGAGTTGCTCGTCGCAGATCACCGGCACCTCGTGCCGGGTCGGCTCGCGCAGCAGGGTGACCCGCAGACCGGCCAGGTCGACCGACAGGTACGGCTGCCCGGGCCCGTCGGTGGCGTTGGCCCCGGCGGCGGCGAGCTGGAACGGCAGCCGCTCGCGGCTGCGTTGCCGGACGGCCACCACCTGGCCCGGCCGCAGCCGGTACGAGGGGCGGTCGACCTTCCGTCCGTCGACGGTGAAGTGTCCGTGCGCGACGAGCTGTCGGGCCTGGTAGACGCTGCGGGCCAGCCCGGCCCGGTGCACGACGGCGTCGAGCCGGCGTTCCAGGAGCACGACGAGGGTCTCGCCGGTCTTGCCGGCGGCCCGCGCGGCCTCGTCGAAGGCCCGGCGGAGCTGGACCTCGCTGACGTTGTACTGGTGCCGCAGCCGCTGCTTCTCCAACAGCCGCACCTGGTAGTCGGAGGTGCGGCGGCGGGCGCGGCCGTGTACGCCCGGCGGGTAGGGGCGGCGCTCGACGTAGCGGACGCACTTGCGGGTCAGCGGGATGCCGAGGGCCCGGGAGAGCCGGGCCTTGGGTCGGGGGTGGTTCACGGTGGACGTCTCCGCTCGGGTGCTCTAGGGTGCGAGTTAGGTAAGCCTAACCTATGTTGGAGGTGTCCGATGGGACCGAGCCCCGCAGAGATCGTTCGCACCCTGGTCGCGGGCCGGCTTCCCGGCCTGGTGCACCTCGCCCACCGCCCCGGGCCGTTCCACGTCCGGCACGCCACGGACCCCGACGGCCGGGTGCTGATGCTCGTGCCGGTGGTCAGCGACCTCGCCGCCGAACTGGCCCCCCACCCGGGCGACGACGTGGCCGTGGTGCTGGACGTGCTGGACCTGCCCCCGGCCGCGGGCGCGCCGTCGCTCGGCCGGGCCTGGGTGTCCGGCTGGGCGGCGCCGCTGACCGGTGCCGAGACCCGCGCCGCCGCGGCGGACTTCGCCGCCGTCGACCCCACCGGCGACCTGTTCGACGTCGGCGCCCGGTTCCGGCTGCACCGCTTCGAGGTGGTCGAGGCCCGGCTGGAGAGCGCCGGCGTGCACCGCATCGACCCGGCGGAGTACGCCGCCGCCGCACCGGACCCGCTGCACCCGGTCGAGGCCGCGCTGCTGGCCGACCTCGCCGACCACCACGGCCCCGAGGTGGCCGGATACCTGCGCCGGCGGCTCGACCTGACCGGCGGCGAGCCGCGCGTGGTGCGCCTGGACCGACACGGCCTGGTGGTGGCGTACGGCGGCCCGGGCGACCGCCGGCGGGCCCGGCTGGCCTTCCCCCGGCCGGTGGCGGACGTGGCGGAGCTGTCCCGGCTGCTGCACCCGATGCTCGTTTCTCGTGGGTTCGAGAAGTCTGAAACGCCGGCGCGCCGGAACCCTCGGGCGGCCGCCCCCTGATGCCGCAGGCAGTGCCTGCGGTGGCGAGCCGGAGGTCACCGATGCGTTCGGCTGGGCTCGGCGTGCCTACCGCGCTGCTGCCGGCCTCGCTCACCTTGACCCCTGCGGGGCGTCGGCCGCGCTGGCTCCGCGTCATCGAGGGCGTCTCCCGCGACTCGCTGGCCAGACTCGCCCGCATCGGCGCAGCCATCGTCGATGACCAGTTTCAGGCCACCTCAACACGCCGCCTGTCGATACAGTGACTGTCCGGCGCGGAACGGACCGCGCAGTGCTGCCCATTGCAGCAGCATGATGGTCTTCGCGTCGGTGATGCGTCCGTCGTGCGTCATGTCGAGCGCCTCCGCGAACGGCAGCTCGACCACGATGATGTCCTCACCCTCGTCGGCCACCCCGCCGCCGGCCCCGGTACGCGTCGCGGGCGTGTACGCGGCGGCGTAGCAGTGCAGCCGTTCGGTCACCGAGCCGGGGCTGGTGTAGACATCGAACACGTGCTCCAGCTCGCCGACCGTGACGCCCAGCTCCTCGGCTGCCTCCCGGCGGATCGCCGCGTCGGGGGCGTCGTCGTCGAGGAGCCCGGCCGCCGTCTCCAGCATCATCCCGTCGGGGTGGCCGTTGACGTACACCGGGTAGCGGAACTGGCGGGTGATCAGCACCGTGCCGCGATCGACGTCGTACAGCAGGATGGTCGCGCCGTTGCCCCGGTCGTAGGTCTCGCGTTGTTGCCGGCTCCAGGTGCCGTCGGTATGCCGGTAGTCGAACGTGGTGCGTCGCAGCACGTACCAGCCGCTGGCGAGCAGCTGGACGTCGCGGATGACGACGCCGGGGTTTCCGGTGAGGTGGCGACCGGCCTGGTCCAGGCCGGTGCGACCGCGGGCGTCGGGTACGTCGATGCCCGGCACGCCGGTCGGCCTCGACGGTGTGACTGGCTCGGCCAGCGCGGTCCCGGTGCGCACGCCACTCATGCCGCGACCCCCGGCACGTCGGCGACGTCGTAGTACACCGGCAGTCCGCGCTCCCGCGCGATGGCCACATCCTGATCGGCGCCGGTCGACACTCCGGGCAGCCGCAGTACCGCGTCGCAGTGTTGCAGCAGCCGCTGCGCGGTGGGGTAGAGCACGTCCTGCGCCAGCGGGTCACCGACGCCGTCGGCACCCGCGCCCCGCAGCACCGGAAGGGCGACCCACTCGCCGATCATCGGGACGTGCCCGGCCTGGAAGATCGGCCAGGCCGCCTCCTCCAGCCGGCGTAGGTTCGCCGCGAGCAGATCGGGGTGGTCGTTGGTGCCCGACCGGTACGGGCCGGCAATGAGGATCATCAGGGGTTTCGCTGTGGTCATGAACATGAGATTATCGGGAGATCGTGCAGAAACAAAGAAGATTGTGAAGGAACGTGCATGCTGGCTGCGCAACGTCGTGACCTCCTGCTGGACCGGTTGCGCCGGGACCGGCGGGTCGTCGCCAAGGACATCGCGACCGAACTCGGCACCTCGGAGGACACAATCCGCCGCGACCTGCGCGACCTGGCCGCGATGGGGCTGTGTCAACGGGTGTACGGCGGCGCGTTACCAGCCTCCCCGGCGGTGGCCGACTACCCGACCCGCCGCCAGGTTGGGGTGGACTCCAAGGGGCGGGTCGCCGCCGCCGCCGCCGCGCTGATCCAGCCCGGCACAACGGTCATCGTCGACGGCGGCACCACCGCCCTCGCGGTCGCCCGTATCCTGCCCGCCGCGCTGCGGGCCACCGTGGTCACCCACAGTCCCACGGTGGGTGCCGCGCTCGCCGAGCACCCGAATGTCGAGGTGTACCTGCTCGGTGGTCGGCTCTTCAAGCACTCGGTGGTCGCCTGCGGCGCCGCCGCAGTGGAGGCCGCGCAGGCGGTCAACGCGGACCTGTTCCTGCTCGGCGTCACCGGGGTCCACCCCGATGCCGGCCTGACCACCGGTGACGCTGACGAGGCCGCGATGAAACGGGCACTCGCCCAGCGGGCGGCCGACACCTACGTGCTGGCGAGCGCGGAAAAGATCGGCGCGGCGTCGCGCTTCGCGGTCCTTCCGCTGACCGCCGTCGAGGGCATCATCAGCGACGCGCCGCCGGAGGACGACACCCTGCGGCGGCTCGTGGAGGGCGGCGTCCCGATCGTCCATGCCTGATGTGCGGGTCATCTGGCGTTGTTGTGGTCCACCGAATGCCCGCCGCACGGCCGCCCGTTGCGCCGCTACCGGGTACGTCTTCGGGTCGACCGCGCTGAGCGTGTCGAGCCCTTCGACGAGCGCCACCAGCCCGATCGCCTGCTGCGCCGGGTGGTCTTCCAGTGCGGGCCTGGCGGCGCGGACCAGGGTGGCCGTCGGTCGGCTGAGCCCCCGGCCCGCCGGGTCAGCAGTCGTAGTGGTGCTCGCGCAGCAACCGCTCGACCGTCGCCGGATCCGGGCTGTCGCCGCCCCAGCCGTCGACGTCCCGGTCGTCGACCTCCTCGATTTGCCAGTGGTCACCACGCAGCGACCGGTCGTTGTACGCCGGATGCCGCAGGACGACCTCGCAGGTCGCCGGGTCGGTGTCGGTGTTGACCCGCCACGCGAAGGTGTAGGCGACGGTGCTGCGGCGCTCACGGTTCTTCCGCAGGGACTTCTTCACCTCCGGGGACACCGTCACCGAGGTGAAGCCAGCCCGGGTCAGCTTGTCGGCGTACTCCCGCCCGGCGTCGCCCTCGCTGCCGCACGCCGTGCCGCCCACCAGCACGACGCCCACCACGCCCACCACGGCGAACCTGCTGCTTCCCATCTGGCCTCCCGCCTGCGTACCCGTTGACCGATCCGCGCCGGCCGCGGCGTCGTCACGGTAGACGGTCGCCACAACGCCGCCGGCCCTCAGGCGCGACGGCCGCCCGGCGGATCCGCCAGCTCGCCGGTGAGATAGCGCTGCACCGTGGGGCCCACCGCCGCGACCAGTGCCTCCGGGGCGGCGGAGGCGACCGGCTCCAACCGGACGACGTAGCGCATCATGGCCAGTCCGATCATCTGGGAGGCCACCAGCGAGCCGCGCAGCGGCAGCTCGGCCGGGTCGATCGCGAGCTGGTCGAGCACCCGGCGCAGCACCTGGGTGACCAGGAACTCGCGCAGCAGCCGGGCGGTCCACTCGTTGGCGACCGCCGAACGGAGCAGGGCCACCGCTGCCGCGCCGGCCGGCGAGTCCCACACCGTGAGGAACATCCGCACCAGCCGTTCACCCACGGTGTCCCGGTCACCGGACAGCACGGCGGGCAGCAGCTCCGCCGGGTCCACCGAGATGTCGATGGTGGCCCGGAAGAGCTGCTCCTTGGTGCCGAAGTAGTGGTGCACCAACGCCGGGTCGACGCCCGCGGCCGCCGCGATCACCCGGATGGAGGCCGCGTCGAATCCGCGCTCGGCGAAGGTCGTGCGGGCCGCCGCGAGGATCACCTCCCGGGTGTCCGGGTTGCCGGGGCGCCGGCCCGAACGTCGCGGACTCATCCGCTGCGCCGCCGCAGGGTCGCCGCCGCCAGCACCAGGGCCACCACGGCGGTGCCGGCCACGATCGCCACGTCCCGCCACATCGTGCCGGTCGGTTCGGCGTGCGCGCCGACCTCCTGCAGCGCCTCGACCGCGTACGACAGGGGCAGCGCGTCGCTGACCGCCTGGAGCCAGCCGGCCATCTCCCCACGCGGCACGAACAGCCCGCAGAGCAGCATCTGCGGCAGCACCACCACCGGCATGAACTGCACCGCCTGGAACTCGGTACGGGCGAAGGCGCTGCACAGCAGACCGAGCGCGACCGCCAGCACCGCGTTCACCGCGGCGATCAGGACCACCAGCCAGGCGTTGCCCGCGGTGTCCAGGTCGAACAGCCAGTACGCCGCGGCCGAGGCGATCGCCGCCTGTGCCGCGCCGGCCAGGCCGAAGGCGATGCCGTAGCCGAAGAGCAGGTCGAGCTTGCCCAACGGGGTGGTGAGCAGGCGCTCCAGTGTCCCGCTGGTGCGTTCGCGGAGCATCGCGATGCTGGTCACCAGGAACATGATGACGAACGGGAAGAAGCCGAGCATCACCAGGGCCACCCGGTCGAAGAACGATGGCTGCCCGGGCGGGGTCGGTTGGTCGACGTACATGAAGTAGACCAGGGTCAACAGCGCGGTCGGCACCACCACGAGCAGCGCCACGGTGCGCCGGTCGTGGCGCAGTTGGCGCAGGATGCGCCCGGTGGTGGCGGTCAGGATCCTCGGGTTCACGGTGCCTCCTTCGGTTCGCGGCTGCGGGGCTCGCAGGATCGGCTCACTCCTCGCGCTCACGGTGCCTCCTTCGGTTCGCGGCTGCGGGGCTCGCAGGATCGGCTCACTCCTCGCGCTCACGGTGCCTCCTCCACCCGCGGCGGGGGTGCCTGCCCTTCCCGGGCCTCGTTCGCGCGGATCAACCGCAGGAACGCCTCCTCCAGGTCGTCGACGCCGGTGCGGGCGCGGACCGCGTCCGGGGTGTCGTCGGCGACCAGCCGGCCCTGCCGGATCAGCAGCAACCGGTCGCAGCGGGCTGCCTCGTCCATCACGTGGCTGGAGACCAGCAGGGTCGTGCCGGCGGCGGCCAGCGCGTGGAACCGGGCCCACAGTTCGGCGCGCAGGACCGGATCCTGCCCGACGGTCGGCTCGTCGAGGACGATCACCTCCGGCTCGCCGACCAGGACGCACGCCAGTGAGGCACGGCTGCGTTGCCCGCCGGAGAGGGTGCCGACGAGTTGGTGGGCCGCCGTGCCCAACCCGACGTCGGCCACGGCCTGGTCGGCGTCGGCTGCCCGCCGGCCGTGCAGGGCCGCGAAGTAGCGGGCGTTCTCCCGCACGGTCAGATCGCCGTACACGCTCGGCGCCTGGGTCAGGTAGCCGACCTGGTGCCGCAGCGGTGTCGCGCCGGCCGGCTGGCCCAGCACTGTCACGCTCCCGCCGCCGATGACCTGCACCCCGACCACCGCGCGCAGCAGGGTCGTCTTGCCGCTGCCGCTGGGACCGAGCAGCCCGGTCACCGAGCCGCGCGGCACCGCGCAGCTGATGCCGTGCAGCACCCGTCGTCGGCCTCGGTTGACGACCAGGTCGCGGATCGCGATCGCGTCCTCCACCGTTCACCTCCAGATAAATTCATCATCCGTTGAACTCAACACTAGATGAATTCACTGGACGCCCGCAACGGGTTGACTTCGAGGGCACTCGAACTGGAAGCCTTGGTAGCCGTGGACATCGCTGCACGGGAACGAGGGCTGTCCGTCGGTGAGGCGGCGGCCCGGGTCGGCCTGACCACCTACACGTTGCGCTGGTACGAGCAGGAGGGCCTGGTCGCCCCGGTGGGTCGGGACTCCGCCGGCCGTCGTCGGTACGGCGACGCGGACCTGCGCTGGCTGGTCCTGCTCACCCGGCTGCGCCGGACCGGGATGCCGGTGCGCGACATGCGCCGGTACGCCGAGCTGGCCCGGCTGGGGGACCGGACGCTGGGTGCGCGACGGGCGCTGTTCGAGGCGCACCGGGACCGGGTACTGGCCCGGATGGCCGAACTGGAGGAGGACCTGAAGGTGCTGGACTTCAAGATCGACAATTACCGCAGGGCCGAGGAGGGGCGATGATCCGCCGACGGATGGGGGCCGGTGGGCCCGAGGTTTCCGCCATCGGGCTGGGCTGCATGGGCATGAGCTTCGGCTATGCCGGCCGCGACGACGCCGAGTCGACCCGTACCCTGCACCGCGCCCTCGACCTGGGCGTCGACCACCTCGATACCGCTGACATGTACGGCGCGGGGGCAAACGAGCGGCTGCTCGCCCCGGTCGTGCAGGCTCGCCGTGACGAGGTCTTCCTGGCCACCAAGTTCGGCAACCGTTTCCGCGGCGACGGCTCCGGCGGCACCTCCGCCCCCGGCGCGTACGTCGACAGCAGTGCCGCCTGGGCCCGTGAGGCGTGCGACGCCTCGCTGGACCGGCTCGGGGTGGACCGCATCGACCTGTACTACCTGCACCGGCGCGACCCGGCCACGCCGATCGAGGAGACCGTGGACGCCATGGCCGACCTCGTCCGGGCCGGCAAGGTGCGGCTGCTCGGCCTGTCGGAGATCAGCCCGGCCACCCTGCGTGCCGCGCACGCCGTGCACCCGATCGCGGCGGTGCAGATGGAGTATTCCCTGTTCACCCGCGAGGTGGAGGGGGAGATGCTGGACACCTGCCGGGAACTGGGGGTGGCCCTGGTGGCGTACTCGCCGGTCGGGCGAGGGCTGCTCACCGGCGCGATCACGGGCCGGGACCAACTCGCCGCCGACGACTGGCGAGCCGGTGTCCCGAGGTTCGCCGAGGGCAACATCGAGGCCAACCTCCGGCTCGTGGCGGCGGTCCGCGAGGTGGCCGGGGAAATCGGCTGCACCCCCGCCCAGGCGGCACTGGCCTGGCTGCTGGCCCAGGGTGAGGACATCCTGCCCATCCCGGGCACCAAGCGGGTGCGTTGGCTGGAGGAGAACGTGGCGGCGGCCGACCTGCGGCTCACCGACGAGCAGCAGGCCCGGTTGCGCGCAGCGGTGCCCGCCGAGGCTATCGCCGGCGAAAGGTACCCGGAGGCAGGAATGCGAACGGTCGGGCACTAGCCTTCGGAGTCGGACAGGGTGTCCGTCAACGGGCATTGCGGTGTGTTTCGCCGTGCGGCAGGATGGCGAAGTGGATCACGGGCCGTCGGAAAGCTCCTTCCTCGCCCATTGGACGAACCGGCTCCGTGCCACCGCCGAGCGACCCGTGGTCGGCATCCTGCTCCGGGGCAGCCATGCCCGCCGCGCCGCCACCGCGCACAGCGACGTCGACCTCGACGTGCTCGTCGACGATCGCCCCGCCCCGCACCGGCCCGGCGCGGCGGGTCACACCGCCGCGCCGTACGCCGCCCGGCAGGCGTACCTCGCCGAGTTGGACGGACGGCTCGTGCACGTCTCGGTCTCCGCCCGGGACGTCCGCTCCTGGGTCGACCGGCTCGGGGAGCCGGCCGACTGGGCGTTCGGCCTGCCGGTGGCCACCCCCGCCCGACTGCTCTGGGCCGAGGACGACTGGCGGTCCCGGATCGACCTGCCGGTGCTCTGCCAGCCCGCCGACCAGCCCCGGCTGGAGGAACTGGTCGCCACCCTCGGCAAGGTGGCCTCCGCCCGGGCCGCCGCGGACCCGTTCGGGGTCCGGCTGGCCGCCGCCGACCTGGCCCGGCTCTGCCCCTCGGTGCTGCGGCTGGCCAACCCCGGGGTCCGGGTGGTCTCCCGCCGTGCCGCCTTCGCCGCCGCCCTCACCCTGCCGGTCGCCCCACCCGGCTACCGCGAGGACATGCTGCTCTGCCTCGGGCTGCACCCCGGCGCCACCGGCCGGCTCGCCACCGCCGCCGCCCGCCTGGTCGCGGGGGTCGTCCCGCTGATCCGCCCGTACGCCGGCCGGATCGCCGAGGTCGCCGGTGCCGACCTGGCCGCCGCGCTCGCCGACGGCCGGCTGGACCGCTACGTCGCCCAGCTCGGCCGGGCGGCCCGTCAGGTCGGGGACGGCCCGCAGCTGCCCACACCGCGTGCGGGAGAATGGCGGACTGTGCCTGTACCCGAGTCTCCCGTGACCGGCGGAGTCCCCGCCGGCGCGGCTCGCCCCTCCCGCCTCGACCCGGCCGTCGCCGCCCGGCTGCGCCGCACCCCCGACGGCCTGGTGGCCGCGGTGGTGCGCCAGCACGACACCGGCGAGGTGCTGATGGTCGCCTGGATGGACGACGAGGCGCTGCACCGCACGCTGACCACCGGCCGGGCCACCTACTGGTCGCGCAGCCGGCAGGAATACTGGGTCAAGGGGGCCACCTCCGGCCACCACCAGTACGTCCGCTCGGTCGCCCTGGACTGCGACGGCGACGCGCTGCTGGTCAGCGTCGACCAGGTCGGAGCGGCCTGCCACACCGGCAACCGCACGTGCTTCTTCACCGAACTGCCGGTCAGCGCCGAAGGAGCCTCCTCATGACCGACGGCACGATCCACCCCGACCCGGGCGTCTTCGCCGAGTTGGCCACCCGCTGGCGGGTGGTGCCGGTCACCCGACGGCTGTTGGCCGACGCGGAGACCCCGGTCGGTGTCTACCGCAAACTCGCCGGCGGCCCCGGCACGTTCCTGCTGGAGTCCGCCGAACAGGGCGTCGGGTCGGCCGGCACGGCCTGGTCCCGCTACTCCTTCATCGGGGTACGCAGCAGCGCCACCCTGGTCGAGCGGGACGGGGTCGCCGTCTGGACGGGCCACCCGCCGGCCGGCGTGCCGGCCTCCGGCGACCCGGTGGCCGTGCTGCGGGAGACCGTCGCGGCACTCGCCGGCCCGGCCCAGGATCTGGCCGCGGGCCTGCCGCCGCTGACCGGCGGCATGGTCGGCTACCTCGGGTACGACCTCGTCCGGCGCTTCGAACGGCTGCCCGAGTTGACCGAGGACGACCTCGGCCTGCCGGAGCTGGGCATGATGCTCGCCACCGACCTGGTGGTGCTGGACCACTACGACGGCTCGGCGATCCTGGTCGCCAACGCGGTGCTGCCCCCGGCCGACGCCCCCGACCGGGACGCGCAGGTCGTGGCGGCCTACCACCACGCGGTGGGGCGGTTGGACGCGGTGACCACCGCACTGTCCCGACCGATACCACCGATGATCTCCACGGTCGACCGCCCGGCGACGGACGCGGTGGTCAGCCGGACTCCCGACGGGGGCTACCTCAAGGCGGTCGAGGAGGCCAAGGAGGCGATCCGGGCCGGGGAGTGCTTCCAGATCGTGTTGGCCCAGCGGTTCGAGCGGGACACCCACGCCGACCCGCTGGACGTCTACCGGGTGCTGCGCACCACCAACCCCAGCCCCTACATGTACCTGCTGCGCTTCGACGGCTTCGACATCGTCGGCTCCTCGCCGGAGGCGCACCTCAAGGTCAGCGCCGGCCCGGACGGTGAGCGGCAGGCCCTGCTGCACCCGATCGCCGGCACCCGGCCCCGGGGCGCCACCCCGGACGCCGACGCCCAGCTCGCCGTCGAGCTGCTGGCCGACCCGAAGGAACGCGCCGAGCACGTGATGCTGGTCGACCTGGGCCGCAACGACCTGGGACGGGTCTGCCGTCCGGGGACGGTGCAGGTGCCGGAGTTCGCCACCATCGAGCGGTACAGCCACGTCATGCACATCGTCTCCACGGTGGTGGGCACGCTGCGCGAGGACCGCACCGCCTTCGACGCCCTCGCCGCCACCTTCCCCGCCGGCACCCTGTCCGGTGCCCCGAAGGTCCGCGCCATGGAGATCATCGAGGAACTGGAGCCGGTCCGGCGTGGCATCTACGGTGGCACCGTCGGCTACTTCGGCTTCGGTGGCGACCTCGACATGGCGATCGCCATCCGCACCGCGCTGATCCGCGATGGTCGGGCGTATGTGCAGGCCGGGGCCGGTGTGGTGGCCGACTCCGACCCAGCCGCGGAGGAGCAGGAGACCCGGAACAAGGCCGCCGCGGTGCTCGCCGCCATCGCCGCCGCCGAGACCCTGCGGCCGGCCCGGTGAGCGCAACCGGAGACGCCGCGACACCCGCGCCGAGCGGCGGCGCGCCGACCGTCCGGGGGCGGCGCGAGTTGGCGTACGCGGTGCTGCTCTGCCTGGCCGGCGCGGGCCTGGCCGTCTGGGCGGCGACCCGCACCTGGGCGGTGGAGGTGACCGCCCGGGGCGGCCTGCCGCCGATCCGGCAGGACCGTTCCGGCGCACAGCTGCTGCCCTGGCTGTCCGCGCTGGCCCTGGTCGAGCTGGCCGGCGGCGGTGCGGTGCTGGCCACCCGGGGGCGGGTCCGGCGGCTGCTCGGCGTACTGCTGGCCCTGCTCGGCCTGGCCGTGGCGGCCGGCGGCGGCTACGGGCTGACCGCCGGCTTCGTCGGCGAGCTCAGCCGGCAGTGGCCGGCGCTGTGCCTGCTCGGCGGGCTGCTCGCGGCGGCCGGCGGCGGGTTGGCCGCGTGGCGCGGCGACCGCTGGCCCGCGATGGGTGCCCGCTACGAGCGCCGGCCCCGCCCCGAGCCGACGCCCGACGGGCGGCCGGCCGCACAGCGCAGCACCCGGGAAACGTGGGACGCGCTCGACCGGGGTGAGGACCCGACGGTCAGCTGACCGGCTGCCGCAGCTCGTGGCGCTCCCGGGCCGCGGCACGGGCGGCGGCCAGTTCGGCGACGAGCCGGTCGAGTTCGGCGCGCTGGTCGGCGCGGGCCCGGTCGGCGCAGACCGCCTCCCAGGCGTTGCCCCGGGCGGTGCGCACCCGGCCGTCACCGACGACCGCGCGTTCGAGGGTGTGCACCACCCCGACTGCGAGGGAGGCGACGGTCCGGGAGATGGTCGTGAAGCCGAGGGTGGAATTCGGTCCCGTAGTGCTCATGGTCACTCCGCACGAGAAGTCCGACGGTCGGCAGGCCCGCCTCACGAGTCTGCCCGAATCCAGGCTGCCCGGTACACGTTTCGCCGTGGTGACGGGCAGATCAACTGTCCAACGGCACGGCCGTCCCCGGTAGGTCCGTTCGTCCTTGAGCTTGGTCACACCATCGACTGCCGTCGCCGTGCTGCGGGACCCGCACCAGTGTGCTGTCATGGTCCATGGGCTTCAATCGATGGCTTGAGCGGCGGCAGGCAGGCTCACCGGATGACCTGCGTCGATCGTCCCGGTGGCGCTGCGTGACATCGTGTTCACCGGAAGTCGGCCATCATGCCACAGCCCATTTCGTGAGGAGCGCCATACCCCCGGCACGTGCGGCCAGGTGACGCCACCTAGCATCGGCCCATGACACCCGGAGAGGGGAGTCCGTTGGTGACTGCAGACCATGCGCACGCGGAAGGGGACGGGCCCGGCCGGGCAACGTCCGGAAGCGTGCTCGACGAGATCCTGACCGGCGTCCGCGAGGACGTGGCGCGGCGACAGGCGCAGGTTCCGCTGGAGCGGATCCGTGAGCTGGCCGCCGCGGCACCGCCGCCGCTGGACGCGTACGCCGCCCTGCGCAAGCCCGGCGTGGCGGTGATCGCCGAGGTCAAGCGCTCCTCGCCGTCCAAGGGCCGGCTGGCCGAGATCGCCGACCCGGCCGACCTCGCCGGCCAGTACGCCGCCGGCGGCGCCCGCGCGATCAGCGTGCTGACCGAGGGGCGCTGGTTCGGCGGCTCGCTCGACGACCTCGCCGCCGTCCGGGCCGCCGTGCAGGTGCCGGTGCTGCGCAAGGACTTCGTCGTCTCCAGCTACCAGGTGCACGAGGCCCGCGCGCACGGTGCCGACCTGGTGCTGCTGATCGTCGCGGCGTTGGAGCAGAACGCGTTGGTCGGGCTGCTGGAGCGGATCGAGTCGCTCGGCATGTGCGCACTGGTCGAGGTGCACACCGAGGAGGAGGCCGACCGGGCACTGGAGGCCGGCGCGCAGGTGATCGGGGTCAACGCCCGGGATCTGCGTACCTTGGAGGTCGACCGGGCCGTCTTCGAACGGATCGCGCCCGGCCTGCCCAGCAACGTGGTCAAGATCGCCGAGTCGGGGGTGCGGGGCCCGCACGACCTGATCCGGTACGCCTCGGCCGGCGCCGACGCCGTCCTCGTCGGGGAGGGCCTGGTCACCCAGAAGAGCCCCCGGGAGGCGGTCGCCGAGCTGGTCAACGCCGGGAACCACCCGGCCACGCCGCGCCCGGTGCGCTGAGCCGTCCGCAGTTCCCCCCGCACCGAGAGGACACCGCGATGAGCACCGACACCTCGACCCCGCCCGGGCAGGTTCCCGACGCCGCCGGTCACTTCGGTCGGTACGGCGGCCGGTTCGTGCCGGAGGCGCTGGTCGCGGCGCTGGACGAGCTGGACGCGGCGTACCGCAAGGCGATGGCCGACGAGGACTTCCTCGCCGAGTTCGACGCCCTGCTGCGCGGCTACGCGGGCGGCCCGTCGCTGCTCTACTCCGCGCGGCGGTTCTCGGCGAAGGCCGGCGCGCGGGTCCTGCTCAAGCGGGAGGACCTCAACCACACCGGGGCGCACAAGGTGCGCAACGTGCTGGGCCAGGCGCTGCTCACCAGGCGGATGGGCAAGAAGCGGGTGATCGCCGAGACCGGCGCCGGACAGCACGGGGTGGCCACCGCCACCGCCGCCGCCCTGTTCGACCTCGAATGCGTCGTCTACATGGGCGAGGTCGACACCCGGCGGCAGGCGCTCAACGTGGCCCGGATGCGGATGCTGGGCGCCACGGTGATCCCGGTGACCACCGGATCGCGGACCCTCAAGGACGCGATGAACGAGGCGATGCGCGACTGGGTCGCCAACGTCGACGACACCCACTACCTGATCGGCACCGCCGCCGGTCCGCACCCGTTCCCGGAGATGGTCCGCGACTTCGTCCGGGGGATCGGCGTCGAGGCCCGCCAGCAGTGTCTCGACCTGACCGGCGCGCTGCCGGACGCGGTCGCGGCGTGCGTCGGCGGTGGCTCCAACGCGCTGGGCATCTTCCACGCCTTCGTTCCCGACACGGGCGTGCGGCTCTACGGCTTCGAGGCCGGCGGCGAGGGGATGGAGACCGGCCGGCACGCGGCCAGCATCACCGGCGGCAGCTCGGGGGTGTTGCACGGCACCCGCACGTACGTGCTCCAGAACGAAGACGGCCAGACGATCGAGTCGCACTCGATCTCCGCCGGCCTGGACTACCCGGGTGTCGGCCCCGAGCACGCCTGGCTGCACGACAGCGGCCGGGCCCGTTACCTGCCGGTGACCGACGCCGAGGCGATGGCCGCCTTCGAGCTGCTCTGCCGCACCGAGGGGATCATCCCGGCGATCGAGAGTTCGCACGCGCTCGCCGGTGCCCTGAAGATCGCCCCGCAGCTCGCCGCCGAGCTGGGCCGGGAGCCGGTCATCGTGGTCAACCTCTCCGGGCGGGGCGACAAGGACGTGCACACCGCCGGCGAGTACTTCGACATCCTCGACAAGGAGTGACGAGCGTGAGCCGGATCGGGGTGGCCTTCGACAAGGCCCGTGCCGACGGGCGGGGCCTGCTGGTCGGCTGCATGCCGGCCGGCTTCCCGACCGTCGAGGGCAGCATCGCCGCGATGACCGCGATGGTGGAGTCGGGTGTGGACGTCATCGAGGTGGAGATTCCCTACTCCGACCCGGTGATGGACGGCCCGGTGATCCAGAAGGCCAGCGACATCGCTCTCGCCGGTGGCGTCCGCACCGCGGACACCTTGCGCATCATCGAGGCGGTCGCGGCCACCGGCGCCCCGGTGGTCACCATGACCTACTGGAACCCCATCGAGCAGTACGGCGTCGACGCCTTCGCCCGCGACCTGGCCGCCGCCGGTGGCACCGGTCTGATCACCCCCGACCTCATCCCCGAGGAGGCCGGCGAGTGGCTGGCCGCCTCGGACGCGTACGGCCTGGACCGCACGTTCCTGGTCTCGCCGTCGTCGACCGACGCCCGGGTACGGATGACCACCGCGCACTGCCGGGGCTTCGTCTACGCCACCGCCATCATGGGGGTGACCGGAGCCCGGGCACAGACGTCGCAGGCCGCACCGGTGCTGGTCTCCCGGGTCCGTGAGGTCACCGACCTGCCGGTCGGGGTCGGCCTCGGGGTCGGCACCGGCGCCCAGGCCGCCGCCGTCGCCGGGTACGCCGACGGTGTCATCGTGGGCAGCGCCCTGATCCGCTGTCTGCTCGACGCCGCGGATCTGACGGACGGGCTGGCCGCCCTGCGTACCCTCAGCGCCGAGCTTGCCGACGGCGTCCGCAACCCCGTCCGCTGACCCACCACGCCCCCTCGGCGCGCGTGTCGGCCCGGCCGCGTCCGGTCCGCGTCGGCGGCGTCCGGCGACCACCAGCCCGGCCCGGTCCGCGCCCGACGAGACGATCCTGTCCGTGCCGCCTGATCGAGCCTGCCGTGCCATTGATCGGCTCCCGTTTGCGGCACCTTGCGGTCTCTCGGGCCGTGGACACCGCGAGGTGCCGCAGGCCGAGTTGACCATGGACGGGGACAGCGCATCTGGCGCTGGCCGCGTGGAGATTGGGTGAAGGCGTCGGGCATGGGACCGGTGGACGGTAGGCCCAGGCGTGGGGCGTCGGGCCGACGTCGGACCGATCGGCGCGCGGATCGGTGCGGACCGGGGTGCCGCGGTGGCGGTCCGCAACGGTAGCCTGTGCAGCCGTGACCCTCGCCTCGACCGTCCCGCAGGCGGCCCTGCCGAGCCCGACCACCGCCGTGTGGCAGCTCGGACCGGTGCCGATCCGGGCGTACGCGCTCTGCATCATCCTCGGCATTGTGGTGGCCTGCTGGGTCACCGAGCGCCGGTTGCGTCAACGCGGGGTGGCCCCCGGCGCGGTGCTCGACATCGCGGTCTGGGCCGTCCCGTTCGGCATCGTCGGGGCCCGGATCTACCACGTGATCACCTCGCCGGAGAAGTATTTCGGCGCCGGCGGTGAGCCGCTGAAGGCGTTCGCCATCTGGGAAGGCGGTCTCGGTATCTGGGGCGCGGTCGCCGGTGGCGCGGTCGGCGCCTGGATCGCCGCCCGCCAGTTGGGCCTCCCGCTCACCGTGGTGGCCGATGCGCTCGCCCCCGGCCTGCCGCTGGCACAGGCCGTCGGCCGGCTCGGCAACTGGTTCAACAACGAGCTCTACGGTGGCCGGACCACGCTGCCCTGGGGCCTGGAGATCCACAAGATGGACCCGGTCAACCCCGGCCACGCGCTGCGCGACGACGCCGGGCAGCCGATCCTGCTGCCCGGGCTCTACCACCCGACCTTCCTCTACGAGGCGATCTGGAACATCGGCGTCGCCGCCCTGGTCTTCGTCCTGGACCGCCGATTCAAACTGGGCAAGGGTCGGGCCTTCGCGCTGTACGTGATGGGCTACACCGCCGGTCGCTTCTGGATCGAGATCATGCGTACCGACGAGGCGAACCGCATCCTCGGGGCCCGGATCAACGTGTGGACCGCCGCCCTGGTGTTTCTCGGCGCGCTGATCTACTTCCTGCGGGTGCGTGGCCCCCGCGAGTACTTGGTCCCGGTGGGCGTCCCCGTCGTGGCCCCGCCGCCCGGCGGAGACGTCTCCCAGGTCGACCTCTCCCGCACCGGGAACGGCCCGCGGGCTGCCGCGCCCGAGGGATACCGGACGGTGAGCGAGGAGCAGTTCCGGGCGTACCAGGAGACCGGCGAGGTCCCCGACGAACCCGCCGCCGCGCCGCCCACGGCGACCGGCGCGGACGCCGCGGACCTCGGGACGCCGGCTGCCGACGCCGATGAGCAGGCCCCCGGGGACGAAGCCCGGGCGACGCAGGCCCAGGACGCCGCCGATGCGATGCCGGCCGCCACCGCCGACCGGGACGGCGCGTCGGGTACGGCCGGCGCCGGACCCGCCGACCGGGAACGCTGAGCGGGGGACGGGGATGCGGACCGCGGTGGTGGTCGGTGCCGGACTCGGCGGGTTGGCGGTGGCCGGCGCGCTGGCCCGCTCCGGCTGGCAGGTCACCCTGCTGGAACGGTCGGGCCGGGTCCGACCCGAACCCACCGCCGTGGTGCTCTGGCCCAACGGGGTCCGCGCGCTGCAGGCGCTCGGCCTCGGCGCGGGCCTGGACGCGATCGCCACCGCCGTGCCCGACGGCGGGGTACGCCGCCCCGACGGCCACTGGTTGGTGCAGCCGCGGCCCACTCCGGCGGACCGGATGCCGGTGGTGGTGCACCGCGAGGATTTGCACGACGCCCTCATCGCCGGCCTCGGCGACCGGGCGGAGCTGCGTACCGGGGTGGCCGTGGACACCGTGCAGGTCCGGCCGGGGCAGCGTCCGGCGGTCGGTGCCGGCGGCCACCTCGTCGAGGCCGATTTGGTGGTCGCCGCGGACGGCGTCGACAGCGCGGTACGCCGACGGCTCGCCCCCGAGGCCACGGTCGTCAGCTCCGGTTCCGCCTCCTGGCGAGCGGTGATCCCCTGGTACCGGGCACCGAGGTTCCCGGCCGACCAACCGCTCGGCGGGGAGGTGCTCGGCGCCGGCTACCGGTTCGTCGCCGCCTCGCTGGGGGAGCGCGGGTCATCCGGGGCGTCCCGCCGGGGCGGCGTCTACTGGGTGGCCACCGCCGCCGGCGCACCCCGACCGGAGCCGCCCGAAACCCAGCTCGCCCTGCTGCGGCGCTGGTACGCCGGCTGGCCGGCCCCCGTCGGCGCGTTACTGGAGGCCACCGAGCCGGACGACCTGGTCCAGCAGGAGGTACGCGAGCTGCGCCCGCTGCCCCGGGCGTACGGCTTCCCGGTCGGTCCGGGCGGCGTCGTGCTGCTCGGTGACGCCGCGCACGCCATGCCGCCGCACCTGGGGCAGGGCGCCTGCCTGGCCTTCGAGGACGCGGCGACCCTGGCGTCGCTGCTGCGCGAGTCGACGCTGCCCGACGCCCTGCAGGCGTACGACCGCTTGCGCCGCCCCCGCGCCGCGACCGTGGTGCGGCAGACCCGCCGTATGTCGGCGGTCCTCCAGGCCCGGGGTCGGCTGGCCCTGCGGGCCCGTGACGCCGCCCTGGGCACGATCAGCCCTCGCCTGCTCTCCAGCGCAGCGTCCGCCGCCGCCCAGTGGCGTCCTCCGTCCCCCTCCTGACCCGAACCCGTCCGGGGTGGGGTCAGATCAGGGCGGTGGGTTCGGCGATGCAGGCGGTGCCGATGCGGCGGAAGCCGACCCGCAGGTAGACCCGGGCGATGTCCTCGCTGCCGGCGGAGAGGAAGACCAGGTCGGTGCCGGCGACGAGCAGTGCGCGGGCGAGGGTTGCGGTGACCGCCGCGCCCAGGCCCCGGTGACGGGCGGCCGGCAGCGTGGCGACGCCGGCGATCTCGGCCACGTCGCCGACCCGCATCGCCATGCCGCTGGCGAGGGCGCCCTGCTCGGGGGTCCAGGCCAGCGCGGAGAGCCGCCGGCCGTCGACGATCCGGGCCCGTTCCTCGTCGAGGGCACTCACGTCGAGCGTGGGTACGGCGGCATCACGGGCGGCCGGGCCGGCCTCACCGCGTGCGGTGCCGGCGGCGGCGAAGCCGACCGTGGCCACCGCGCGCCGGGCGGCCACGTCGGCCGCGAAGTCGGGTGCCTCGGGGTCCAGCAGCCGCACCGGTACGTCGGTGAGCGTGCCCGGGTCGGGCAGCGCGGTCGGGTCGAGCACCATCAGCGGCGCCTCCAGGACGTTCAGCCCGGCCGCGCGGGCGACGGCGAGCAGGTCCGGAGTGGTCTCGTGGACCCACTCGAAGGACTCGGGCAGGCCCAGTTCCCGCTGCCGTTCCCGGACCGCGACCACATCGGCCAGCGACGGCGGCGCGGTGGCGTCGAGACGGGGTCGGGCGTAGAACGGCCAGCCGGCCCCGTCCCGGACGAAGAGCACCAGGGCACCGTGTTCCTCGCCACGGGCGGTGTCTCTGGGCACCGCGTCGTAGAAGCGTTCCAACCGGACGAACAGGTCGCGCTGGGTAGGATCCACCGCGCGAGACTACACGTCCCAGACTCTGGACGGTGTGATCAATCCGCACTGGCCTTGCATGGGTCGCCCTAACGTAGACTCAATAGACCGCTGAGGGCCGACGTCGTCCCGACCATGATCCAACCTGAGTGACGACAGGAGGCCCGGTGGCCTTTCCGTACCCTCACAGCCCGCAGTCGGCCCCGTCCCCGGCCGGTCTCTACGACCCGGCCAACGAGCACGACGCGTGTGGCGTGGCCTTCGTCGCGGACCTGTACGGCCGGCGCTCCCACGCGGTGGTGGCTGGCGGCCTTGACGCGCTCTGCCGCCTGGACCACCGGGGCGCGCGAGGCGCGGAGCACAACACGGGCGACGGCGCGGGGATCATGATCCAGGTTCCGGACGCCTTCCTGCGCGCGGTGGTGGAGTTCCCGCTCCCACCGGCCGGCCAGTACGCCACCGGGCTGGTCTTCCTGCCCGACGACGACGCCGCCGAGGCGCGTGCTCGGCAGGTGGTCGAGAAGTACGCCCTGGTCGAGGGGGCCGAGGTGCTCGGCTGGCGGGACGTGCCGACCAACCCCGGCGGGCTGGGGGAGACCGCGCTTCAGGCGATGCCGCGCATCCGGCAGCTCTTCCTCGCCGCGCACCGGCTCACCGACACCCCGGCCGGTCCGGCCGGCACCCCGCTGACCGGTCTCGACCTGGACCGGGTGGTCTTCTGCGTACGCAAGCAGGCCGAGCGGGAGACCGCCGAGCGGGGCGTGCCGGCGTACTTCCCGTCGCTGTCGTCGCGGACCATGACCTGGAAGGGCATGCTCACCCCCGACCAGCTTCCGGAGTACTTCCCGGAGTTGACCGACGAGCGGATGGAGAGCGCCATCGCGCTGGTGCACTCCCGGTTCTCCACCAACACCTTCCCGTCCTGGCCGCTGGCCCACCCGTACCGGTTCATCGCCCACAACGGTGAGATCAACACCATTCGCGGCAACCGGAACTGGATGCAGGCCCGCGAGGCCCTGCTGCGCAGTCCCGAGATCCCCGGCAACATCCGGCGGGTCTTCCCGATCTGCACCCCGGGCGCCTCCGACTCGGCGAACTTCGACGAGGTCCTGGAGTTGCTGCACCTGGCCGGGCGGAGCCTGCCGCACGCGGTGTTGATGATGATTCCCGAGGCGTGGGAGAACGACCCGGGCATGCGCGCGGACAAGCGGGCCTTCTACCGCTTCCACGCCAGCCTGATGGAGCCGTGGGACGGTCCCGCCTCGGTCGCCTTCACCGACGGTGAGATCGTCGGGGCGGTGCTGGACCGCAACGGGCTGCGCCCGGGCCGCTGGTGGCGCACCGCCGACGGCCTGGTCGTGCTGGGCAGCGAGGCGGGCGTACTGGACCTCGACCCGGCCGCCGTGGTCGCCAAGGGCCGCCTCCAGCCGGGCAAGATGTTCCTGGTCGACACGGTCAACGGGCGGATCGTCTCGGACGACGAGATCAAGACGGAACTCGCCGCCGCCGAGCCGTACGCCGACTGGCTGCACGCCGGCCTGATCGAGCTGGGCGACCTGCCGCCGCGTGAGCACGTCGTCTACACCCACGACTCGGTGCGCCGCCGCCAGCAGACCTTCGGCTACACCGAGGAGGAGCTGAAGATCCTGCTCGCCCCGATGGCCCGCAGCGGCGCCGAGCCGATCGGCTCGATGGGCACCGACACCCCGATATCCCCGCTGTCGACCCGGCCTCGGCTGCTTTACGACTACTTCCACCAGCTCTTCGCCCAGGTCACCAACCCGCCGCTGGATGCCATCCGGGAGGAACTGGTGACCAGCCTGGCGTCCACCATCGGCCCCGAGGGCAACCTGCTCGATCCCGGCCCGGCGAGTTGCCGGCAGATCGTGCTGCCCTACCCGGTGATCGACAACGACGAGCTGGCCAAGATCCTCAACATCGACGAGGACGGCGACCTGCCCGGCTTCAAGGCCGTGCGGGTCTCCGGGCTGTACCGGATCCGCGACGGCGGCCCCGGCATCAAGGCCCGGCTGACCGAGATCTGCCGGCACGTCTCCGAGGCGATCGAGGACGGCGTGCGGATCCTGGTCCTGTCCGACCGGGACTCCAACGCCGACCTCGCGCCCATCCCGTCGCTGCTGCTCACCGCCGCCGTGCACCAGCACCTGGTGCGGGAGCAGACCCGGACCCAGGTGGCGCTGGTCGTCGAGACCGGCGACTGCCGGGAGGTGCACCACGCGGCCGTGCTCATCGGGTACGGCGCGGCGGCGGTCAACCCGTACCTCGCCTTCGAGTCGGTGGAAGACATGATCTCCACCGGCGCACTGGTGGGCCTGGAACCGGACAAGGCCATCCGGAACTACGTCAAGGCGCTCGGCAAGGGCGTCCTGAAGATCATGTCCAAGATGGGCATCTCGACGGTGTCGTCGTACTGCGGAGCGCAGGTCTTCGAGGCGGTCGGCCTGGACACCCGCCTGGTCGAGCGGTACTTCCGGGGCACCCCGAGCACCATCGGCGGCATCGGGCTGCACGAGATCCACGCCGAGGTCGCGGCCCGGCACTCGCTGGCCTGGCCGGCGCCGGGCGCGCGCGGCTCCGACCGGCTGGAGGTCGGCGGCGAGTACCAGTGGCGCCGCGAGGGTGAGCTGCACCTGTTCAACCCGGAGACGGTCTTCCTGCTCCAGCACGCCACCCGCAGCCGCCAGTACGACGTCTTCCGGCAGTACACGGCGAAGGTAGACGAGCTGGCCGCGAAGGGCGGCTCGCTGCGTGGTCTGTTCACCCTGCGTACCGGGGTCCGGCCGGCGGTGCCGATCGAGGAGGTGGAGCCGGCCAGCGAGATCGTCAAGCGGTTCGCCACCGGCGCCATGTCGTACGGCTCGATCTCCGCCGAGGCGCACGAGACGCTCGCCATCGCGATGAACCGCCTCGGCGGCAAGTCCAACACCGGTGAGGGCGGCGAGGACGTCGAGCGCCTGTACGACCCGAACCGCCGCTCCTCGGTCAAGCAGATCGCCAGCGGCCGGTTCGGCGTGACCAGCGAATACCTGGTCAACGCCGACGACCTCCAGATCAAGATGGCCCAGGGCGCCAAGCCCGGTGAGGGCGGCCAGCTGCCCGGCAACAAGGTCTGGCCGTGGATCGCCCGGACCCGGCACGCCACCCCGGGCGTCGGCCTGATCTCCCCGCCGCCGCACCACGACATCTACTCCATCGAGGACCTCGCCCAGCTCGTGCACGACCTCAAGTGCGTCAACCCGGCCGCCCGGGTGCACGTGAAGCTGGTCAGCGAGACCGGGGTGGGCACCGTCGCGGCCGGCGTGGCCAAGCTCAAGGCCGACGTCATCCTCATCTCCGGCCACGACGGCGGCACCGGCGCGTCGCCGCTGAACTCGCTCAAGCACGCCGGCACCCCCTGGGAGCTGGGATTGGCCGAGGCTCAGCAGACGCTGCTGCTGAACAAGCTGCGCGACCGGGTCACCGTGCAGGTCGACGGCCAGCTCAAGACCGGCCGGGACGTGCTCGTCGCGACGCTGCTCGGCGCCGAGGAGTTCGGCTTCGCCACCGCCCCGCTGATCGTCGAGGGCTGCGTGATGATGCGGGTCTGCCACCTGGACACCTGTCCGGTCGGCATCGCCACCCAGAACCCGGTGCTGCGCGAGCGCTTCACCGGCAAGCCGGAGTTCGTGGAGAACTTCTTCCTCTTCCTCGCCGAGGAGGTCCGCGGCTACCTGGCCGAGCTGGGCTTCCGCAGCATCGAGGAGGCGATCGGGCACACCGAGCTACTCGACGTCGCCCCGGCGGTCGATCACTGGAAGGCCCACGGGCTGGACCTGTCGCGCGTACTGCATCTGCCGGAGCTGCCGGCGGGCGCCGCGCGGCGCGGTGTGCGCGCCCAGGACCACGGCCTGGAGCTGGCGTTGGACAACGAACTGATCGCGCTGGCGCAGCCGGCGCTGCGCGACGGCACGCCGGTCCGGGTCGAGGTGGCGGTGCGCAACGAGCACCGCAGCGTCGGCGCGATGCTCGGTGGCGAGGTCACCCGCCGGTTCGGCGGTGCCGGACTGGCCGACGGCACCATCGAGTTCGTGCTGCGCGGCACCGCCGGGCAGTCCTTCGGCGCGTTCCTGCCGCGCGGGGTGACACTGCGGCTGCACGGAGACGCCAACGACTACGTCGGCAAGGGGCTGTCCGGCGGGCGGGTCGTGGTCCGCCCGGACGCCGCCGCGCCGTTCGTCGACCCCGAGGCCCCGACCGGGCAGCGGGCCGAGGACCAGATCGTCGCCGGCAACACCATCCTGTACGGAGCCACCGCGGGTGAGTTGTTCCTGCGTGGCCGGGTGGGGGAGCGGTTCGCCGTGCGCAACTCCGGCGCGGTGGCGGTCGTCGAGGGGGTCGGCGACCACGGCTGCGAGTACATGACCGGCGGCACGGTGGTGGTGCTCGGCGAGACCGGCCGCAACTTCGCCGCCGGCATGTCGGGTGGCACCGCGTACGTGTGGCGGCTGGACACCGCGCGGGTCAACACCGAACTGGTGGATCTGACCCCGCTACGCGACTCCGAGCGTGACCTGCTGCACGACCTGGTGCAGCGGCACGTGGCGGAGACCGACTCGGCCGTCGGGGCGGAGCTGCTCAAGCGCTGGCCGGAGGCGGCCGAGGAGTTCACCGCGGTGGTGCCCCGGGACTACCGCCGGGTGGTGGAGATCATGAAGGCCGCCGAAGCCGCCGGCCGTGACGTCGACGACGCGGTCATGTCTGCGCTGGCCGCGCCGGTGCTGCCCGCTGCGCGGGTGGCGGTCCAGGAGGTGGCTCGTGCCTGACCCGAACGGTTTCCTGCGTTACGACCGGCGGTTGCCGGCCCGACGCCCGGTGCCGGTGCGGATCATGGACTGGCGGGAGGTGTACCCGCCCGCCGGTGAGGAACTGGTCCGCGAGCAGGCCACCCGCTGCATGGACTGCGGCATCCCGTTCTGCCACGACGGGTGCCCGCTGGGCAACCGCATCCCGGACTGGAACGACCTGGTCCGTACCGGCAACTGGGACTCGGCGGTGGAGTCGCTGCACGCCACCAACAACTTCCCCGAGTTCACCGGTCGGCTCTGCCCTGCGCCGTGCGAGGCGGCGTGCGTGCTCGGTCTCGGCGGTCAGCAGCCGGTCACCATCAAGCAGGTCGAGGTGGAGATCGCCGACGCGGCGGCGGCCCGGGGCGGCCTGCGGCCCCAGCCGGTGCCGCCACCGACCGGCCGGTCGGTCGCCGTGGTCGGCTCCGGCCCGGCCGGGCTCGCCGCCGCGCAGCAACTCGCCCGCGCCGGTCACGCCGTGACCGTGTACGAGCGCGACGACGCGATCGGCGGCCTGCTCCGGTACGGCATCCCCGACTTCAAGCTGGAGAAGCGGCACATCGACGCCCGGCTGGCCCAGTTGGCCGCCGAGGGGGTGCGGTTCCGCACCGGGGTGAACGTCGGTGTCGACGTGACCGCCGAGCAACTGCGCGCCGAGCACGACGCGGTGCTGCTGGCCTGTGGCGCGTTGCAGGGCCGGGACACCCCGGAGACGCCGGGGCGGGCGCTGCGCGGCGTACACCAGGCGATGGCGCACCTGGTGGCCTCGAACCGGGTGGTCGCCGCGGCCGGTGAGGGTAGACCGGCCCTGGCGGTGCTGCCCGACGGCATGCCGATCGACGCGGCCGGCAAGCATGTGGTGATCATCGGTGGTGGTGACACCGCCGCGGACTGCCTGGGCGTGGCCCACCGGCAGGGCGCGGCCGGGGTGCACCAGCTCGACCTGTACCCCGAGCCGCCGCACAGCCGCGACGCCGCCCGCGACCCGTGGCCGACCTGGCCGTGGGTGCTGCGCAACTACCCGGCGCACGAGGAGGGCGGCGAGCGGGTCTTCGCCGTGGCGGTGCAGGAGTTCGTCGACGACGGCACCGGCCAGGTGAAGGGGGTGCGGATCGCCGAGGTCACCGTGGAGAAGCGGGACGGCCGGCGGATCGTCACCCCGCTGCCCGGCTCGGAGCGGGAGCTCCCCGCCGACCTGGTGCTGCTGGCGATCGGCTTCGAGGGCACCGAGGAACAGCCGCTGCTGGCGCAGTTCGGGGTGGCCCGCAACGCGCGCGGCGCGGTGGACGCACGCCCGGACTGGCAGACCGACGCCGACGGCGTTTTCGTCGCCGGCGACATGCACCGGGGCGCCTCGCTGATCGTCTGGGCGATCGCCGAGGGTCGGGCCGCCGCCGCGGCCATCCACACCTACCTGGGCGGGGTTGGCGGGTTGCCCGCGCCGGTGGATCCCGGCCGGCAGCCGCTCGCCGCACGCTGACGCGGTCGCTGACGGCCCGGTCGCCGGTGGAGCACACCGCCGGTGACCGGGCCGTCGCTGTCTGGGCTGCACGGACAGCCGGCCGTCCGCCGGTCAGTGCCGCCGCGCCTGGTGCGCCTCGCGGATCTTCGTCCATGACTTCGGCTGTTGCGGGGCGAGCGCCGCACGGGCGGCGGTCGGTAGGGCCGGACGGCCGGCAGTGAACAGCCAGGTGGTGAAGACATCGTCCAGGTCCAGGCCGGAGATCCGCTCGGCCAACGCCTGGAACTGCGCGATCGTGGCGTTGCCGTGCCGGTGCGCGGCGGTCCACGCCGGCAGCAGCGCGAAGAACGCCTCGTCGCCGACGGCGAGCCGCAACTGGTGCACCGCCATCGCGCCCCGGTCGTAGACCGCGTCGTGGAAGATGCGGCCGGCGCCGGGGTCACCCGGGAGTACCTGCCAGAAGGCGGAGTCCTCCGGATAGGCGGCGTAGGTGAAGTCGAACACCTCCTGGGCGGTGCCCTCGCCCTGTGCCTCGGACCACAGCCACTCGGCGTAGGTGGCGAGGCCCTCGTTCAGCCAGATGTCGCGCCACTGCGCCACCGACACCGAGTTGCCGAACCACTGGTGGGCCTGCTCGTGCACCACCACGTACGGGTTGGATCCGCGCCGCCAGAAGCCCGGGCCGTACACCGGCCGGGTCTGCGTCTCCAGCGCGAACCCGATGCCGTCGACCGGTCCGGCCACCCCGCCCTGGGCCTCGAACGGGTACGGCCCGAAGACCCCGCCGGCCCAGTCGACGATCTCGGCGGTGCGCTCGATGCTGGCCCGGGCGGCCGGCGCGAGCTCGCCCAGTGTGGTGCTGTACGCGTTGACCACCGGTTGCCCGTTCGGCGCGGTGTCGGCGACCAGGTCGTACTGGCCGATGGCGAGGAACGCCAGGTAGGTGGCGGTGGGTGTGGTGGTACGCCAGCTCCACCGGACCCGGTTGCCGGATTCGGCGAGTGCGGGACGCGGCTGCACCCCGTTGCTGACCACCTCGACACCGGTGGGCACCGACACCGAGATGTCGAAGGTGGCCTTGTCCAGCGGGTGGTCGTTGGCCGGGAACCACCACCAGGCCGACTCCGGCTCGTTGACGGCCAGTGCGCCGTCGGCGGTGCGGGTCCAGCCGGTGTAGCCGTCCAGCAGGGTCTCCGACGGCACGCCGGAGTACGTCACCACGATGGTCAACGCCTGGCCTCTGCTGATGCCGCGCGGCGCGGTGACCACCAACTCATGGCTGCCGTCGCGGGTGAACCGGGCCGTCCAGCCGTTCACCCGGACCGACTCCACGTCGAGCAGGAAATCCAGGTTGAACCGGGACAGGTCCTGGGTGGCCCGCGCCAGGATGGTGGTGGTGCCGGTGAGCCGGTCGGTGGCCGGGTCGTAGCGCAGGCGGACGTCGTAGTGGTCGACGTCGTACCCGCCGTTGCCGTAGGTCGGGAAGTAGCCGTCACCCAGGCCGGGGCTGCCGGGCGTGGATGCGGTGACCGGGATCTGCCGGCTCCGACCGGGTCGGTCGGCGGCCTGGCCGGGGCTGCCGGCCACCAGGGCGCCGGCGGTGGTGACGGTCAGGGCGGCGATGGCCGCCGTGAGAACGCGTCGCACGAAAGGGACTCCCTCCGTCGGGGATGCTCGCGTGATCAACCTAATTGATGTTTGTGAACGCGGTGGTACCGGCAGGTCAGGTGCCCGGTCGGACGGCGTCCCGGCCGATGGTCGGCTGGTGCGTGGCCGCAACGGCTCCACTAGGGTTTCCACGACCGGACGGCACGTCGTGGGGAGCAGAGGGTGGGCAGGCTCGCTTCGGCGTACGGGCAGGCGGTCGCCGCGCACCGGCAGGCGCGGGAGCGGCTGGCCGAGGCCCGGATCCTGCTCGACCGCCTGACCGACCGGCCCGTGCCGGAGCGGACCGTCGACCTCGTCGCCCGGCTCGGCCGGCTCGCCGAGACACTGACCGCACCCGGGTCGCCGGCCGCCCGACCGGCGGGCACTGTCGCGCCGGTCCGGATCGGCGCGGCGTCCACCGCCGATGGTCGCTTTCCGCTGCTGGTGCCGTTGGGTGCCGGCCGGCACCTCGCCGTCAACGCCGACGCCCGCGATCCCCGGGTGGCGGTGCTGCTGCGGGTGCTGGTGCTGCGGCTGCTCGCCACCACCGCCCCCGGCACGGTCCGGGTGGTGGGCATCGACCCCGCCGCGCTGGGCGCCACCTTCCTGCCGCTGCGCCCGCTGCGGGACGCCGGTGTCCTCGGTGTGACCGCCACCACCGAGGCGGAGATCGCCGCGCTGCTCGGCGCCGCCGAGGCACACGCCCTGGCCGCCCGGCACTTCGACCGCGACGACCAGGAGCTGCTGCTGGTGGTGGCCGCCTCCGCCCCCGGTCCCCGGGAGTTGGCCCGGCTGGCCGCGCTGACCCACGCCGGGCCGGCCGCGGCGGTCTGCGTGCTGCTCGCCGGCTACCCGGCTGCCGCGTCCGGGCAGGCGCCGCCGCTGGGCGCCACCACGCCGGTCCGGCTCGACGAGCGGTACGCCTGGGTCGGCGACCCGCCTGGGAACCCGTACGGTGACGACGGCGCCGGGCTGGCCGTACCGGTGCTGCTGGACGCTGACCCGCCGGCGCGGGCGGTACGCGCGCTCGCCGGGCGGCTGGAACCGGCCGTGCGGGCCGAGGCGGCGTTCGCGCTGCGGGTGACGCTGCCCGGCGAGGAGCACTGAGTGTCCACCTTCGAGGAGTACGCCGCCGCCGTCCGCGAGCTCTCCGCCCGGGTACGCGGCGGGGAGCGGGAGATCGCCGCCGAGATCGAGCGGCGTCACCGGCTGCACGCGGGCGCCGAACAGCTCGGGCAGCGGCTCGCCGGGCAGGAGCAGCGCCTCGACCGGCTCGGCCAGGCGATCGCGGTGTCCCCACCCGTGCCGGCCGGCCCCGCTCCCGCCGATGCCGCTTGCACCGATGTCGACGCGGCGGCGGTGCTGGACGCAGCGCGGGCGCTGGTCGACGAGGCGGACCGGCGCACCGGGTACGCCGAGGCCCTCGCCCAGCGGCCGGCTCTACTGCCCACCTGGTCACCGGCGGCCCGCGCGGTCGCCGTCTACGTCACCTGCGCCGCCGTCGGGGTGCTGCTGATGCTGGTGCTGGTGGTTGCCTCCGGGGTGGGGCGGGCCAGCGGCTTCACCCTCGGCGCGTGGGTCTGCGCCGGTCTACCGGTGCTCACGTTCGTCGCCGGCTGGCTCATCCTCGGTCGCTGGGGCCGTCCCGCCCTGGCCGCCGTCGATCCGCCGCGCTTCGTCCCGCTCGGCTTCGTCGTCTGTGTCGCCCTGGTCCCCATCGCCTACTGCGCCAGCCTGCTGCTGGTCCGCGTCCTGCGCTGAACCGTCGACGCGCCTACCGGCGGGCGCGGTTGCTGACGGTGAAGTCCGCCACCACGGTCAGCCGAAGGAAACGAGCGCACCTCGTTCGTCGAACAGCGCCGTGCGTGCCCAGGCGATCTCCCAGCGATTGCCCTCCGGGTCAGCGATATAGGCGGAGCGCCCACCCCAGGATCGGTCGGTCGGTTCGGTCACGACTGTCGCACCCGCCTGGACCGCGGTGGCGAACGCCGTGTCGACCTGCTCGCGGTTGTCGACGTTGCAGGCCAACGTCACGCCGGACCAGCCACCAGCCGGCTCCGACACGCCGGACGCCGCCTCGGCCGCCAGTGCCGGCAGCGGATAGAGCGCGAGCAGCGCGCCGCCGAGCAGGAACGCCGACCAGGTCTCGTCGCTGACGGACAACTCCGACCAACCGAGCGCACGGTAGAACGAGCGCAGTGTGGGCAGGTCACGTGCGCCAATGGTCACGACCGACAGGCGGGAGGGCATAGCTGCCATGCAACCGATCATGCCCCAGCCGTACGACCGCCGGTCACCGGCGTCCGCTGCTCCTGTCGGGTACCCGACAAATGCCGGGCTGTCGGTGGTGGACTCACATTCATATCCTGACGTGTTCATCGTCGACTATGGACGTGGAGAGCCGTGGATCCTCGCCAGATACGCCGCTTGGCGGAGCAGTCCGCCAACTTCGGGTTCCTGAAGGACCATCCGCTGCTGGTCTGGTATGGCGCGGGCGCGGAATCGCTGATCTACGTCGATGCTCAGGCAGCGATGTTCAAGGCTCGCACGTTCGGCGATGTCCTCGCTCGTGACCTGGTCCGGCGCACTCAGGTCACCCCGGTCAGTAACAGCTTCTTCCATCAGGTGCAGGCCCTACACACCGCGGGTGCCCTCACCGCGAAGGTGTACGCCGCCTTCGATCGGCTGCGGGACACCGGCAACAAGGCCGTCCACGACCACCTGGGCGAGGTCCGCGAGGCGCTGGAGCTGCTGCGTACCTGCTTCGAGCTGGGAGTCTGGTATCACCGTGCGTTGACCGACGACCGTTCGCCCATTGGCTTCGTGCCGCCCACCCCGCCGCCAGCCCAGGTCCCCGCGTCGATCGCCGAGGGGCTGCGGGCCGAGATCGAGCGGTACAAGCAGGAGCTTGCCGAGACGAAGCTGTTGTTGGACGGGCAGCCGTCGCTGGCCCTGGCCAAGGCCCAGGCGACGGCCGCCGCCGAGCAGGCCGTGCGGGAGGCCGACGCCCGTCGTCCACAGGCCGCCGCGCTGCTCGCGAGCCTGGAGCCGGCCGTGGAGGCGGCGCAGCAGGCGTTCGACAGCGCGAAGCCGGCGAAGGTCTCCGCCGCCAAGCGGGAGGAGTTCATCAGCCGCGCCCGCCGCGCCTCCCAGGAGCCTCTGAACGAGGTGCAGACCCGGGCCGAGATCGACCGGCAGCTCATTGCCGCCGGCTGGCAGGTCCAGGACACCAACCAGCTCAACCTGTACGCCGGCCCGGGCGTCGCGGTGCGGGAGGTGACGCTGGCGACCGGTCGGGCCGACTACCTGCTCTACGTCAACCAGCGCCTGGTCGGCGTGATCGAGGCCAAGCGGGAGGGCACCGCCCCGCGCGGGGTCGAGGCGCAGCTCGACCGCTACCTCAACGGGCTCACCGCCGAGCAGCGGTTCAGCGCCTGGCGGCGGGACGCCGCCCTGCCCTTCGGGTACGTCGCCACCGGCACCGAGACCGCCTTCGTCAACCGGCTCGACCCGTTCCCGCGTACCCGTGAGGTCTTCTCCTTCCACCGGCCGGAGACGCTCGCGCGGTGGATGCGGGAGGCGGACGACGAGCCGGACGCGCCCACCCTGCGGGCCCGGCTGCGCCGGATGCCGGCGCTGGACCGGCTCGGCCTGCGTCCGGCGCAGGTCGACGCGGTCGAGGGGCTGGAACGGTCGCTCGCCGTGGACCGGCCCCGCGCGCTGATCCAGATGGCGACCGGTGCCGGGAAGACCTTCACCGCGGTCACCGCCAGCTACCGGCTGCTCAAGCACGCCCGCGCCCGCCGCATCCTCTTCCTGGTCGACCGGAACAACCTCGGCAAGCAGACCCTGCGCGAGTACGCCGGCTACCAGACCCCCGACGACGGCCGGAAGTTCACCGAGCTGTACACCGTCGACCGGCTCTCTGGTACCGGCATGCTCGACTCGTCGAACGTGGTGATCTCCACGATCCAGCGCCTGTACGGGGCGCTGCGGGGCACCGAACTGCCCGACGTGGACCTCGACGACCGGGCCTACGACAGCTACGACCTCGACGAGCCGGCCGAGGTCGGCTACAACCCGCAGCTTCCGCCGGAGACGTTCGACCTGATCGTGGTCGACGAGTGCCACCGCTCGATCTACGGCAAGTGGCGGGCGGTCATCGAGTACTTCGACGCCTTCGTGGTCGGGCTGACCGCGACGCCGGTCAAGCAGACCCTCGGCTTCTTCCAGCAGAATCTGGTCTCCGAGTACACCTACGAGCAGGCGGTCGCCGACGGGGTCAACGTCAACTTCGACGTGTACCGGATCAAGACGGAGATCACCGAGTCGGGGCAGAAGATCGAGGCCGGCACCGTCGTGCCGCTGCGCGACCGCCGCACCCGCGCCGAGCGCTACCAGGAGCTGGAGGACGACTTCACCTACGCCGGCCGGCAGGTCGGCCGGTCCGTCATCTCGAAGGGCCAGCTCAAGCTGGTGCTGGAGACCTTCCGGGATCGGCTGTTCGACGAGATCTTCCCCGGCCGTTCCACGGTGCCGAAGACGCTGATCTTCGCCTGCGACGACAACCACGCCGAGGAGATCGTGGCCATGGTCCGGCTGGTCTTCGGGCGCGGCAACGACTTCGTCAAGAAGATCACCTACTCCTCCCGCCGGGACGGCGACAACCCCGACACCCTCATCCAGGCGTTCCGCAACAGCCCGGAGATGCGCATCGCGGTCACCGTCGACATGATCGCCACCGGCACCGACGTACGGCCCCTGGAGTGCGTGTTCTTCCTCCGGCCGGTGCGCAGCGCCACCTACTTCGAGCAGATGAAGGGGCGTGGGGCGCGCACCATCGACCCGGCCGACTTCCAGTCCGTCACCCCGGACGCCGAGGTCAAGGACCGGTTCGTCATCGTCGACGCGGTCGGGGTCACCGAGGCCGACCTCGACGAGGCGGTGCCGCTGCAACGGCACACCGAGCAGCAGATCTCGCTGCGTGACCTGCTCCGCAAGGCCGGCACCCTGACCGCCAACCCCGACGAGGTGGCCACCCTCGCGTCCCGGCTGTCCCGGCTCGACCGGCAGCTCACCGACGACGAGCGTGCCGAGCTGGCCGAGCTGGGCGGGCAGCCGCTCACCGGCATCGTGCGCGGCCTGGTCGACGCCGTCGCCCCCGAACAGCTCAACCCGGCGACCCTGGCGGGGCCGGAGGCCGTACGCGACCTGCTGGCCGGCGCGCTGCGCCCGCTCGCGGCGAACCCGCAGCTACGCGAACGCATCCTGGAGATCCGCCGCGCGCACGACATCACCATCGACGAGGTCAACGTCGACCGGCTCGTGTCGGCGGCCGGGGTGCCGGCCGCCGAGCGCGCCCAGGTGACGGTGCGGAGCTGGCACGACTACCTGGAACAACACCGCGACGAGATCACCGCGTTGCAGGTCTTCTACGAGGGCAAGGGCCGGATCAGCTACGACCAGCTCAAGGAGCTGGCCGCCCGGATCGCCCGGCCCCCGCAGGCGTGGACGCCGGAGTCGCTGTGGAAGGCGTACGTCCTGCTCGGCCGGACCTCGGAGCAGGCCGGGCCGCGCGGGGTGACCGACCTGGTCGCCCTGATCCGGTACGAGCTCGGCATCGACCAGGAGTTACGCCCGTACCGGGCGTCCATTGAGGAGCGCTTCCGTGGCTGGCTGCTGCGGCAGCAGCAGGCGGGAGCCACGTTCACCGCCGACCAGGTGTGGTGGCTGGAAAGGATCAAGGACGTGATAGCGGTCAGCGTGGAAATCATGCCGGACGACCTGGAAGGAGCGCCCTTCACCGAACGGGGCGGCATCGACGGGTACGCGGGCGAATTCGGGGACCGCGCCGAGCCCTTGCTGGACGAGCTGAACGAGGAGCTGACCGCGTGACCGATCTGCCGCAGGGCTGGACGCGGGTGAGACTCGAGGAAGTCGCTGAAGTTCGTCTCGGTCGTCAGCGTTCGCCGAAGAACCACACCGGCAGCCAGATGCGCCCGTATCTCAGGGCGGCGAACGTGGACTGGAACGGTCTCAAGCTTGACGACGTCAAGCTGATGAACTTCACGGATGACGAAGCGGACATCTACCGGCTTCGCCCCGGGGACATCGTCCTCAGCGAGGCTTCTGGAAGTGCCGGTGAGGTTGGTAAGCCAGCTATCTGGAACGGTGAGATCGAAGACTGCTGCATCCAGAACACGCTACTCCGTGTTCGCAGTCACGGTCCTGAACCTCGCTTTTTGTTGCACCTTCTTCGCTATGAAGCGCTTCGAGGTGCTTTCATAGAACACTCGCGGGGAGTGGGCATTCACCATATCGGCGCTGCCCGGCTTGCGTCGTGGCTCGTGTTGCTGCCGCCGCTCGCCGAGCAGCGCCGCATCGTGGCCGCCATCGACGGCCACCTCTCTCGACTTGATGCAGGGGTAGACCTGCTTCTCAGGCAGTTGATGCGATTGCGTGGGCTGAAGAAGCGGCTGTTAATCGAGGCTGTTCCGCTGCGTGACGATGCTGGCTGGCGAACCCTGACGGTCGCTGATGCTGGACGGGTCGACCTTGGCCGCCAACGGCACCCGGACTGGCACACCGGTTCGCACATGCGCCCCTATCTGCGGGTGGCAAACGTGTTCGAGGACCGCATCGACACGGCTGACGTGATGGAGATGGACTTCCCGCCGGCCGTCTTCGAGAAGTTCAAGCTCTTGCCAGGTGACATCCTCCTTAATGAGGGCCAAAGCCCGGAACTGCTCGGTCGCCCGGCACTTTATCGCGGCGTTCCCGCAGACGTTGCCTTCACCAATAGTCTGCTGCGTTTCCGGGCCAGTCCTGAAGTCGATCCAGAGTGGGCGCTCTTGGTTTTTCGGCGCCATATGCATGCCGGACGCTTTTCTTCCGAGGTTCGCATCACTACCAACATCGCTCACCTCTCGTCGTCCAGATTCAAGTCGGTCGAGTTTCCGATCCCCCCGCTTGTCGAACAGCGAGAGATAGTGGCGCGTACCTCCGAGCGGCTATCGGGCGTGGAGAGGTTGATAGGCGCAATTGAGCGAGGCAGGCGACAGGCGGCGGCGCTACGAGCCTCGTTGCTCGCGGAGGCATTCGCCGGGCGACTCGTGCCGCAGGACCCGAACGACGAGCCCGCCTCCGAACTGCTCGCCCGGATCAGGGCCGAGCGGGCAGCCACCATCCCGAAGCAGCGCACCCGCTCTCGGCGTACCCCCAAGGAGCTGCCGGCTCCGCCGACCAGGGTGACCGGCGACGACTACCAGCAGGAGACCTTGCCACTGTGAGCACTGTGGATTCGCGCCGTCTGGTGCAGAAGCTCTGGAACTACTGCGACGTGCTGCGCGACGACGGCGTCTCGACCATCGATTACGTCGAGCAGTTGACCTACCTGCTGTTCCTCAAGATGGCCGACGAGCGGGCCAACCGGAAGCTCAAGCCGGAGCAGATCGTGCCCGACGAGCTGAGCTGGCAGACCCTGCTCGACGCCGAGGGCGACGCGCTGGAGGTGCAGTACCGGCACATCCTCACCGGGCTGGGCCGGGCAGAGGGCACCCTCGGCACTATCTTCCGCAAGGCGCAGAACAAGATCCAGGACCCGGCGAAGCTCAAACGGCTTATCGTCGACCTGATCGATAAGGAGCAGTGGTCGGGCACCGGGGTCGACGTCAAGGGCGACGCCTACGAGGAGTTGCTCGCCAAGGGTGCGGAGGACGCGAAGTCGGGTGCCGGGCAGTACTTCACCCCGCGTGCGTTGACCACCGCGATGGTTGACTGCATGCTGCCCACCCCTGACGACACGATCACCGACCCGGCGTGCGGCACGGGTGGCTTCCTGCTGGCGGCGTTCGAGCACATCCAGCGCCATCACGGCAGCTCGCTCACCCCGGACCAGCGGCGACGGCTCGCCAACGGCGCGATCTTCGGCACCGAGCTGGTCGACGGTACCGCGCGGCTGGCCGCGATGAACATGCTGCTGCACGGCATCGGCACCCCGAACGGGCCGTCGCTGATCGACGTGCGGGACGCGCTGGGCCGGGTGCCCGACCGGCGGGTCAGCCTGGTGCTCGCCAACCCGCCGTTCGGGCGCAGCTCGTCGATCCGCATGGTGGGGGAGGGCGGTCGGGCCGCCAGCCGGGGTGACGGTGAGGTCGACCGGCCTGACTTCTGGGCCACCACCGCCAACAAGCAGCTCAACTTCGTGCAGCACATCGCCTCGCTGCTGGAGATCGACGGCCGGGCTGCGGTCGTCCTGCCGGACAACGTGCTCTTCGAGGGCGGTGCGGGGGAGACCATCCGCCGCCGGCTGCTCAAGCAGTACGACCTGCACACCATGCTGCGCCTGCCCACCGGCATCTTCTACGCCGGTGGGGTCAAGGCCAACGTGCTCTTCTTCGAACGCAAGCGCGCCCGCGAGCAGCCGTGGACCCAACAGCTCTGGGTGTATGACTTCCGCACCAACCAACACTTCACGCTCAAGCAGAACCCGTTGCGCCGCGGGCACCTCCAGGACTTCGTCGACTGCTACCTGCCCGGCAAGGACCGGTCCGAGCGGGTGGAGACCGAGCGGTTCCGCGCCTTCTCCTACGACGAGCTGATCTCCCGGGACAAGGTAAACCTGGACATCACCTGGCTCAAGGACGCCTCCCTGGAAGACGCCGACGCGTTGCTGCCGCCCGAGGTGATCGCCCAGGAGATCGTGGAGGACCTTCAGGCGGCGCTGGCCGAGTTCGCCGCCATCGCCGAAGCCCTAAATGCCCGAGGTTTCGAACCTCGACCAAGGTCACGTGGGGAGGTGATCTGATGCCCGAGGCGCCGATCCGCGGTGACGGTTTCACGATCCAGCAGTTGTTCAGCCAGTTCCAGTTCCGGCTCGACCCCTACCAGCGGGAGTACAGCTGGGGTCGCGAGGACGTCAAGATGCTCGTCGACGACCTAACCGGACACTTCATCGAGGACTGGACGCCGGGCCATGATCGGCGGGAGGTGCGGCACTACCGGCCCTACTTCCTTGGGCCAATCGTCTACTACCGCGACGATGAGCTGGCGGCGCTCGTTGACGGGCAGCAACGGATTACCACACTCCACCTCCTGTTGCTTCAGCTGCGTCGCCTGGCGATCGAGGCCGATCGACTGGAGTACCAGAACGACATCGCCGCTTTGGAACCGCTAATCGCCGGTACGTCGTACGGGGAGCGAGCCTATGCGATCCGGTCGCAGGATCGGACTCCCGTGTTGGAGGCGATTTACGAGGACAAACCCTTCACGCTGCCAGCCGACGCCGGGCCTTCGGTGCAGAACCTGTACGAGCGAAGCCAGGAACTCCACGATCTCCTGCCCGAGTCCGTGCGCGATGAAGCTCTCCCCCTGTTCATTCACTGGCTGCTCAACCGCGTGTGCCTGGTCGGCATCAACGCCAACGACCGCCGCCAAGGCTGGGAAATTTTCGAGACGATGAACGACCGGGGGGTGCAGTTAGGCCCAGCCGATCTTCTCAAGAGTTTCCTATTGCGTAAGGCAAGTAATCGGGACAACCTGCCCCGCCTCGGTCAGGCATGGGGTCGGGTCCTGACGCGGATCGACAGCCGTGCGCCCCAAGCGGCGGCAAGGTTCCTCCAAGCGCTGCTGATTGGCCGGTACGCCGAGAGCGAGGACGAGGCGGCGGACGTCGCTGTTTCGTTCCACGGTTGGGTTCAGGAGAACCATGCCCGGCGGATGAGCCTCGTCAACGCACCTGATTTCGCCCGCTTCATCGAGCATGATCTGGTGCGTCTGGCCGAGCGCTACGCAACCCTGAACGCAGCCTCAACCGTTCTCGAGCCGGGGCTGGAGCCGATCTTCTACAACGCCAGGAACGAGCTCGACCAAATGCCGTTCCTGATGGCCGTGATCGATCCGGACGACTCCGACGCCCAGTTCCGAGACAAGTCGTTCCTGGTGGCTGCCTACCTCGATCTGGTCTTCATCCGGATGGCCGTGAACAATCGGATCACGAAGCTCGGGGCGCTGCACGGCGACCGGCTTCCGGCCCTGCTCGACCTGCGGGCCACTCGCGACATCGACGGCCTCGCCAAGGTGCTGGGGAGGCGGATCGCCCAGCTGGATGCCGACTTCACCGGGGTCAAGGGCTATGGCCTCCGGGCGGATAACCGTGCCCAGGTCAGGTACCTGCTGGCCCGGTTGACTGCGTTCGTGGAGATTGAAAGCGGCCGGCCGAACGAGATGGCTCGCTACCTGGACAAGGACGAGCCCTACGAGATTGAGCACATCTGGGCGAACAAGTTTGAACGCCACCAGCCCGAGGTGAGGACCGAAGCGTCCTTCCGGGTTAACCGCAACCGGGTCGGCGCGCTGTTGCTGCTCCGCAAGTCGCACAATGCCAGCTACCAGGATGCGCCCTATGAGAAGAAGATCGAATGGTATCGCAGTCAGAACCAACTGGCGGCCTCTCTGCATGAAGTGACACATCAGCGGAACAAGCCGTTCACGGACGGGGTGGTCAAGAAGCACCGGCTGGGCCAGCTCTTCCACCCGATGCCGCGCTTCGACCTGCCGGCGATCGAGACGAGGCAGCGGCTTTACGAGCGACTCTGTGAGATCATCTGGGATCCGGAAAAGCTCGGCTTCGTCCTCCCGCCGGGGGTCGGGGTGGTACCTGACCAGGCGGTGGAGTCCGAGCCGGAGATCCCTTTTCAGCGCGTTCCGGCGAGGGTCGCACGGCGGACTCGAGCCCACTTCGGCGGCGTCACGGTCGCCAAACTGGTCAGGGCAGGGACGCTCGGCGTAGGGGAGGAACTTCTCCTGACCTACAAGCGCGTCACGTACACCGCCCGGATCAACAGCGTGGGCCACATTTTGCTTGACGGTGGCGAGGCGTTCGAATCGCCTTCTCCGGCCGGCTCCACGGTCACTGGCAAGCCGACGATCAACGGCTGGAGCGCGTGGAAGGTACGCCGGAACGGGAAGCTGATGCCGTTGTTCGACATCCGTGCCGATGCGCTGCGTCGCGGTCTTCTCGAGGGGCCGGAATGAGGTAGCGATGCTCGCCTGTCCTGTCGCCGCACCGGTCGATCTCTGTGGCCGCAGTCAGCGGGCCCGCGCCCAGCCGAGGAAGCGTTCGGTCAGTTCTTCCGGCACGGCGTGCCCGTTGAGCTGCGACAGTTGCGCGCGCGCCTCGGCCATCAGCGTGCTCAGGTAGACCAGCAGGGCGGTGCGGTCCGCCCGGTACTCCACCAGCAGCGCCAGCCGGGCCGGCTGGCACGGCCACTCGGCCCCGCAGGCCCGGCACCGCCACAGTGGACGCATCGGCAGGTGTGGTCGCGTGCGGCTCATCGTCGGGATGCCTCCTCGCTGAGTGGGGCCGCCGCTGCCGGCATCGTTGGCGGTGGCGGCGGCCCCGGTGACAGGCGCGGTCGCCGGGCTGTCCCTCCACCGGCCGCGCCGTCCTCTGCGCAACACCCTGCTCTCCGTCGCCGGTCACCTACACCGCGTAGCGATATGGTCGTCAGAAATCCAGGACGTCTGACGGAGGTCTCATGAACGAGGCGTTGCGGGTGGCGCTCAACGAAACCGGGTTCACCACTGAGGCTCTCGCGGAGCGTGTGGGGGTGGATCCGAAGACCGTCGGACGGTGGCTCAGCGAGGGGCGGATCCCGCACGCCCGGCATCGGGTGGCGGCAGCCGACGTCCTCCGGAGGGACGTGGCGGACATCTGGCCGGACACATCGAGACGTCGCGAGCCCGTCTGGTTCCGTCCGTGACAGGAGATCGAGCGGGAGTCGGTGTCGCTGCGCTCGTTCGAACCCCTGGTGTTGCCCGGCCTGCTCCAGACCGAGGCGTACGCCCGGGCCGTGCTGTGGGAGGCCGGCCTCCTCCTGCGCGGCGACGTCGAGCGCCACGTGGCGGCTCGCCTGGCCCGGCAGGCCGTCCTGCGCCGCGACGATCCGCCGCAGTTCACCGCCGTGGTGGACGAGGCGGTGCTGCGGCGGCCGGTCGGCGGTCCCAGCACCATGCGCGAACAGCTGCTCTCCGTGGTGGCCGCCTGCGCCGAGCCGCACGTCCGGGTGCACGTGGTTCCGTCCACCGTGGGCGCATACGCCGGGCTGAACGGGCCGTTCGTCATCGCGACCTGTCCGGACCACCGCGTCGCCGGCTATCTGGACAATCAGTTGCAGGGGCAAGTCGTTAGCGATCCCGACGACATCACGGCCATGATGGCGGTGTGGGAGAACGTGCGCGGCGAGGCACTGTCCCACCGGCAGTCAGTCGACCTTCTCAGGGAAGTGGCGGAGACATGGAGCTGATCGGCGCGCGTTGGCGCAAGAGCAGCCGCAGCAGCGGCAACGGTGGCAACTGTGTCGAGGTCGCCGACAACCTGCCCGGGGTGGTCGCGGTCCGCGACTCCAAGGACCCGACCGGCCCGGCGCTGACCTTCACCCCGGACGCCTGGCGCACCTTCGTCAGTCGCATCAGCGACCGGCGACCCTGACGGGAGGAGGCCGGCCGCCGGCAGGGTTTCCGGACTCGGCCGCCGGATGGCCGCGCGCACGGTCACCGGGTGCGGCTGGCCAGATCTTCTCCGCGTACGCGAGGACGCTGATCATCTCCTTGCGCATCTGCTGATATTGGCTCGTCAGGTTGCCGGGGCTGCTGGCCCCGAGATCGCCGTGAGTTGACCGTCGATCGTGTCCAGCAGTTCCTCCGCGCCGAGCTGGAGATCGGTGGCGGCCATCTTCACCTCCTGGTCGTTCGTCCGATAGGACGGTTTGTGCTCCTGGAGCGACTTCACGTTACCGACACGTAACTTGTCATTGACGGATGCGAATGGAGCCGATCATCATCGATCCACGATCGATCGGATTCCACCCACCGTTCCCGGCTCCCGGGTACCTCCCACCGGAGGTGCAGCCATGCTGCTCCGAACGATCCTCGCGGCCACCGCCGCCGTCACCGCGCTGCTCGTCCCCGCCACCGCCGCCCACGCCGCCCCGGAACGATCCACCACCGGCCGGTCTGCCGCTTTCGGCGGACCGTCGATCTCCGCCGCCGGCGCGAACCCGGTCATCGTCGTCGGTGGCCTGATGGGTGTCAGCATCGCGTACGAGCCGATCGTCGCGCGGCTGCGCGCCGACGGCTTCCGCGTCTCGATCTACCAGCTTCCCGGTCTCGGCTTCGGTGACATCAGGGAATCGGCCCGGGCGTTCCAGGGGTACGTCGAGCAGGTACGGTCCCGTACCGGAGCCGCCCGGGTCGACATCGTCGCCCACTCCGAGGGCGGCCTGGTCTCCCGCTGGTACGTGAAGTTCCTCGGCGGCGTCGACACCGTCGGCCGTTACGTCAGCCTCGGCAGCCCACAGCACGGCACGTACGTCGCCAACATCCTGAAGGTGGTCGGCCTGGGCAGCTGCGCGGGCGTGCCGGCCTGCCAACAGATGTCCATCGGTTCGGACTTCCTGGCCAGCCTCAACGGCGGCGACGACACCCCCGGCGCGATCCGCTGGCACACGATTCGCACCCGGCAGGACGAGCTGGTGCGCCCGGTGGACAACGCCGTGCTCGCCGACGGTGCCACCAATCTGCTGATCCAGGGCTCCTGCCCGCTGCGGGTGGTCAACCACCTGGGTCTGGTCCTCGACGGCACCACCTACACCGCGGTCCGTCAGATGCTCACCGACCGCCCCGTCGCCCCCGACTGCCACGCCCTCTGAACCCGTCCCGGCGCTGCGGGCGGGGGCGTCCGCCCCTGCCCGCGCTGGTCAGGCGACTCCGTTGTTGGTGATTTCCAGGTTGTAGGCCCTGGTCCCCTTGTAGTTGAAGACCCAGATGTTGAGTGGGGTCTCCTCGGGCCACATGTCCCACTGGAACGACTCGCAGTGGCCGTTGTTCGACGGATCCGAGATCAGGACCTCGTCATCGAGGTTGTTCTGGTTGCGGATGATCGCCCGGGTTCCCATGCCGTCGGTGGTGTTGTCGCAGACAGTGATCTTCTCGTAGCCCGGATGCCCGGCCAGGTCGGCGTCGAAGAACACCCCGTCCCGGCCGTTGCTGGTGTAGAACCAGCCGACGTTGCGTGACGCGAAAGCCGGCGTGCCGGCGCCGATCACGGCGACCGCGGTTGTCGCCACAATCGCGGTGATGCTGCGTACCGAATTCATGTGATAGATCATTGTCGTTGTCTGCGGTCAGCGGAGTCCCGGTGCGCATCAGCTACCCAAGGCACATGAACCTGCCGAAACGGGTGAGGCTCCCGCGGGTCGGGCCATGGTGGTGAGGCGGTGGGCGAGCTGGGCGGCGGCCTCCCGCAGCTCCGGAGGATGCAGCACCTCCGCCTCGAAACCCAGCCGGGCCACGTGCAGGGCAAGCCAGCCCAGGTCGTCTCCGCCCACGACGAGCACGCACCAGCCGTCCCGATCGTCCTCGACGCGCCCCAGCTGGGGCGGCACCAGCTCCCGCACCTGTTCCGGCCGGGCGTGCAGCCGCACCCGGGCCAGATGCCGGTACGGCGCCCCGGTCACCGACCGCTGCACGTAGGCGACCGGGTCCGGATGGTCCCCCGGCCGGAAGCGCCAGGTCGTCGCCGTCACCGCGCGCATCCGATCCAGCCGGAAGGTGCGCCAGTCGTCGCGCTCCACGTCCCGGGCCATCAGGTACCAGCGGCGGCCGGTGGTGACCATGCGCACCGGCTCGACCGTGCGCTCCTGCTCCCCACCGTCGCGGCCGGCGTACCGGAACCGCACCCGCACCGCGTCGCGACAGGCCCGCGCCAGCGTCACCAGCAGTTCCGCGTCGATCTCGACTCCGGGGCCGACGAGGGTCTCGGTGGCCCCGTGCACCGCCCGCACCTCGGCACGGAGCCGGGGCGGCATCACCTGGTCGAGCTTGGCGAGCGCCCGCAGGGCTGCCTCGCCCGCCCCGGCGACCGTGCCCCCCGAGGCCAGCCGCAGGGACACCGCCGTCGCGATCGCCTCCTCGTCGTCGAGGAGCAGCGGCGGCAGCCGGGTGCCCGAGCCGAGCTGGTAACCGCCACCGACACCCGCCGTGGCGTGCACCGGATAGCCGAGCGCCCGCAGCCGCTCCACGTCGCGACGCACGCAGCGGTCGGTGACGCCCAACTCGGCGGCGAGTTCGGCGGCCGTCCAGGAGGGCCGACGCTGCAGCAGCCCCAACAACCGCAGCACCCGTTCGGTGGTCCCCTCGACGGTCACCCGTTCATCGTTCCACGGATCACGGAACGATCCTGTCCGCTATGGTCGGGAGACTGGTGCCATGACCGACCCGAAAGGGAACCCACCGCGCGAGCAGCTCGGCCGGTGCGACCTCAACCAGCCCAACAACCAGCAGATTCGACGGGGGATGAGCTGACATGGCCCGCGAGATCCAGGTCACCTTCGACTGCGCCGACCCGGCCGGGTTGGCGGCGTTCTGGGCCGAGGCCCTCGGCTACCGGTTGCCGGACCCGCCCGGAGGATTCGAGTCGTGGGAGCAGGCGCTGGAGGCGATGGGCGTACCGCCCGAGCGTCGCAACGACGCGGCGGCGGTGGTCGACCCCGACGGCTCCGGGCCACGGCTGTTCTTCCAGCGAGTGCCGGAAGGCAAGCAGGTCAAGAACCGCGTACACCTTGACGTGCGGGCGGCACCCGGACTGCAGGGTGACGCGCGGATGGCGGCCCTGGAGGCGGAGGCCGAGCGGCTCGTCTCCCACGGTGCCACCCGGCTGCGCCGCCACGAGCCGGCGCCGCCACTCGGCACCGGTCACATCGTGCTGGCCGACCCCGAGGGCAACGAGTTCTGCCTCGACTGATCCGCTCACGCGGTCAACCGACGCGCCGGATCACCACCAGTGCCTGGTCGTCGTCGGAGGCGGACAGCTTGCCCAGGATCGCGTCGGCGATCGCCCCGACCGGCTGGTCACGTACCGGCACGATCACCTCGTGCAGCGCGGTCACCCCCGCGTCGTACGGCTGGTCGCGTCGCTCCACCAGCCCGTCCGTGTACGCCACCATCAGGTCGCCCGGGCCGAACGGCACCGTGGTCACCGGCACCGGCTCGCGGACCAGACCCAGCGGCAGCGCGGAGGCGGTGGCCACCGACCGGGGCGGCTCTCCGGCGGGCACCAGCACCGGATGCGGGTGCCCGACCCGGGCCACCGTCACCTCGCCGGCCGCCGGGTCCACCACCATCGCCAGGCAGGTGCCGAGGAACCCCACCCCGAGCAGTTCGGTCAACCGGGGGAACACCTCGGCCAGCGGCACCCCGGTGCGGATCAGGGTGTTCACCACGGTCCGCAGCTGGGCCATGTCGGCGGCGGCCTCCACCTGGTGGCCCACCACGTCGCCGACCACCACCGCGAGCCGGTCGCCGTCGAGCGCGATCAGGTCGTACCAGTCTCCGCCGAGGTGCAGGCCACTCATCGCCGGCTGGTAGCGGGTGGCGATCTCCAGGCTGGCCGGGATCCGGGTGGCCGAGGTGCGCAGCCGCCCCGCCAGCCGGGTCACCAGATTGTGTTCGGCGGCGGCCAGCCGGACCCGCTCCAGGGTCTGCTCGCACAGGTCGGCGATGGTGTTGAGCAGCGCCAGGTCACCGTCGCGCAGCGGGTGTTCCCGACGCCACCCGAAGGCCAGCGCGGCGATCGGCTGGCGCTGCGCGTCCAGCAGCGGCAGCGCCACCGTGGTGACGATCCCGTGCCCGTCGACCGGGTCGGCCTGCCCCGGAAACCGCGCCGCGAACTCGGCCCGGTCCCGCAGGACGATCCGCTCGCCGGTACGCAACGCCGCGACGGTCGGTCGGGGATCGTCGACGGCCAGCTCGGTGGAGGTCACCGCCGTGGTGCCCGGCACCGCCTGGCACCACAGCCGCACCCGGCGTCCCTCGTCCCGCATCGCCAGCTCCGGCAGCGCCGCGAACAGCGCACGAGGCGCGGCGGTCAGGATCACCTCGATCGCCTCGGCGGTGGAGCGGGTGACGCTGAGCCGGGCCGCCAACTCGGCCATCGCCTGCGTCGAGCCGCTCAGTTCGGCCCGCTGCAACGCCTGGCTGCACAGCCCGGCCACGGCGTACAGCAGGCTGCGCCGCGCCTCGTCCTCGCGGTGACCGTGACCGTTCTGCGCCGGGTCGACGGCCGGCCGCTCCCACCGCACCTCCAGCGCGCCGAGCACCCCACCGTCGCCGTAGCGCAGCGGCAGGCAGGTCCCCGCGCCGGCGGGCAGCGGCACCTCGGCGTTGTCCCGCACGGCCCGGGCCAGCGGCACGTCGGCGGTCACCGGCAGCCGCTGCGGCCCCGCCCCGTCGGACACCTCCAGCGTCGTCGCGCCGGGCGGTGCGACGGCCAGACGTACCAGCTGCGCCCCGACCACCGCCGGGGCCAGGGACGTGACCACCTCGACCACCGCGCGACCCTCCTGCGCGGAGCTGAGCGCCCCGGCGAGCCGGGCCAGCCCCTCGGCCTGCCGCAGCGCACGCTGCCGGTCGCTGATGTCCCGGCCGACCGTGGCGACGAACGCGGCGGTGTCCCGGCCGTCCCCGGCCGTCACGGTGAACGTCTGGTGGTCCACGTCGAGCTGCTCGCCGGTGTCCAGCCGGACCAGCCGGCTCTCCGTCCGGTGGTGCCCCTCCCGCAGCGCGGCCGGGATCAGCTCCCGGCGCCACACCTCCCGCACCTGCGGCGCGGCGAAGTCCAGCAGCCGCAGGTCGTCCAGGCACACCCCGTCGGTCAGGCCGACGAACTCCCGCCCGGCCGGGTTGACGTAGACCGCCCGTCCGTCCGGGGCGGCCACCGCGATGAAGTCGCCGGAGCGCTCCACCAGGGCCTGGAACAGCCGCAGCTCCGCCTGGGCGGCCCGCTCGGCGCTCAGGTCCAGCGCGTACGCCAGCCAGCGCAGCGGTTGCCCGCGCAGCGCGACCACACCGATCTGCACCGGCACGGCGTGCCCGTCGGCGTGCCGGTACTCCTTGTCGTAGGCGCGGGCCCGGCCGGTGGCGCGCAGCTCCGCCAGGGCGCGGGCGTCAGCTTCCTCCCAGCCGGGAGGGGTGAGCGTGCGCCAGTTCAGCCGACCGGCGGCGACGTCGGCGGCGGTGTGGCCGAGCATGGTCAGAAACGCCTCGTTGGCCTCGGTGACCCGGTCCTCCTCGCCGCCGTAGACGGCGAGCACGTCGGTGGCGGCCAGCCGCTCGTAGCGGGTCCGTTCCTCGTTCAGCGCCTCCAGCAGCCGGGTGCGTTCGGTGACGTCGACGATGGCGAAGCCCAGCCCCACCAGCTCGTCGGTGTCGGCGATGCGGATCGGGAAGTAGCTCGCCACCAGGTTCCGCCGGGCCTGGTCCGGGCCGCTGGCCGGGGTGGTGAACTCGACGCCCAGGATCGGCCCCCGCGCCAGCGCCTGGCGCATCAGCTCCTCGATCCGCGCGCCGTACGTCGGGATCACATCGCGGGGTCGGCGCCCGAGGTGCCCGGCCACCGGCACCCGGTGCATCCGGGCCAGCGCCGGGTTGACCTGCACGTAACGCAGGTCGGTGTCGACCATCCCGAAGCCGACCGGCGCGGTGTCCAGCAGGGACACGCTGATCGCCATGGTCCGCCGGGCCGCGGCCTCGGCCACCACCCGGTCCTCGATGTCGTAGATGGTGCCGATCCACTCGGTGATCGCGCCGTCGGCGTCACGGAGGCTGGCCGCGCGGACCGCGAAGTGCCGGTACGCCCCGTCCGGGGCGTGCCAGAGCCGGCCCTCCGCCTCGAACAACGGCGCCTGGCTGGCCAGTGCCTCCCGCCAGGCGACCTCAATGCGGGGCCGGTCGTCGGGGTGCAGCGCCGACCCCCAGCCGCTGCCCCGGTACTGCGTCCAGCACTGGCCGGTGTAGGCCTCCCAGGAGGGCTGCGGTTCGATGATCAGCCCGACCGCGTCGGCGGTCCAGATCACCGCGGTGGACGCCTCCACCAGGGTGCGGAACCGCCGGTCGGCGGCGTGGTGCGGTGCGGCCCGGGCGTCCCGCGAGTGGGAGCCGTCGGGCCGGCTGGGTCCGGAGGGGGAGTCCGTCACGTCGGCACCTCCACTCACCGGCTCAGGCGCTTCCCCACCATTCGGACGGTACCAGCGCCGGGCGGTGCCGGAACTTTGATCATGAGCTCGTGGTCCACACCAACCCGGAACGTCCGCCCCCCGACGATCCGGCGACCGCCGACGCGAATCCGGTCATCGTGGTCGGGGACCTGATCGGCGACCGGGTCCGGGCAGGCGCGAGGGCTGTTCCGTTGCCGGCCGGTGGTAGGAAGGGTGGATGCTCCCTGTCGGGATGCTCGGCGGGGTGAGTGGGGAGTCCAGCGCCCACTACTACCGACCGCGTCCGCCGTCACCGCCGCGTTGCACGACAGGACGGCGAACTCGGGAGCTGGCGCAGCCTGACCTCAGCAGGGCCGCCGTCCGCCGAAGGGGCAATGGCGGCCGAAGAGGCAGTGGCGGCCGGGCAACCACCGGTGTGCGACAGGCAGCTCGACGACAGCACGTCGTCGGACGTTGCTTCCATCGACCAATCTGCGGCGGTTGATCGCACGGTTGTCAGGCGCGCTATCATCGACTCCGCCTGTGAGTGCGACGCTGATCGCCAGCCGCGGGTCTGCCCGCCGCCGAGCCGGGAATGTGATGCGCCCCGCTACCAACCTCCCGCCCCTTCAGGAGCGGGAGGATCACGTCCGCGACCTCGTGGCCGCCGCCGTCACTGCCGACGCGGCCACCGGCGGCCGGATCATGGTTGTGGAGGGCCCAGCCGGCATCGGGAAGACCCGGTTGCTCGCCGATGTCAACGACCGACTGCGGCAGCTGGAGCACCGCACCGCACTGGCTGGCGGCCGGCCGCTGGAGAACGACTTCGCCTATGGCGTGGTGCGGCGGCTGTTCGAGCCGATGTTCGCCAGCGATCCGGTCCTCCCGGCGCGCGATGCTCTCTTCACCGGCGCGGCGGCGAAGGCCGCGTCCGTGTTCAGCGCCAGAGCGGCCGGCCCCGTCGGAGATCTGGCCGTGTTGCACGGCCTCTACTGGCTCGTGGTCGGCGTGTGTGCGGAGGCACCGCTGGCGATCATCATCGATGACGTCCAGCACGCCGACCAGCCGACGCTGCGTCTGCTCGCCTACCTGCGACCCCGGCTGGACGGGCTGCCGCTCACCCTGATCCTGGCGTTGACCTCCGGTGCGCCCGTGTCCGACCCGCTTGCCGAGATTCTGCAGTCGCCGGTGACCACATTCGTGCGGCCAGGGCCGCTGAGCCCGGCCGGCGCGGCGGCCGTTCTAAGTGCCATCTTCGGCACCCGCCCTGATGACGACTTCGTCGCCGCCTGTCACCAGAGCACCGGGGGCAGCCCGCTTCTGCTCACCGAGCTGGCCCGAAGCTGCCTTGAGCACGACATCGCACCGGTGGCCGGCAGCGCCGGCCGGGTGGGTGACGTGCGTCCGCCGCACCCCGCCTCCCGGGTCGCCGACCACCTGAACGCACTACCGTCCGATGTGGTGGCGGTGGCGCATGCCGTCGCCGTGCTCGGCGACGAGGCCGACCTGCCGGCCGTGGCCGCAGTCGCCGGGGTCACCGTGGAGACGGCGGCGGTCGCCGCCGACCGGCTGCTGCGCAGCCAACTACTGGTGTACGCACCGGGCAACGGCCGGCTGGCCTACCCGCACCAACTGTTGCGCACGGTGGCCTACGAACATGCCAGCCCCGACCGGCGACACGAGGGGCACCGGGCGGCGGCGCTGCATCTGGCCGCCGTGGGGGCGGAGCCGGAGCTCATCGCCGCCCACCTCCTGCGTGTGCCGCCCCGGCTGGTACCGGAGGCCGGCCCGCGACTCAGGCACGCCGCTGAGACGGCGCTGGGCCGCGGATCGCCCGAAGTCGCATACACGTACCTGCGTCGGGCGCTGCCGGAGGTCACCGACGAACGCGTCCGCGCCGAACTGCTGGACCAGCTCGCGGGCGTGGCGATGCAGACCGACGTGGTCGCGGCCGCGCGCTACGGCGAGGAGGCGCTCGATCTGGCGGCGTCGCCGGGTGCCCGGGCCCAGATCGGGCTGCGGTTGGGCGAGGCACGGCTGTTCCAGGGCGACACCGCTGGTGCGGTGCGCGCCTGGCGAACGGCACGGCGCGCGCTCGTCGACGCCGGTGAGCCCACCGAGTTGGCCGGGCTGGGCAGCGCCCTCGACGCGTACCTGGTCAACGTGACCGTTCTGGAGCCGAACCAGCTGCACCTGATGGACGAGGTCGCGCCGCCCGTGGCTGGCGGACCACTGCCGACAGTCGGCGGGCGCGCGCTGGACTGCGTGCTGTCCCTGCGCGCGGCGTTCGAGGCGCGCCCGGAAGCCGCCGCCCTGGCCGGCGGCGGGCTTGCCGACGGACTGTTGGTGCGCCACGGCACCGGCGACAGTCCGCTGGTGTGTGGCTGGCTCACCCTGCTGGCCGCCGAGAGCGACCAGGCAGCCGCCAGCATCGCCCATGCCAGGCGGGAGGTCTACCGACAGGGCAGTGTCCGGGCCTATGGTCCGGTCCACGCCTTCGCCGCGCTCGAAGAACTGTGGCGGGGCAACCTGGCCGACGCCGAACGGGAGGCGCGGGCAGCCGTCGAGGCGGTCGAAAGTTCCGGCGTGCGGCTGGGCCGGCTGTTCGTGGCTCCGTTCCTGGCCGACATCCTGGCCGAACGCGGTGACCTGGCTGGTGCGCAGGCGGCGCTGGCGTGGGCCGGGCTGCCGGAGGAGCCGCCGCCCGTAGGGCCGATGTACTTCTTTCTCGACACGCGAGCCCGGCTGCTTCGTCGGACGGTGGGCGGGGAGCGGGCGCTCGCGGCGGCGCTCGACGCCGGGCGGCGCTTCCGCGCCTTCGGCGCGGACAACCCGGCGTTCGTGCCCTGGCGCAGCGAGGCGGCCCGCACGCTGCATCAGATGGGGCGTACGGCGGAGGCGATGCGGCTGGCGATGGCCGAGGTGGAACTGGCTCGGCGGTGGGGAGCGCCCCGGCCGTGGGGCCGCGCGCTACGCGTCGCCGGTGTGGTGCTCGGCCCGCACGACGGGCTGGACCTGCTCTGCGAGGCGGTTGACGTGTTGGCCGGCTCGCTGGCCCGGCTGGAGTATGCCAAGGCCCTGGTCGAGCTGGCCGGGGCGGCGCACCAGCACGGTCGGCGCGGCTGGGCGCGCGAGCTGCTCGACACGGCCCGGGAAGTCGGATCGCAGTGTGACTGCCCGCCGTTGCTGCGCCGGGTCGACGCCATGTTGGCCGTGGTGGGGCGCCGACCGGAGACCCGGGTTGGTGTCTCGGCCGTGTTGACCGCGAGTGAGCGACGGGTAGCCGAGTTGGCGGCCACCGGCCTGTCGAATCGTCAGGTTGCCGAATCGCTGTTCGTGACGCCGAAGACGGTGGAACTGCACCTCACCAACGTGTACCGCAAGTTGGGCATCAACGGTCGGGTGGGGCTGGTGACGGCTCTCGCCGCGCACGGTGGTCGGTCAACCTAGGCCGGCGAGGATGGCTCGGATGGCTGTTACTCCGCAGTGGAGTTCTTCGTCGGCCAGGTGGCCGAAGGCCAGCACGATGCCGCCGGGTGGGTTGGTGGGATTGATCCGGTAATAGGTGGTCAGTGGGGTTACGGCTACGCCGAGTGTGGCGAGTTGGGCCGTCATGGTGGTGGCCAGGTGTGGCGGCAGCAGCAGCGTCGCGGTCGAGCCGCGGGGGCCGATGATGACGCGGGCGGGTGGTGGCAGTGGGTCGAGTGCGGCTCGTATCTGTGCGCGTCGTTCGGCGAAGAGTCGGCTGATTCGGGTGGCGCGGTGTGCGAGTACGCCGTCGCGTAGTAGTCGGGTGTAGGCGGTTTGGGTGGTGCGGGCGACCCGGGTGTCGTCCTCGTTGATCAGGTTGGTGATGCGTGGGCCGAGTTCGGGTGGTACGACGAGGTAGGCCAGGCCGGGGGGAGCGAGGCTGTCGCCGATCGTGCCGGCCATGGCTACCTGCTGGCCGCCGGTGAGGCTGAGGAGTGCGGGTAGCGGCAGGCCGTTACCGGAGGTGGCTTGTTCGGTGCTGATGTCGACGAGGTATCCGCCGGTGCGGGTGGCCCAGTCGACGAGGGCGTGACGTCGGTGCAGTGGTAGTACGGTGCCGAGTGGGTGGTTTCCCTCCGCGAATACGACCGCGACGTCGGCGGTGTCGGTGGGTTCTGGGATCGTGTTCTCTGGTAGGGCGGTGACTGTCCAGCCGGCCTGTCGTGCGGCGAGTACCGGGTAGGCGGGTGCGGGTTGTTCGATGGCGATGCGGCGGTTGTTTGTGGGTGTCTGGCCGATGGCTTCGAACAGCAGCCAGCAGGCTTGTCGTAGGCCGGCGGCCACGATGACCTGGTCGGTGTCTACGGCGATGCCCCTGGTGCGGCGTAGGTGTGCGGCGATGGCTTCTCGGAGGGCGGGCAGGCCCAGGGTTGCGGTTTTCTCCAGCGGGGGTTGGTAGCTGGCTTCGCGCCAGGCGGCGCGCCAGGCGGCCAGGGGGAACG
>NZ_SMKF01000059.1 GCF_004348325.1 Micromonospora sp. KC213 | reverse complement strand
CCCCCGCCCCAGGCACAGTTACCCCAGGGTGGGACGGCGGGAGACGGGTGGCGAAGGGAGCCAGGCGGGGTGCGAAGCGCGAACCCGGTGCTGGACCGGTTGGACGACACCAGCCGGGAAGACCGGCTGTCCGGGGACGCGGAGGCGGTGACGGTCGACGACGTGGCGGTCCGTGCCGTCGGGCTGCTGCTGCTCACCGGCATGGTCGCGGCGGTCGCCTGGGTGGTCGTACCCCCGGCGTTGTGGCTGCCCGCGGCGCTGGCCGGCACCGCGCTGGCCGGCGTGGCGCTGGTTCTGGTGATCTCGCTGCGCGGCATCACCCACCCGGCCCCGATCATCGGGTACGCCCTGCTCCAAGGGCTGCTGCTGGGCGTGGCCAGCCGGACCTTCGAGGCGGTCTACCCCGGGATCGTGGCGCAGGCCGTCGTGGGCACGTTCGGGGTGTTCCTCGGCATGGCGCTGCTCTACCGGGCCCGGGTGATCCGGGCCACCCCACGTCTGGCCCGGCTGGTGATCGGCACCCTGCTCGGGGTGCTCGCGGTGACCCTGGTGAACCTGGTCTTCCGGCTCCTCACCGGGCGGCCGGGGGTGGAGATCTACAGCCTCACCGGCCAGGTGGGCTGGCTACCGTACGTGTTCTCCGGAGTGGCCATCATCGCCGGGGCGTTGAGTTTCATCCTCGACTTCGACCAGATCGAACGTTCCGTCCGGGACGGCCTGCCCCGCCGGTACGCCTGGCTCTGCGCCTTCGGGTTGCTGGTCGGATTGATCTTCCTGTACTGGCAGATCCTCCGGTTGCTCAGCTACCTGCGGCGTTGACCGCCGGCCCGCCCGCCCGCCGTAGACTCTCCGGCGATGAGCGCAGCGGAACTGGACCGGGCCGTTAGGTTGCTGACCCGTCAGGTGGGGCACTGGCAGCAGCCGCGCTGGGCGGCCGTGCCGGACGGCGGCGACGCGTCCCGCGCGGACCTGATGCACCGGCTGGTGCAGGAGCTCGCCGACCTGGGCGCGGACGCCGAGAGTGAACCGTGCCGGCCGGTACCCCGGCTGCCGAACGATCTGGCGCTGGTCGACCAACTCCGGGTGGTCGCCGCCGACCTGATCGCGGCCGGGCCGTCCGGCGCGGTGCTGGCCCGGGCCGCCGCCGCCGTGACGGCGACGCGGGCCGCGCTCTGACCGGTCAGCCCTTCAGCCAGCGGCGCACCTTCCGACGACCGGCCCGCTCGCGGGCGGCGGCGACGGCGGGCAGCTCCCGGTCGGCGGCCGCCGCCTGCCGAGCGTGCAGCAGCCCGTACGTGAAGGTGTTCCCGCCGTCGGCGTACACGCGCAACGCCTCCCGCCGCAGCACCTCCCGCGTCATCACCGAGTCCTGGTACGCGCCGAGCCGATTCTGGAGGTCCTTCAGTCGGCTCAGCAGCGTGGCGGCGGGTTTGCCCACTGCGGGCTCGCGTACCTCGACGGCGTAACGCGCCACCTTGTACGCCTTGCGCGCCTCGTGCAGCGCGGCGTCCCGCTCCGGGCCCTGCTCGCAGGCGAGGAGGGCGGAATCCAGCCGGTGGTCGGCGCGGGTCAGGGCCCGCCGGACCCGCCGGGTCACCCACCGTTGCGTGACCGTACGCGCCGGCCGGCCCTCCACCAGCCGGTCCAACCGACTGAGCAGCTCCGGATACCGGTCGGAGTCGAACGCCCGCCCCAACCCGTCCAGGGCCGTGGCAGCGTCGGCGGCGAACCGCTCCGCGATCCGCGCGGCGACCGGGCCGAGCACCAGCTCGGGTGGTTCGGCGTGCACGGCCGTTTCGAGCCGGGCCGCCATCACCTGGGCGTCCCGCACGGCACCCAACTGCGCCCCGAGCCACCGCAGCTCGGCGCGGAGCTCCCCGCTCTCCGGCCGGTCCCACAGGCCCCGGAAGGTCCGCAGCGTGGCGCGCAGCCGGCGGATCGCCACCCGCATGTCGTGAACGGCGTCCTCGTCGCCGTGCCGGGCGGCCGGATGGTTCGCGATCAGCGCGTCCCGTTGGGCGCGGAGGTGGTCGAGCACGGCAGCGGCCGCCGGATCCGTTCGCGGCCGGTCCGCGACGGCGGCGAGCCGGCCACCGAGTGCCCGGTGGGACTTCGAGACCGAGACCGGCCGGGCCCCGGCCGCCCGCAGCCGCTCCTGCACCGCGTCCAGCAGCGGGTCGTCGCCGTCGACCAACTCGACCTCGACCTCGTGCCAGGTCTGCCGTTCGTCGCTGACCAGGTCGTGACTCTCGACGGCGTCCTGGGCGACCTCGGCCAGCACCCGGCCCTGCTCGTCGAGCAGGCGGTGCTCCCGCCGCCGGGTGGTGACCCGGGCGGCGGGAGCCACCGGCGCGCCCCGGGCGGCGGCCCGGTAGAGCCCGACCAGCTCGGCGGGTGGTTCGACGTCGTCCGGGCCGGCCGGGAACTGGTACTCGGTGCGGGGACCGCCGGCCGCACCGACCTTCAGGTGCCAACCCGCGTCGTGACCGCCGGTGCGTCGGCGCAGCGCGTAGCCGCTGCGGGCCAGCCGCAGGTCCGCGGTGTCGTGATAGACCGCGTCCAGGTCGAAGGCGGTCGCGTCGGACATGCTCGCGACGCCACCGCAGCCCGTCAGGTCCGGCAGCCGGAAACCGTCGTCGCCGGCGTACTTGCGTTCCCGCTCCACCACAGCAGCCATGCCGGTCGGATACCCGGACGCGGTGCCGGCGAATCGACGGTCAGCTCAGCCGCTCCAGCACCATCGCCATGCCCTGGCCGCCGCCGACGCACATGGTCTCCAGGCCGATGGTCCGGTCGTGCCACTGCAGCGCGTTGAGCAGGGTTCCGGTGATCCGGGCGCCGGTCATGCCGAATGGGTGGCCGACGGCGATGGCGCCACCCATCACGTTCAGCTTCTCCTCGGCGATGCCGAGCTGCCGGTAGGAGGGGATCACCTGGGCGGCGAACGCCTCGTTGATCTCGACCAGGTCGACGTCGTCGATCGTCATGCCGGCCCGCCTGAGTGCCTGCCGGGACGCCTCGACCGGGCCGAGACCCATGATCTCCGGCGACAGCGCGGTCACGCCGGTGGAGACGATCCGGGCCAGCGGAGTCAGCCCGAGGTCCTTCGCCCGCTGGGCGCTCATCACCACCACCGCGGCGGCGCCGTCGTTGAGTGGACAGCAGTTGCCGGCGGTGATCCGGCCGTCGGGGCGGAACACCGGCTTGAGCCCGGCCACCGCCTCCAGGGTCACCCCGGGGCGCGGCCCGTCGTCGGCGCTGACCACGGTGCCGTCCGGAGTCGTCACCGGGGTGATCTCCCTGGCCCAGAAGCCGTCGGCGATCGCCTTCTCGGCCAGGTTCTGGCTGCGTACGCCGAACGCGTCCATGTCCTCGCGGGTCACGTCGTACGCCTGGGCCAGGTTCTCGGCGGTCTGCCCCATGGCCAGGTAGAGGTCCGGCAACTCGCCGGCCTCGCGGGGGTCGGTCCACACCTCGGCGCCGCCCTCGGCCCGCCGCTTCGAGCGTGCCTGCGCCGCGGCGAAGCGCGGGTTCTCCCAGCCGCCGCCGACCAGCGCCTGCGCCTCCGGCGGCAGGGTGTCCGAGTTGCCCCGGGCGTACCGGGAGACCATCTCCACCCCGGCGGAGACGAACACATCGCCCTCACCGGCCCGGATCGCGTGCATCGCCATCCGGGTCGTCTGCAACGACGAGGCGCAGTAGCGGGTCAGCGTCGCCCCGGGCAGGCCGTCCAACCCCATCAGCGTGGCGACCACCCGAGCCATGTTGAAGCCCTGTTCGCCGCCGGGCAGGCCGCATCCGAGGTACAGGTCGTCGATCTCGGCGGGGTCGAGTCCGGGAACCTTGTCCAGCGCGGCCTGGACGATGGTCGCGGCGAGATCGTCCGGGCGGACGTCGCGCAGCGAACCCTTGAACGCGCGTCCGATCGGGGACCGGGCGGTGGCGACGATGACGGCGTCGCGGGACGACTCAATCGGCATGAACCAACGTTAACCCGCGAGTAACTTCGGGTGGAAGGAGCCCACCCGGCGGGAAATGTCACCCCGGATGGGCCGCTCAGTGCGGGGAGGCCGCGGTTGCCGCGGCGGCGACCGCGGGAAGCAGGGCGTGCGCCCAGACCCGGTAGCCGTCGGCCGAGGGGTGGAAGCCGTCGTGGCAGAGCGTACCGGCGTCCGCCCGGAACACCGGCCCGGTCTCGGTCGCCAGGTCGACCACGCTTCCGCCGGCGTCGAGCACGGCCGCGGTCTGGGCGCGCGCGATCCGCCGACCCGACCAGCCGAGCACCTGCCGCAGCGGCTGCGCCACCGCCCGTACCGCGCCGAGGTCGGGACAGGTGCCCACCACGACCTGTACGCGCGCCTCACGCAGCCGGCGCACCGCCGAGGCGAGGTACGCCGCCGCCTCGGCCGGACGGCGCAACCCGGTGGCGTCGTTGGCCCCGATCAGGATGACCGCGACGTCCGGGCGTTCGCCGAGCAGTGCCCGGGCCACCTGGGTGGCCAGATCCGTCGAGCGTGAACCCGAGACACCCACGCTGGACAGGTGCACCCGCCGCCCGACCGGCCCCTCGGCCAGCAGGTGGGCGAGTTGCCCGCCGACGGTCTCGTCGAAGCGCTCCACCCCGACGCCCAGGGCGGAGGAGTCGCCGAGCAGCACCAGCCGCAGCGACGGGGCGTTGGCCCGGCCCACCGTGGCCCGCAGCGCCAGGCCGAGTTCCGGCTGGGCGTAGCTGCGCCCACGGGCGGCCACAGCCTGCCCGGCGAGCACCGCGGCGCCGCCGATCGTGCCGGCCACCAGGGAGACGGCCGCCGCCTTTCCGAGCCGGAGCGCCAACTCGGCACCGACCGACCGTTCGCTCATGCCGTTCCCTCCCTGCGGTCGGGACCGCCATGAGGCTTTCGGGCGCTGAGCTGGCTGATTCGCTCGCTGCGCTCGCTCATGCCGTTCCCTCTAGTGTCGGTGAGTCGGCGACGGCACCGGGCTGCGGCATCACCCCGACGCCGAAGAAGGTCCGCCGGCGCAGTTGGGCCCAACGGCCGGCCGGCCCCCGGTCGTGCCCGCGGACCTGGGTGCCGCTGACCTCCGTGCCGGCGTGCCGCGCCGCCTCCTGGGCAGCCTGCGGCAGCGAGCGTACGCCCTCGCCGCGGCCGAGGACAGGCCGGCGTTCCGGGCCCATGCCGAGGGCGGAGATCACGGTGGGTAGCAGCGCGGCGGCAGCCACCGCATACCCCTCCGCCGAGGGATGGAACCGGTCCCAGGCGAACATCCGGGACGGTTCGGCCGCGAAGCGGGGGCCGAGCAGGTCGCCCAGGGAGACCGTCCAACCGCCCGCCTCGACCACCGCCACCGTCTGGGCGGCGGCGAGCTGCCGGCTCCACCGCCGGGCCAGCCAGCGCAGCGGCGGCTGGATCGGCTGGATCGCGCCCAGGTCCGGGCAGGTGCCGACGACCACCTCACAGCCGGCGGCGCGCAGCGCGCGGACCGCGTCCACGAGGTGGCGCACCGCCAGGGCCGGTGGGGTGCGGTTGGTGACGTCGTTGCCGCCGACCAGGATCACCGCGACGTCCGGGTCGCTCTCCAGCGCGGACTCGACCTGCGGCCTCAGACCGGCCGACAGGGCGCCGACCACGGCGAAGCGGCGCAGCCGGACCGGGCGGTGCAGTCGCCGGGACAGCGCGGTGGCCAGCAAGGCGCCCAGCGTCTCCCGCCGGCGGTGCACCCCGTAGCTGGCCGCCGAGGAGTCACCCAGGATCACCATGGTCAGCGGTGGGCCGGGCAGCTTCGCGCCGTAGACGCCATCACAGCGCGGCGGGGGCGCCTCGGCCATCGGAATCGTGCGCCGGGCCTGCCGGGCCTGCCCGACCAGCACCCCGCCGGTGGCGACCACGGCCGCTGCGGTGGCACCCGTGCCGATCGCCGCCACCCGGGCGAGCTGGCGGACGCGCTGCCAGCGCGGATCGAGCTCCCGGCGCGAATCGACCGGTACGACGGAACCAGGCACCCCCATACCAGCGACATTATCGCGCCGGCACGACACACCGCCGACCCGCGGACCCGGCAGCCAATGCCTCGGCCCGACCATCAGAGGATCGGCGTGGCGATGGCTGGGCGGAGACCGTTCGGGGTACCAGTTCCACAACGACGACAGGCGATCGGTGGGGGCACTTGCACCCCCGGGGCACCCTTGGACCGGCGAGAGGGGCGGGACGATGGGTAGGACGTTGAAACGGAGCGCGGCGTTCGCCGCGCTGGCCCGAGCGGTGGCGGCGGGCGCGCGGGGTGGACCGTCGCTGGGTACCCGGCTGGCCGCGGTGCCGCGGATGATCCGGGCGACGGGCCGGGGCGAGTACGACGGTGGTTTGCGGCTGGCGCTGATGGCGGCGGCGACGGCGTACGTCGTCTCCCCGGTGGACGTGGTGCCGGAGTTGTTCCTGACGGTCTTCGGTCTGCTCGACGACGCGGTGATGGTGACCTGGCTGGCCGGCAGCGTGCTGGCCGAGACCGAGCGTTTCCTGCAGTGGGAGGCCGGTCGCGCGTCCGTGGTCCCCGGGCAGGTGGTCGGCTGACGGCACGTACGCTGGGCGACGAACGAGTTTGTCTGCCCGGCGGCCGTCGCCGGCGCCGCGACGAAGGGCACAACGAGGTGCAGTACTACGACAACGTCGTCGAGCTGATCGGCGACACCCCGCTGGTGCGGCTGCGCAACGTCACCGAGGGTATCCAGGCGACCGTGCTGGCGAAGGTGGAGTACCTCAACCCCGGCGGTTCGGTGAAGGACCGGATCGCGCTGCGGATGGTGGAGGACGCCGAAGCCGCCGGCATCCTCAGGCCGGGCGGCACGATCGTCGAGCCGACCAGCGGCAACACCGGGGTCGGGTTGGCTCTGGTGGCACAGCTCAAGGGCTACCGGTGCGTGTTCGTCTGCCCGGACAAGGTCAGCCAGGACAAGCAGGACGTGCTGCGGGCGTACGGCGCCGAGGTGGTGGTCTGCCCGACCGCCGTCGCGCCGGAGGACCCGCGCTCCTACTACAACGTCTCCGACCGGCTGGCCCGGGAGATCCCCGGCGCCTGGAAACCCGACCAGTACAGCAACCCGGCCAACCCGCGCTCGCACTACGAGAGCACCGGCCCGGAGCTGTGGCAGCAGACCGACGGGCGGATCACCCACTTCGTGGCGGGTGTCGGCACGGGCGGCACCATCTCCGGCATCGGCCGGTACCTGAAGGAGGCATCCGAAGGGCGGGTCCGGGTGATCGGCGCCGACCCGGAGGGCTCGGTCTACTCCGGCGGCACCGGTCGGCCGTACCTGGTCGAGGGCGTCGGTGAGGACTTCTGGCCCAAGACGTACGACCAGGGTGTCGCCGACGAGATCATCGAGGTCTCCGACAAGGCGTCCTTCGAGATGACCCGGCGACTGGCCCGCGAGGAGGGCCTGCTGGTCGGCGGTTCCTGCGGCATGGCGGTGGTCGCGGCGCTGGAGGTGGCCCGCAAGGCCGGCCCCGACGACGTGATCGTGGTGCTCCTGCCGGACAGCGGCAAGGGCTACCTGTCGAAGATCTTCAACGACCGGTGGATGGCCCGGTACGGATTCCTGGCCGACGCGGGCACGGAGCCGACCGTGGCTGACGCGCTCGCCGGCAAGCCGGGCGGCCTGCCCGAGCTGGTGCACGTGCACCCGACCGAGACGGTCCGCGACGCGATCGACTACATGCGTGAGTACGGCGTCTCCCAACTGCCGGTGCTCAAGGCCGAGCCGCCGGTGGTGACCGGCGAGGTGGCCGGCTCGATCGCCGAGAAGGACCTGCTCGACGCGCTTTTCACCGGTCAGGCGCACCTGCACGACACCATCGAGCGGCACATGGCGGACCCGCTGCCGATGATCGGTGGCGGGCAGCCGGTGAGCGAGGCCGTGGCCCTGCTGGAGAAGTCCGACGCGGCCCTGGTGCTGGTCGACGGCAAGCCCAAGGGTGTGCTCACCCGGCAGGACCTGCTGGCCCATCTCGGCGCGCGGTGACGTCCGGCGACCCGCACAGCGGGCGGCCGTAGCGCAGCTGCGGGACCGCCACCGGGCCGATCCGCTCGTCCCGGATCTGTCCGGTGGCGGCCCAGCCGCCCCGCTCGTAGAACGCCCGGGCGCGCGCGTTGTCCCGCAGCACCCAGAGCACGGCCCGGGACCACCCCCGGGAGCGCATGGCCTCCAGCGCGTCGACCATCAGCTGCCGGCCGGTGCCCCGGCCGCGTTCCGCCGGGTCGAGATGGATGGCGTTGAGCAGGCCGGTGCCCGGGTCGCCCTCGTCGTCCGGCCCGAGGTAGCTAAAACCGACCAGCCGGCCGTCGCGTTCGGCCACCGTCATCCGGTGGTCGTCGTGCTCCCACGTCCACCGCTCGACCCAGTAGCTGCCCATCGCCGCCCCGGTCGGCTCGGCCAGTGCCGCCGCCGGCAGGAACGACGAGTACGCGGCCACCCGGGACCGTTGGTGCAGGGCACCGACCAGCATCAGGTCACCGGTGGTGGCGGGACGCAGCGTGACGGTCACCGGGCCGAGGTTACCCGCCGGGGCGGCACCGGCACGGTGGTCAGGTCCTCGGCGATCACCAGGTCGCCGGTGAAGTGCTCCCGGGCCTCGTCGGCGAAACGGCGCGGGTCGGCGTACCGCTGGGAGAAGTGGGTGAGCACCAGCGTGCGTACCTGCGACTCGGTGGCCACCCGCGCGGCCTGCGCCGCGGTCAGGTGGCCGACCTCGGCGGCGAGGGCGGCCTCCGACGCCAGGAACGTCGACTCGATGACCAGCAGGTCGGCGTGCTCGGCGAGGGCGTACACCGCGTCGCAGAGGCCGGTGTCCATCACGAACGCGAACCGCTGCCCCGGCCGGGTCACGCTCACCTCGTCGCGGGTGACGCGGCGTCCGTCCCGGTCCAGGTGGCCGACGCGTAGCAGCTCCCCGACCGCCGGACCGGTGATGCCGTACGCGGCCAGTTTCTCCGGCAGCGTACGGCGGCCGTCCGGCTCGACCAGCCGGTAGCCGTACGTCTCGACGGGGTGCCGCAGCCGGCGGGTCTCCAGCGTGCCGCCGCGCAGGGTGATCCGCTGCCCGTCGGCGTCGATCGGCGAGACGGCCAGCTCGGCCGTCTCGTGGAACGAGCTGGCGTGCCGCAGCCGGGCGAAGTACTCGGCACCGCCGGCCGGGAAGTGCACCGCCACCGGGTGCGGCACCCGGTCCAGGCTGAGCCGCTGGATGATCCCGGGCAGCCCCAGGCAGTGGTCGCCGTGGAAGTGGGTGACGCAGATCCGGGTCAGGTCGGTGGCGGTGACCCCGGTGCGCAGCAGTTGCCGCTGGCTGCCCTCACCCGGGTCGAAGAGGATCACCTCGTCGTCCCAGCGCAGCACGTACCCGTTGTGGTTGCGCAGCCGGGTCGGCGTCTGGCTGGCCGTCCCGAGCACCACCAGCTCACGCATCGACACGGAACTCCCCTGGGAACGAAGCGACCCCCGGGGCTTCCGCGCTGACGCGCGGGCCGGCTGGACTGGGCCGGCACCCCGGGGGTCGGGTGGCTGTCGTGGATTCGCCGCACCGCTGCCACACGGTCTCGACGATGGTGCCTGGTGCCCGCCTCGCGGCGGACGGGTTTTCACTGTCGAGGACAGCGGCTAGCGGACAGCCACCTCACGAGTCCGATCGCTATACAAGTCTGGACCACCTCCTTTCCCGTGTACGGCCACGTTATCCACTTCCCCGGGGAGCCGGCAACGGATTTCGATCACAGGCTCGGCCGGTCTCACCGACCGCCGCCGCTGGTAGCTGGGACGGCCGGGTGCTACGAACCTGATGTCGTATGCGATTCACCGGCCGGTCACCGCCGTTACTGGTCTGCTGGGACGACCGCGCCGGCGATTCACCTTCGTCGTCAAGTTTGTAGCGTCAGAAGACGGGGCGTCTTCCACCGGCGGGGGACGGCCCAGCCCTCAGTCGATGCCGATCGGGCCCTCGCGGGGGCCCTCCTCGTTGGCCGGCTGCACCGCCAGCGACGGGAAGTCGGCCAGGTCGCCCTCGGGCTCGGCGTCCCACTCCGGGAAGACCAGATCGCTCTGCAGGTAGAGGCAGAGCAACTGGGTGAGGTGGCGTAGCCCGTCCAGGTGCGTGCGCTCGTGCCCGTGGGTGGCGTCCACCCCGAAGCCGAGCAGCGCCACCCGGGCGTGCGCGCCCGCCTCGACCGCCGCCGCCACGTCTGAGCGGTAGTAGTCGAAGACGTCCCGGACCAGGTCGACGCCGTGCTCCTTGGCGATCGCGGCGAGCTTGCGGGTCAGGTGGTAGTCGAACGGGCCGACGCCGTCGCCCATCGCCAGGGTGGCCCCGTGCTCCCGGGACTGCTGGCCGGGGGCGACCACCGCCGCGTCCACCGAGACGATCTCCGCCACGTCCGGGTCCAGGCCGTGGCTGGCCCCGTGGCCGATTTCCTCGGTCACGGTGACCAGCAGGTGCGCGGTGACCTTCGGGGTGATCCCCGCGTCGACGAGCGCCTTGAGCGCGGTGAGCACCGCCGCCACGCCCGCCTTGTCGTCCAGGTGCCGCGACTTGACGTACCCGCTGGGGGTGACCGTCGGGTTGGGCAGGAACGCCACGAAGTCCCCGGCGTCGATGCCCAGCGCCCGCAGCCCGGCGATGTCCTCGACCGGCTCGTCGACCCGCACCTCCACCAGCTCCCACCCGACGCCCTGCAGGTCGACTGCCTCGTTGTAGCGGTGCCCGCTGGCCTTCAGCGGCAGCACCTGGCCGGTGATCACCCGATCCAGGTCGTCGGTGAAGATCCGCACGTGCGCGCCCTCGGCGAACCGGGCGCTGTGCGTGCCGATCGGTTTCAGCTCCAGCCGGCCGTTCTCCTTGAGCCGCTTGACCATCCCGCCGATGGTGTCGGTGTGCACCACGACCGCCCGGTCCGCGCCGGTCTGCCGAGGGCCGGGCAGGCAGGCGCTGAGCGCCCCACGCCGGGTCAGCGTCGAGGTGATCCCCAGCGCGGAGAGGCGTTCACCCACGTACTGCTGCACGTGGTCGGTACGCCCCGACGGGCTCGGGATCTCCAGCAACTCCAGCAGCACCTGGCGCAGGTAGTCCAGGTCGATCTCCAGCGGCTGAGGGTTCACGCGCCCGCCCCCGGGCCGGCCGGGCTCCACAGCCGCTGCGGGGCGCGGGTGCCCGGGAAGAGCAGGTCGACGAAGCGCTCCGCGGTGGGCTGCGGCTCGTGGTTGGCCAGTCCCGGCCGCTCGTTCGCCTCGATGAACACGTGTTCGGCCTGGTCGGGGGCGGGCACGAGCAGGTCCAGCCCGGTCACCGGGATGTCCAGGGCCCGGCTCGCCGCCACGCAGGCATCGGCGATCGCGGGGTGCAGGTCGGCCGTCACGTCGTGGATTGTGCCACCGGTGTGCAGGTTCGCGGTGCGGCGGACGGTGAGCGTCTGCCCCTCGGGCAGCACGTCGTGCATCCGGTACCCGGCGTCGGCCACCACCTCCCGGGTCATGTCGTCGATCGGGATCCGTGACTCACCCCCGGTGGCGGCGGCCCGCCGGCGACTCTGCCGCTCGATCAGCTCGGTGATGTCGTGCACCCCGTCGCCGGTGATCTGCGCCGGCCGGCGCACCGCCGCGGCCACCACCTCGTGGTTGATGACGATCACCCGCAGGTCCTCGCCGGAGCGCATCTCCTCGATCAGCACGTCGGGGCAGAATCGTCGGGCCAGCTCGACCGCCGCGGCCAGCGCCTCCGGCGTGCGGACCCCCACGGTGATGCCGTTGCCCTGCTCACCCCGGGCCGGTTTGACCACGACCGGGCCGACGTCGGTCAGGAACGCCAGATCGTCCGGATCACCGGTGGCGGTCCGGCCGCGCGGCACCGACAGACCCGCCTCGGTGAGGATCCGCCGGGTCACCCGCTTGTCGTCACAGCGGCTCATCGCCACCGCCGAGGTCAGCTCGGACAGCGACTCCCGGGTGTGGATGGTCCGGCCGCCGTTGCTCAACCGCAGCTCACCCCAGTGCGCGTCGGTGACCTCCACCCGGATGCCGCGGCGCATCGCCTCGTCCGCGATGATCCTCGCGTACGGGTTGAGTTCGTCGTACCCCTGTGGGGCGGCCGGCAGGAACAACGGCTCGTTGATCGGATTCTTCCGTTTCACGCACAGCGTGCCCGTACGGCGGAAACCGAGCCGCTCGTAGAGGCGGATCGCGCCGGAGTTCTCCGCCAGCACCGACAGGTCGACGAAGGCCCGGCCGCGCTCGTCGAGCCGGTCGGCCAGCGCGGTCAGCAACGCCTGGCCCGTGCCGGGCGGGGCGGTGTTGAAGTCGACGGTCAGGCACCACAGGCTGGCGCCGTTCTCCGGGTCGGCGAAGACCGCGACGTGGTCCACCCCGGTGATGGTGCCGACGATCTCCCCGGTGCCGCTCTCGGCGACCAGGTGCAGGAACCGGTCGGTGCGGGCGTTGTCCACCAGCACCTCCACCGGCGCGGTGACCATGCCGTTGCGGGCGTAGATCCGGTTCACCGCGTCCGCGTCGTCGGCGTCGCGCAGCGACCGGATCACCAACCCGGGCGGTTCGGAGCCGCCGTCGGCGGCGGCCGGGCGGTGCTCGCCCAGCGGCAGTCGGTAGGTCAGCGACGGGTCGATGAACAGCTCGTCGGGGAGCCGGGAGACCAGCACGTGCGGGTCACGCAGGTAGATGCAGATGTCCCGGGCACCGGCCGCCTCGGAACGCAGCACGTCCGCGACGGCTGCCTGGTCGACGAAGGTCTGCCCGAAGACCAGCCGCCCCCAACCGCAGTCCAGCACCACGTCCGCCTCGCCGGCCGGCCGCCTGCGCGGCTCGGGCGTGCCGGGAGCCACCGGGTCGCCGCCGGGGCCCACCCGTTCCCGTCGTCGGCCCCGCACCTGATCCCGGTCGAGACGGGCCGTGCCGGTCGCCAGCGTCTCGGTCATCGTCAGTCGATTCCGTGGCTCTGGAGCCACATTTCCAGCAGGCCGAGTTGCCACAGCTTGTTTCCGTTCAACGGGGTCAGTTCGGCGTTCGGGTCGGCGAGCAGCGCGTCGACGTAGTCGGCGCGGAACAGGTCACGGTGGCGGGCGACGGGCGCGGAGAGCGCGTCGCGTACCCGGTCGAGGAGCTTGCCCTCCAGGTGGGTGAGGCCCGGCACCGGGAAGTAACCCTTGGGCCGGTCGATGACCTCGTGCGGGAGGACGCGGCGGCCGATCTCCTTCAGCACGCCCTTGCCGCCCTGGGCCAGTTTCAGCTCCGGCGGGCAACTCGCGGCGAGCTCCACGAACTCGTGGTCGAGGAACGGCACCCGGGCCTCCAACCCGTGCGCCATGGTCATGTTGTCCACCCGCTTCACCGGGTCGTCGGTGAGCATCACCTGGGTGTCGATCCGCAGGCCCGCGTCGACCGCGGTCGACGCGCCCGGCCGGGCCAGGTGGGCGGCCACGAACTCCCGCGCCGGGTCACCGTCGGCCAGCCAGCCCGGGTTCAGCACCCGGGCCAGGCCGGCCGCGTCCCGGTCGAAGAACGCCTTCGCATACGTGTCGAGCGCCTGCTCCGGCTCGACCCGGGCCAGCGGCGGATACCAGTGGTAGCCGCCGAGGATCTCGTCCGCGCCCTGGCCGGACTGGACCACCCTGACGTGCTTGGACACCTCCTGGCTGAGCAGGTAGAACGCCACGCAGTCGTGGCTGACCATCGGCTCGCTCATCGCGGCGACGGCCGCCTCCAACGGCGGCACCAGATCCTGCGCGGCCACCCGGAGTTGGTGGTGGTCGGTGTCGAAGGTCTTCGCGACCAGATCGGAGTAGACGAACTCGTCCCCCTCCCGGCCGCCGACGGAGTCGAAGCCGATGGAGAAGGTGGACAGCCCGCGCTGCCCCTCGCCGGCCAGCAGCGCGACCACCAGGCTGGAGTCCAGCCCGCCGGAGAGCAGCACGCCGACCGGCACGTCGGCGACCATCCGGCGGCGCACCGCGGTGGTCAGCGAATCCAGCAGCGCGTCCTGCCAGTCCCGCTCTGACCAGGCGGCGCGCTCGGCGGCGCGGGTGAAGGACGGGTCCCAGTAGACCCGCTCGTGGGTACGGCCGTCCGGCTCGTACACCCGGACGGTGGCCGGGGGCAGCTTGGCGACGCCGCGCAGGATGGTGCGCGGCGGCGGCACGATGCTGTGGAAGCTCAGGTAGTGGGCCAGCGCCACCGGGTCGATGGAGGTGTCGACGCCGCCGCCGGCCAGCAGCGCCGGCAGGGTGCTGGCGAAGCGCACCACGCCGGGCGACTCGGCCAGGTAGAGCGGCTTGATGCCGAGCCGGTCCCGGGCCAGCACGAGCCGGCCGGTGTCTCGTTCGGCGATCGCCACGGCGAACATGCCGACCAGGTGGTCGACGAAGTCCAGCCCCCACTCGGCGTACGCCTTGACGACCACCTCGCTGTCGCCTGAGGAGAAGAAGCGGTGCCCTCTGGCCTGCAACTGCTCGCGTAGTTCCCGGTAGTTGTAGACGCAGCCGTTGAAGACACCGGTGAGCCCCGAGTCGGGGTCGACCAGCGGCTGCCCGCTCGCCGCCGACAGGTCGATGATCTTCAGGCGGCGGTGACCGAGGGCGACCGGCCCCTGGGACCAGACTCCGCTGTCGTCGGGCCCCCGGTCGCTCATGGTGGCCGCCATGCGTTCCACCGCCGCGACGTCGGCGCGCGCGCCGTCGCGCCGGAACTCTCCCGCAAGTCCGCACATGTGGTCCCATGCTGCCAGAGCATGTTGCGGTTCGCCTGTTGAGACGATGACAGTTGCGTGACAGCGTTGCTAGAATCCGCGCCGCCGGTCGCTGAGCGTGGTGGTGTCGGTGGACGAAACGGCGATCCGCACCGACGGCCGACGCGCCGGCCTCCCCCCGATGTGACAAATCCCGCACCGGACGGCTTCCGTGCGGTGTGGGATCTTGGCGACGTCCCGTTTTGTCAGGCGGCCTCAACCTGTGGAAGGGCGACGGCGGTGCCGGTCACCGCGATCCCGGTGCCGGGTTGGGCGGGGATCTCCACCGTGAGCAGGCTCGGGCGGCCCATGTCGTGGCCCTGACGCACGGTGACCGTCGCAGGCGGCACCACCAGGCCGAGCTCGCGCAGAAGACCACCGAACGCCGCTGCTGCTGCCCCGGTCGCGGCGTCCTCGACGACACCACCCGGTGGGAACGGGTTACGCGCATGGAAAACCAGCTCGGACTCGCGGTAGACGAGGTTGACGGTTGTCCAGTCGCGCTGGGCCATCAGGCTGGCCAACGCTGCCATGTCGTAGTCCAGGTCGGCCAGGCGTTGCCGGCTCACGGCGGCCACGACGGGGTGCCAAGCCCCGGCGAAGGCGACCCGCGGCGGCAACCTCGTGTCGAGATCATCCGGCGTCCAACGCAGCGCTTCCAGCAGCACCGCCAGGTCACCGGCGGAGATGGGCCGGCTCCGTGGTGCGACGCTGATCAGCGTGGCGGTGGTGGTGCCGTCGGCCTGCAACCTGGTGGAGACCTCGACCAGACCGGCGCGGGTCGCCAACTGCAGGACTCCTGGACCGTGGCGCTCGGCGTAGGCAACGGCTGACGCGATGGTGGCGTGGCCGCAGAACGGGACCTCTGCCTTCGGGCTGAAGTAGCGCACCTCGAAATGCCCATCCTCACCCGGCACGAGGAACGCGGTTTCGGAGTACCCGACATCGGCCGCCACCTGCTGCATCTCCGCGTCGCCGAGGCCGGTGGCGTCCAGTACGACACCGGCCGGGTTGCCGCCGGCGGGATCGGCGCTGAACGCGGCGTACCGAAGGATTTCCATGATGACGATGGTAGGGGGAGGCACCTGTCGCCCCGGTTTGGACAGTGACGGGCTGTTCGAGGGCCCGCAGCGGGTGCTGCGGGCCCTCCTCGTCGAGCCGGTCAGCTGGCGGTGCGGGCCACGCCGACCGGGCAGCTCAGCCCGTTCGGGCCGTGGGTGCAGTAGCCGTTCGGGTTCTTCGTCGGGGCCAGGTACTGCTGGTGGTAGTCCTCGGCGAAGTAGTAGTCGCCGAGCGGGGCGATCTCCGTGGTGATCTCGCCCTTGCCGGCGCGGGCCACGATCGGCGCGAACGCGTCCCGGGAGGCCTGCGCGGTGGCGAGCTGCTCGTCGGTGGTGGTGTAGATCGCCGACCGGTACTGGGTGCCGACGTCGTTGCCCTGGCGCATGCCCTGGGTCGGGTCGTGGTTCTCCCAGAAGACCTTGAGCAGATCCTCGTAGCCGATGGTCTGGGGGTCGTAGACGACCTGGACGACCTCGGCGTGCCCGGTCCGGCCCGAGCAGACCTCCTCGTACGTCGGGTTCGGCGTGTAGCCCCCGGCGTAGCCGGCGGAGGTGGTGATCACGCCGGGCAGCGTCCAGAACAGCCGCTCGGCACCCCAGAAACAGCCCATCCCGAAGACGGCGACCTGCGCCCCCTCGGGGAACGAGCCCTTCAACGGGCTGCCGAGCACCTCGTGCCGGTCGGCGACCGGCATGGCGATCGGGCGACCCGGCAGGGCCTGCTCCGGGTTGACCAGCTCGGCGTTCGTGCGGCGCAGGAACACAGTGGGACTCCTCTCGTACCTCTCCCCGCGTGCAACACCGGCGGGCCCCGCTTCCTTACCCGCCCTGCGACGGATCAGCCGGGGGTCCGGGTGCCGAGCCGAATTGGGGACGGGACCGGCGTCAGCCGAGCGCGGCGGCGACCCGGCCGGCGTACTCGCGGGCCTCGGCGTCGTCGGCGTAGCGGGTGCGGGGCCAGAAGAAGCCGCGCAGGCCGTCGCCCTTCGTCCGGGGTACGACGTGGGTGTGCAGGTGCGGCACCGACTGCGAGACCTTGTTGTTCATCGCCACGAACGTGCCGCCCGCGCCCAGGCCGGCCTCCACCGCCGCGGCGAGCCTGCGCACCAGGCCGAAGTAACCGGGAATCGCGGCGGCGGGCAGTTCCGTCAGGGTGACCAGGTGGGTGCGTGGCACGATCAGCACGTGGCCCTTGAACACCGGCCGGGTGTCCAGGAACGCCACCCCGTCCGGCTCGTCGGCGACGGTGAACGCGGGAACCTCGCCCGCCACGATCCCGCAGAACACGCACCCGCTCACCGAGCCCAGGCTAGTACGGCCGGCCGCCGCCCTGCCGGCGACGTCATGGTTCGTCGAGCACCCATCTCACCGACGTCGACCTGGACCCCGCCGCGCCGCGCGCGGATAGCGGGCAGGGCCAGCGCCGAGGCATGCGGCCCGGTCGGACCGGGTGGGCTGTCGGATCGACTACAGCACAACGACGAGCCTGGCTGACGATTCTTCGGATCCCTGGCCCTACCAGGGATTCCTCTGTCCGGGGCACCGCAGACGAGGAGCGGATCGGCGTCGAAATCTCGTCGCGGCCTGGATCGTAGCGGTGACACCGTGTGTGTACGCCCGATCCGGGCGGCACCCCGATCCACACCGGAGGAGACACCTCATGAGCACCAGCAGGCGAAACGTCCTCGGCATGATCGCCACCGCGGCCGTAGCCGGACCCCTCGTCGGACTGTCCCACCCGACGCCCGCGCTCGCGGCCGACCTGTACGACTCCAACACCGATCTCTACTCCGACCCGAACCTGGCCGAGGGCGTCGACTACGCCCGCCGCTACCGCCGGCATCCCCAGTTCGACAACTCCGACGCCGGGCCGAGCCCGTTCCCCCGTACGGCGATCATCGCCCCGCACGGCGGCGGGATCGAGGCCGGCACCTCGGAGCTGTGCCTGGCCATCGCCGGGTACCACCCGGCGACGTTGGCCGCGACCCCGCCCGCCGGACCCAGCTACGACTACTGGATGTTCGAAGGGATCCGCTCCACGGGCAACGGCGACCTGCACGTCACCGCCACGCACTGCGACGACGTGCCCGCCATGTCGGTGGCGGCCGGGGCGCTGAACGTGGTCGCGCTGCACGGCTGTACCCCCGGCACGGCGGGCCTGCCCGCGGACACCCAGGCGGTGGCGGTCGGCGGGCGCAACGCTGCGTTCCGGGCGCGGCTGGTCAATGCCTTCCAGGCGGCCGGGTTCACCGCCTTCGACGCAACCGGCATCCCGGCGCTCGCCGGCACCTCGACGGACAACATCGTCAACCGGACGCTGCTCGGCATGGGTGCCCAACTGGAGATCACCACCCCGCTCCGGTCGGCGATGTTCGGCACCAACACCCGACCGCAGCGCAAGAACACCACCAACCAGGTGTTCTGGGACTTCGTGGCGGCGACGCGGCTGGCGATCGCGCAGACCGAGGCGACCCAGCCAATCCTCTGACCCACGACGCGGCACCATCCGCCGCGTGGGACACCGGATGCGGACCTGGCGCGGGCGCAGCACGTTCGTCCGAACGTGCTGCGCCCGTCACCGATGTGACCCGCGCCCGGGTTCCACCGACCGGGACGCCGGGGAGGACTAACGTTCCCGTCATGAGTCACGGCTTCGAGACGCTCGCGATCCACGCCGGCCAGGACCCGGAGGCCCGCACCGGCGCGGTGATCCCACCGATCTACCAGACCAGCACCTACGCCCAGGACGCCGTCGGTGCGCCCCGGCAGGGCTACGAGTACAGCCGCTCCGGCAACCCCACCCGGGACGCGTTGCAGGAGTGCCTGGCCGCGCTGGAGGGCGGCCGGGTCGGGCTCGCCTTCGCCAGCGGCCTGGCCGCCGAGGACACCCTGCTGCGGGCGGTCTGCAAGCCGGGCGACCACGTGGTCATCCCGGATGACGCGTACGGCGGCACGTACCGGCTCTTCGCCCGGGTCGCCGAGCGGTGGGGGCTGTCGTACACCCCGGCCAAGGTCTCCGACCCCGACGCCGTGCGGGCCGCGATCCGGCCGGGCAGCACGAAGATCATCTGGGTGGAGACGCCGACGAACCCGCTGCTGGGTATCGCCGACATCGCCACCCTCGCGGCGGTGGCGCACGACGCCGGGGCGCTGCTGGTGGTCGACAACACCTTCGCCTCGCCGTACCTGCAACAGCCGATCGCGCACGGCGCGGACGTGGTGGTCCACTCCACCACGAAGTACGTCGGCGGACACTCCGACGTGGTCGGTGGCGCGCTTGTCGTCGCGGACGCCGGCCTCGGCGACGAGCTGCGCTACCACCAGAACGCGATGGGCGCGGTCAACGGCCCGTTCGACGCCTGGCTGACCCTGCGCGGCATCAAGACCCTCGGGGTACGGATGGACCGGCACTGCGACAACGCCGAGCGGATCGCCGCGTACCTGGACGGGCACCGGAAGGTCGCCGAGGTCATCTACCCCGGTCTGCCCGCGCACCCCGGCCACGAGGTGGCCGCCAAGCAGATGCGCCGGTTCGGCGGCATGATCTCGTTCCGGGCCGCCGGCGGCGAGGAGCACGCGGTGCGGATCTGCAACCAGGCGAAGCTGTTCGTGCTCGCCGAGTCGCTCGGCGGGGTGGAGTCCCTGATCGAGCATCCGGGCCGGATGACACACGCGAGCGCCGCCGGCTCGCCGCTTGAAGTTCCCGGCGATCTCGTGCGACTGTCTGTCGGCATCGAGACGGTCGACGACCTGCTCGCCGATCTGGAGCAGGCACTGGGCTGACCGCGGGTGAGGAGAGGGTGGCCGTGCAGGACATCATGCCGACCTGGGTGGGGGCGACCGCCAAGCAGATCGCCCGGGGGGTACGGCGGGGTGACGTCTCCGCCACCCAGGTCGTCGCCGACCACCTGGAGCACGTCGACCGGGCCGACGCCGAGTTGGCCGCGTTCCGCGTGGTCCGGGGCGGGGAGGCGGTCACCGAGGCGGAGAAGGTCGACGAGCAGGAGGACCTGGCCAACCTGCCGTTGGCCGGTGTCCCGGTCGCGGTCAAGGAGAACACCGCCGTCGCCGGTCTGCCGACCTGGAACGGGTCGGCGGCGGTGCGTACCGGTGTCGCCGAGGCCGACCACGAGGTGGTCCGTCGGCTGCGCGGCGCCGGCGCGGTGATCCTCGGGGTGACCCGGATGCCGGAGTTGGGCCTGTGGGGGATCACCGACGACGAGTCGGCGATCACCCGCAACCCGTGGGATCCGCGGCGCACCCCGGGCGGCTCCTCCGGCGGGGCCGCCGCCGCGGTGGCCGCCGGGCTGGTGCCGATCGCGCACGGCAACGACGGTCTCGGCTCGATCCGTATCCCGGCCGCCTGCTGTGGCCTGGTCGGTCTCAAGCCGGGCCGTGGCGTGGTGCCGTGCCAGCTCGGCGCGGAGGACTGGTTCGGCCTCACCGAGCACGGGATGCTCACCACCACGGTCGCCGACGCCGCCGTCGGCTTCCAGGTGCTCGCCGGCCGCCCCCAGGAGAAGCTGGTCCCGCCGGCGCGGCTGCGGGTCGGTGTGTCGCTGCGGTCCCCCGTGCGCGGCGTGTCACCGGACGTGCCGAACCGGGACGCGGTCGCCGCCGCCGGCCGACTGCTCGCCGCCGCGGGGCACGACACCGTTCCCGCCGACCCGGTGTACCCGACCGCGCTCGGCCTCCAGGGCATCGCCACCTGGTTCGCCGCGGCCGCCGCCGACGTGCGGGCCGCCGGCGTGCCGCCACGCGCTCTCCAGCGCCGTAGCCGCCGGCACGTCGCGCTGGGGGAGTGGGCCCAGCGCCGGGGGTATGTGCGGGAGGCCGACCGGGCCGCCTGGCGGGAACGGTCCATCGGTTTCTTCGCCGACCACTCGGTGGACCTGCTGCTCACCCCCGCGCTGGCCGGGCTGCCGCCGGCGGCCACCGCCTGGTCGAGCCGGTCATGGTTGGCGAACATGAAGGCCAACATCCGGTACGCCCCGTTCGCCGCGCCCTGGAACATCGCCGGCCTGCCGTCGATCGTGGTGCCGGTGGGCCGGCGTCCGGAAGGGCTGCCGGTCGCCGTCCAGCTCGTCGGCCCGCCCGGCTCGGAGCTGCTGCTGCTCGGTGTGGCGGGGCAGTTCGAGATGCAGGCCCCCTGGTCCCGGCACGCTCCCGGCTACCCGCGCGTCGGTTCGGGCTCGCCCGCTTCCGCGTGACGGTGCCGTCGGGCAACCCGGCCCACCCGCCGGTGCCGGCCGGTGCGGATCGGGCATCGCCGCAGGCAGGTGGCACGATCAGGCCATGACGGAACTGGTCGGCCTCGACGACGTACGGGCCGCGCGGAAACTGCTCGACGGCGTCACCCGGACCACCCCGCTGGAGCCCTCCCGGCCGCTGAGCGCCGCGCTCGGCGGTCCGGTCTGGCTCAAGTGCGAGAACGTGCAGCGCGCCGGCTCGTACAAGGTGCGAGGCGCGTACGTGCGGATCTCGCGGCTGTCGGCCGACGAGCGCGCTCGCGGCGTGGTCGCCGCGAGCGCTGGCAACCACGCGCAGGGGGTCGCGCTCGCCGCCGGGCTGGTGGGCACCGACGCCACGGTCTTCATGCCGGTCAACGCGCCGCTGCCGAAGGTGGCGGCCACCAAGGGGTACGGCGCCCAGGTCGAGTTGGCCGGCAACACCGTCGACGAGTCGCTGGTGGCGGCGCAGACCTTCGCCGAGCGGACCGGGGCGGTGCTGATCCACCCGTTCGACCACCGCGACGTGATCGCCGGCCAGGGCACGGTGGCGTTGGAGATCCTCGAACAGTGCCCGCAGGTGCGGACCATCGTGACCGGGGTCGGCGGCGGTGGCCTGATCTCGGGGGTCGCGGCGGCGGCCAAGGCGCTGCGTCCCGATGTCCGGGTGGTCGGGGTCCAGGCGGCCAGCGCCGCCGCCTTCCCGCTCTCGTTGCGGGCCGGTGCGCCGGTACGGCTGCCGACGTTCTCCACCATCGCCGACGGCATCGCCGTGGGCCGACCCGGCGAGATCACCTTCGACCACGTCCGCGCGCTCGTCGACGAGATCGTCACGGTCTCCGAGGAGGACATCTCCCGGGCGCTGCTGATGCTGCTGGAGCGGGGCAAGCAGGTGGTGGAACCGGCCGGCGCGGTCGGCGTGGCCGCCCTGCTCGCCGGGACGGTCGAGGTGACCACCCCGGTGGTCGCGGTGCTCTCCGGCGGCAACATCGACCCGCTGCTGATGATGCGGGTGATCGAGCACGGCCTGGCCGCCGCCGGACGGTACCTGCGGGTCACCGTCCGCTGCCCGGACCGGCCCGGCCAGCTCGCCGCGCTGCTCGCCGAGATCGCCGAGCACCGGGCGAACGTGGTGGACGTGGAGCACCAGCGGGCCAACCCGCACCTGCGCCTCGGTGAGGTCGAGGTGGCGTTGTCGGTGGAGACCCGGGGTGTCGAACACTCCGACACGCTGATCAGCGCGTTGCGGGCCAGCGGCTACCAGGTGGTCTTCGCGCCCGAGGCGTGACACCCGACGGGTGCCACGCCTCGGCGTACGCGATCGTCCCTGCCCGGGTCGCGCGGGCCCGGCGGGGTCGGCCTCAGCCGCTGAAGGGTTCGAAGCTGACGATGGTCACCTTGATGTCGGCGCCGCTGGGCGCCGTGTAGGTGCAGGCCTGGCCGGCGCGGCCACCCAGGATCGCCCTGCCGAGCGCCGACTCGGGGCTGTAGACGGTCAGGTCGGTGGTGGAGCCGATCTCGCGCGACCCGAGAAGGAAGGTCTCGGTGTCGTCGGCGTCGTCGTCGAAGTAGATCGTCACGACCATTCCGGGGGCCACCCCGTCGGCGGTCGGCGCCTCACCGACCTGGGCGGTGCGGAGCAGTTCCTTGAGGTAGAGGATCCGCCCCTCGGCCTTGCCCTGCTCTTCGCGGGCAGCGTGGTAGCCACCGTTCTCCCGCAGGTCGCCTTCCTCGCGCCGGGCGTTGATCTCGGCGGCGATGACCGGCCGGTTGGCGATCAGCTCGTCGAGCTCGGCCTGGAGCCGGTCGTACGCGTCCTGGGACAGCCAGGTGGCGGGCGCCTCGTTGCCTTTGGTGGACACAGGGCGTTCTCCTCGGTTGTGCGGACTGGCTGACAGGTGACTTACCAAGTTACCAGCGCGGCACACGTCCGCGGGTTGACGATCACGTCAGGACAATCCGTGCGAACCGGCTCATCCGACGGGCCGGCAGCGGAGCACCTCACCGATGAACGGGCGGGCCGTGGTGGGCACCCGGTGCCGGACGACGAGGTGCCGCTCGCCCGGTGCGGCGCTGACCGGCACCTCCTCCCGGCCCACCTCGGCGCCGTCGTGCGAGCGGGCGCGCAGCAGGCAGACCGCCGACCCGCCGGCCGGCACGGTGACCCGGAAGTCGACCCGGACGCCGGTGTCGGTGAGGTCGGCATAGGTGATCATCTGGGCGTCGTAGTTCGGGTCGCCGTAGCGGGTGTAGAGCTGGCTGGCGGCCAGGACCAGCACGCCGGCCAGACCGGCCACCAGCAGCCCCGCCAACAGCGGGCGGCGGCGTCGGGGCTCCCGACGGCGGCCGTACCGGCCCGGGGGGAACACCGGCGTGCCCGGCGGAACTGTGGCGTGCGTCTCGGTCACCGGTGGCTGTCTCCTGACGTCGTTGTCGGTGGCATCGGCAAGAATGGGAGGGTTCCATTTCCGCACCGCTCCCGGTCAAGGATGACAGGTCCGCCGCCGGGGCTGCCGGTGACACAGACGAGGAGCGCCTTCGTTGGCAGAGCAGCTGCGTCTCATGGCCGTGCACGCGCACCCGGACGACGAGTCCAGCAAGGGTGCCGCGACCACCGCGAAGTACGTCGCCGAGGGCGTGGACGTCCTGGTCGTGACGTGCACCGGCGGTGAACGCGGCAGCGTGCTCAACCCGAAGATGGACCGGCCCGACGTCTGGGCCAACATCGCCGAGATCCGTCGCGGGGAGATGGACGCGGCCCGGGCCATCCTCGGCATCGAGCAGGCCTGGCTCGGCTTCGTCGACTCGGGGCTGCCCGAGGGCGACCCGCTGCCGCCGTTGCCCGAGGGCTGCTTCGCCCTGCAGGACGTGGACGTCGCCGCCGGTGCGCTGGTGCGGCTCATGCGCGAGTTCCGCCCGCACGTCGTCACCACGTACGACGAGGAGGGCGGCTACCCGCACCCCGACCACATCATGACCCACAAGATCAGCGTGGCCGCGTTCGAAGCGGCCGGCGACCCGGAGCGCTACCCCGACCTCGGCGAGCCCTGGCAGCCGCTCAAGCTCTACTACGACATCGGGTTCTCGAAGGGCAAGATCATGGCTCTGCACGAGGCCATGCTCGAGGCCGGTCTGGAGTCGCCCTACGGACAGTGGCTCGAGCACTGGGAGGACCGTCCGGACAAGGGCCCCCGGATCACCACCCGGGTGGAATGCGCCGACTATTTCCCGGTCCGCGACGACGCACTGCGCGCCCACGCCACCCAGATCGACCCGGACGGCTTCTGGTTCCACGTGCCGATGGACCTCCAGCGCCGGGCCTGGCCCACGGAGGATTTCCAACTCGTCCGCTCGTTGGTCGACAGCCCGCTGCCCGAGTCGGACCTCTTCGCCGGGGTACGCGAGACGGCCCACGCCCGCTGACCGGCGCCGGGCTACGCTGAAACCCCACCGCACATCGGAGAACACATGCTGACCGCCGCCCAGGTGCTCGCGACGAACAACTTCGGTGACACCCGCACGGGTGGCCTGGCCGGGCCGATGGGCCTGTTCCTGCTCCTGCTGCTGTCCGCCGCCACCATCCTCCTGATCCGCAACATGAACTCCCGGCTGCGCCGGCTGCCGGACCGGTTCCCCGACCACGGCACGGCGGCCGGAACCGGTCGGGTCGACGCGTCGGTCGTCGATCCGACGGATGGGATGGCAGGGCAGGAATCACGTCCAAACGAGGCCACCGGCCCCCAACAGGGCCGCAACCGCTGACGCGGGGGTGATTCACGCCCATCTGGGCCGTCGACCCCTGTTGCGGTCACCCGGATTGGCTTAGCCTTCCGCCGGGGGGACCTCGCAGTCCCCGAGCCGCGCGCGGGAGGGGGCGCCATGACCGTGGCAGCAGCGTCTGTCCCGTGCGCCGTCCCGGCGCCGGCGGACGGAGTGGGCCGGTGATCTCCGGCCGGGGCGGCGATCTGCGCGACCGGTCCGACCCGCTCGGCGTACCGCCGCGGGTGCTGCTGCTCGTCGCCGCCGTCACGCTCACCGCCCTGGCCGCGGTCGCGGCCGGCCTGATCGTTCCCGCCACGCTGCCACCGGACGACCCGCTCGCCCCACCGGCCCGGTTCGGGGTCGTCGTCGCGGTGTTCGCCGTCGCCCAACTGGCCCGGCTGCGGTTCCGCACCGAGACCGGCATGGTCAGCATCACCTGGGGTGAAGCTGCCCTGATCGTCTGCCTGTACCTCGCGCCGGCCGGATGGCTGCCCGCCGCCGCCCTGCTCGGCACCGCCCTGGCCTGGGGCGGCATGTCCCTGTTCGTCGATCGGCGACCGCCCGTCGAGGTGCTGCGGATCGCGGCCTCGCTGACCGCCGCCACGGCGCTGGCGGTCGCGGTCGCCACCACGCTCGGCGCACCGCTACTGGCCGCGCCCACCCCCGCCCTCGCGCTCGCCCAGGTCGCCGGCGCGGTCACCTACCTGCTGGCCACCGTCTGCCTCGGCGGGGCCACCCTGGCCCTGCGCAACGGACTGGCGATCGGGCCGCCGATCCTCGCCGCGCTCCGCGGCAAACTGCTGATGTTCGTCGGCAACGTCGCCGTCGGCTTGGCCGTGGTGGCGCTGCTGGAGATCGACGCCCGCTGGTTGCTGCTCCTGCCACCCCCGCTCTGGCTGCTCCAGCAGACCTACCGGCACCGGCTCCGGGTCGACCGGGAGCGGCGCGACTGGCGGGCGTTCGCCGAGGCGACGGCCGCCCTCAACCAGCTCGACGAGCGGGGCGTGGCCACCGCCGCGGCGACCGGTGCGCGAACTCTCTTCGGCGCCGAGCTGGTCGACGTCGACGTGGCCCGGGGCGACGGCCGCTGGCGCCGCTACCGCGCCGAGGCCTGCGGCCAGGTGCGCGACCGGGAGGTGGGACCGCCCGGTCCATCGTCCGCCGGAGAGCACGAGCTGGTCCGTCCGCTCACCGTCGGCGACGTCCTGGTCGGCGAGTTTCGGGTCCGGTTCCCCGCCTCGGCGCCGCCGGCCCCCCGGGAGCGCGACGCGGTGGCCGCCTTCTCCGACGCGCTGGCCGCCGCGCTGCACGACTCCGCCACCCATCGCGAGCTGCGGCTGGTCAGCGCACGATCCTCGTACGAGGCGGTGCACGACGCGCTGACCGGGCTGGTCAACCGGGCTGCCATGCTCAGCAAGGGCGACCAGGCGTTGCGGCAGCTCGCGCACGACCACCCCGTCGCGCTGCTGCTGCTGGACGTCAACAAGTTCAGGGAGGTCAACGACACCCTCGGGCACGCCGCCGGCGACCAGCTGCTGCGGCTCACCGCCAACCGGCTGGGTGCCCTCACCCGTCCTGGTGATCTGCTGGGGCGTCTCGGCGGCGACGAGTTCGCCCTGCTGCTGACGTCGGTGCCGATCGTCGGCGATCGGGCGGCGCCGATGGCGTACGCGCTGCGCCAGGCCCGCGAGATCGCCGAGCGGCTGGCCGCACCCACCGAGGTGGCCGGGGTGCGCATGTCGGTCGAGGTGTCGGTGGGAGTGGTGGTGGCCGGGGCCGGCACCGCCGACCTGACCGAGCTGCTGCGCCGCGCCGACATCGCCATGTACCAGGCCAAGGAGGGCGGCGGCAGCGTCGCCGTGTACGACAGCTCCCGGGACGCCGCGAGCACCGACCAGTTGGCGCTGCTCGCCGAGCTGCGGGAGGCGTTGCAGACCGACGACCAGCTGGTGCTGGCCCTGCAACCGGCGGTCGACCTCGCCACCGGCGCACCGACGGGAGTGGAGGCCCTGATCCGTTGGCGGCACCCGCGACGGGGCTGGCTCGGCCCGGTCGACTTCATCCGCCCGGTGGAGAACAGTGAGCAGCTCGGCGCCTTCACCCGGTACGTGCTGGACAAGGCGCTCGCGGTGGCGGCCGGCTGGGCCCGCGAGGGGCTGGACGTGCCGATCTCGGTGAACCTGTCGGCGCGCAGCCTGCTCGACCCGCGGCTACCGGCCGAGATCGCCGACGCGCTGCGCCGGCACCAGGTGCCGCCGCACCGGCTCGTCCTGGAGATCACCGAGACGGTGGTGATGAGCGAGCTGGAGGTGATCGACGAGGTGCTGGCCACCCTGCGCGCCATGGGCGTGCAGCTGGCGGTGGACGACTTCGGCACCGGCTTCTCGTCGTTGACCTTCCTCACCCGCATCGCCGTGGACGAGTTGAAGGTGGACCGCTCGTTCGTGATCCGGATGGTCGACTCGCCGGAGGCGGCGGCGATCGTCCGGACCACCGTCGGGCTCGCCCACGAGTTGGGACTGCGGGTGGTCGCCGAGGGGGTGGAGACCGCCGAGCAGCGGCTCGCCCTGGCCGAGCTGGGCTGCACCGCCGCCCAGGGCTACCACTTCTTCAAACCGATGCCGGCGGACAAGATCGGAGCGGTGCTCGGGTCGCTGCGCGACGCGGCCGAGTCCAACGTGTTCCGGCTCCGCGTCGACGGAGCCTCCTGAGCCGGTCGTCGGTGTGACCGGCGGGGGCGCCGCGGGGTGGATATGGTCGTCGGGTGAACCGACTCGCGGACGCCACCTCGCCGTACCTGCTCCAGCATGCCGACAACCCGGTCGACTGGTGGCCGTGGTGTCCGGAGGCTTTCGCCGAGGCGAAGCGCCGGGACGTGCCGGTGCTCATCTCGGTCGGCTATGCGGCCTGCCACTGGTGTCACGTGATGGCCCACGAGTCGTTCGAGAACGAGCAGGTCGGGGCACTGGTCAACGACGACTTCGTGGCGATCAAGGTGGACCGTGAGGAGCGGCCCGACGTCGACGCCGTCTACATGACCGCCACCCAGGCGATGACCGGGCAGGGCGGCTGGCCGATGACGGTCTTCGCCACCCCGGACGGCACCCCGTTCTTCTGCGGCACCTACTTCCCGCGACCGAACTTCGTCCGGCTGCTGGAATCGGTCGCCGCCGCCTGGCGCGACCAGCGGGAGGCCGTGCTGCGCCAGGGTGCCGCCGTGGTCGAGGCGATCGGCGGGGCACAGGCCGTCGGTGGTCCCACCGCCCCGCTCACCGCCGAGCTGCTCGACGCCGCCGCCGGCCAGCTCGCCCGCGAGTACGACGAAACCAACGGCGGGTTCGGTGCCGCCCCGAAGTTCCCACCGCACATGAACCTGCTCTTCCTGCTCCGCCACCACCAGCGCACCGGCTCGGCGCGCAGTCTGGAGATCGCCCGGCACACCGCCGAGGCGATGGCCCGGGGCGGCATCCACGACCAGCTCGCGGGTGGGTTCGCGCGCTACTCGGTGGACGGCCACTGGACGGTGCCGCACTTCGAGAAGATGCTCTACGACAACGCCCTGCTGCTGCGCTTCTACACCCAGCTCTGGCGGCTCACCGGCGACCGGCTGGCCCGGCGGGTGGCCCGGGACACCGCCCGTTTCCTCGCCGACGAGCTGCACAAGCCGGGGGAGGGCTTCGCGTCGGCACTGGACGCCGATACCGAGGGCGTCGAGGGGCTCACCTACGCCTGGACGCCGGCCCAGCTGGTCGAGGCGTTGGGCGAGTCCGACGGCCGCTGGGCCGCGGACCTGTTCGAGGTCACCGAGTCCGGCACCTTCGAACACGGCACGAGCGTGCTCCGGCTCGCCCGGGACGTCGACGACGCCGACCCGCAGATCCGGGCCCGCTGGCAGGACGTGGTCGGGCGGCTGCTGGCCGCCCGGGACGCCCGGCCGCAACCGGCCCGCGACGACAAGGTGGTGGCCGCCTGGAACGGCCTGGCCATCACCGCGATCGCCGAGTTCCTCCAGGTCGCCGCCGCGTACGTCGCGCCCGACGACGAGGACGCGAACCTGATGGAGGGCGTCACCATCGTCGCCGACGGGGCGATGCGGGACGCCGCCGCGCACCTGGCCGCCGTGCATGTGGTCGACGGGCGGCTGCGCCGGACGTCGCGCGACAAGGTGGTCGGTGAGCCGGCCGGGGTGCTGGAGGACTACGGCTGCGTGGCCGAGGCGTTCTGTGCGCTGCACCAGCTCACCGGAGAGGGACGCTGGCTGGAACTGGCCGGCGGGCTGCTGGACACCGCCCTGGCCCGCTTCGCCGCCCCGGACGGCGGCTTCTACGACACCGCCGACGACGCCGAGCGACTAATCACCCGACCCGCCGACCCGACCGACAACGCCACCCCGTCCGGTCGTTCCGCGATCGCGGCGGCCCTGGTGACGTACGCCGCGCTGACCGGCCAGACCCGGTACCGGGAGGCGGCCGAGCGGACGCTGGCCACCGTCGCGCCGATCGTCGGGCGGCACGCCCGGTTCACCGGCTACGCGGCGATGGCGGGCGAGGCGCTGCTCTCCGGGCCGTACGAGATCGCGGTGGTCACCGACGACCCGGAGGGCGACCCGCTGGTGGCGGCGGCGACCCGGCACGCCCCGCCCGGGGCGGTGCTGGTGGCCGGCCGGACCGACCGGCCGGGGGTGCCGCTGCTGGCGGACCGGCCGCTGGTCGACGGGCGGCCCACCGCGTACGTCTGTCGGGGTTTCGTCTGCCAGCGACCGGTGACCTCCGTCGACGACCTGGTCGCCCAACTCGGCTGACCCAGCCCACCGCCATCGTCGGACCACCGGCCACCCGCCGTCGGCCGGCACCGGTCACGGCCAGAGCAGCTCGCGGTTCCAGCCGTTCGGGCTCCGGCGGTAGCGGAGCCGGACGTGCCGGCGCTCCCGGTCGGCCTGCCAGAACTCGACGGTCTCGGGCCGTACCAGGTACACGGTGTGGGCCTCGGCGACGAGCTCCGGGTCGGCGGTCAGCGCCGCCCGGACCCGGGCGAGTTCCGCGTCGAGGGCCGCCCGGTCGGTGAGCTGCTCGCTCTGCCGGCCGGCCAGGGTGGCGACCCGGGACCCGAGCGGGCGGGCCAGGAAGTCGCGCCGGGAGACCTCCGGGTCCGCGGGGCGGGTCACCCCTCGAACCCGCACCTGCCGGCCCAGCTCCCGCCAGTGGAAGGTCAGCGCGGCCCGCGGATTGCCGGCGAGCTGCCGGCCCTTGGCGCTGTGGGCGCTGGTGGCGAAGTGCCAGCCGTCGGCGTCCAGGTCCTTGAGGATGAGCACGCGCGCGTCGGGGAAGCCGTCGGCGTCCACCGTCGAGACGGTCATCGCGTGCGGCTCGTCCACCCCGGCGGTGACCGCCGTCGCGAACCAGGAGGCGAAGAGGGCCACGGGGTCGTCCGGCACGTCGACGGGGTCGAAGGAGGGCATCTCGTGCGCCAGCACCGGGAGCCCGCGCAACATGTCGCGGGTAGTCATGACGCGATCATGTCAATCACCGGTCGTCGGGGGACGCTGGCTGGAACTGGCCGGCGGGCTGCT
>NZ_SMKF01000058.1 GCF_004348325.1 Micromonospora sp. KC213 | reverse complement strand
CTCCCCGCCCTCCGCCGCCTCCTGCAACGCGCAACCCGCTAGGACCAGAACAGATCCTGGTACGCAGTGGCTCCCCGAGGGGTTGTTCCGTACCAGGATCTCCGCCCAGCGGGACGGGTCGGCGTCAGAGGTCGGTGACGCGGATGCCGGCGTGCGCCTTGTACCGCTTGTTGATGGCGATCAGGTTGGCGGTGAACGCCTCGATCTGGTGGGCGTTGCGCAGCCGGCCGGCGTAGATGCCACGCATGCCGGGGATCCGGGCGGCCAGTGCGCCGACGATGTCGACCAGTTCCCGGTCCTCGGTGCAGATCAGCACGTCGAGGTCGATCCGGTCGACCTCCGGGTCGGCCAGCAGCGGGGCGCTGACGTGGTTGAACGCCGCACAGACCCGCGAGTCGGGCAGCAGGGCGGCGGCCTGCTGCACCGCGCTGCCCTCCGGCACCGGCAGCGCGTACGGGCCCTGCTTGTCGAAGCCCAGCGGGTTGACACAGTCGACCACGATTCTGCCGGCCAGCGGCTCGGCCAGCGCGGCGACGGTGGCGGCGTGCCCGTCCCACGGCACCGCGATCACGACCACGTCGCTGCCGCGGGCGACCTCCTCGTTGCCCGCCCCGGTCACCTCGGCGTCGGCCGGCACCCCGGGCAGGGCGGCGATCTCGGCGGCGGCCTCGGCGGCGCGCTCGGCGAAACGGGAACCGATCAGCACCCGCTGACCAGCTCGGGCGAACCGGTAGGCGAGCCCCCGTCCCTGGTCGCCGGTGCCACCGATGATGCCGACGGTCAGCCCGGAGACATCGGGCAGCCTGGTCGCGTCGTAAGCCATGCGATCATCCTCGCAAACCGTCCCGCACGGCAGCAGCGCCCGTCACTGTGACGAATCCCGCCTCGTGGATCAGTCGTGGGCGAAGAGCACCGTACGCCGGACCGGGTCGGCGGTGACCAGTCGTACCCGGACCCGTTCGCCCAGCGGCAGCACGCCGACGCACCGGGCGCGTACCGGCGGGTCGTCCAACGCCACCGTGCCGCCGGGCTGCCGGCCCGGCTTCGGCTGCCCGTTCGGCGCGGCGTCAACGTCGAGCACGGCGGCGGGGAAGCTCTCCCCCACCCGGTGCGCCAGCAGCACCGCCTCGGCCAGCTCGATCGCGCCCCGGGTGGCGGCACCGGCCGTGCGGTCGGTCGCGGCCATCACCTCGGGCAGCCGGGGCAGCGCCGCCCTGGCCCAGTCGGGCACCGGCCGGCCGTCGTGCAGGGCCAGGCAGACCTCCGTCGCGTACCGGTCGGCCAGCCGGCGCAACGGGGCCGTGACGTGGGCGTACGCGGCGGCGACCCCGCCGTGCCCCGGCCGCTCGGGCGGCTCGCCGTCGAAGGCGGTGTACGCGGCGCCGCGCATCAGCTCGGCCGCCTGGTCGACGAAGGCGGCGGCCCGGGGTCCGCTGGTGTCCAGCCCGGCCAGCAGCTCGCCGACGCTGGTCCCGTCCGGCCAGGGCACGCCCAACGCGGTCGCCGCGGCGCGCAGCCGGGCCACCGCCTCGGGCTTGGGCGCCGGCATGGTCCGCAGCAGGCCGATCCCGCCGGCGAGCATGATGTCGGCGGCGGCCATCCCGGTGAGCAGCGAGACCTGGGCGTTGTGGTCCTCCATCGGCGCCGGGCCGCGCAGCACCAGCCGCCAGCCGTCGCCGTCGGGTTCGACGTCCTGTTCCGGCAGCGGCAGGTTGACCGCGCCCCGACGCAGCCCACGGGCGGTGAGCAGGGTGCCGACCTCGGGCAGCAGGGCGATCGGCTCGGGCAGCGTCCCGGTCTCGGCGGCGGCCTGCACCCCGACGTAGTCGAGCTTGGCCCGGCTGCGGACCCGGGCGCGCTCCAGCGACACGGCCACGGTGCCGCCGTCGGCGTCGAGGTCGATGGTCCACACCACCGCCGCCCGGTCGACGTCGGGCAGCAGGCTCGCCGCGCCCTCGCTGAGCGTGTGCGGGTGCAGCGGCACGTTGCCGTCGGGGAGGTAGACGGTCTGCCCGCGCCGCCAGGTCTCCGCCTCGAGTGCGCCGCCGGGTCGTACGTGGGCGGCGACGTCGGCGATGGCGTAGCGCACCCGGTAGCCGCCACCGGGGCGGCGGCTCAGGTGCATCGCCTGGTCGAGGTCGCGGGAGGTCGCCGGGTCGACGGTGACGAACGGGACGTCGGTGCGGTCGGTCGCGGCGGGCGGCGCGGCGGCGGCCGCCTCGTCCGCCTCGCGCTGCGCCGCGGCTGGGAAGGCGTCCGGCAGTCCCAGCTCGCGGCGCAGCGCACCGAAGTCGATGCGGGGCGCCAGCACACGTCGGATGAGCACGGGTCAATCCTGGCAGCCCCGGGCATGATCCGCTCTCCCGCGTGAGGGCGGTGCTCGACGTACGGTCAGCTGCTCTTGCGGGCACGCGAGCGGGTGCTCGCCGGAGCGCTGCCGCGGGCGGCGGTCGTACGCGAAGGGGCCTTACGCGCGGTGGCCTTCCTCACGGGTGTCGGCCTGCCCGCCGTGCGCGCGGTGGTCGACGACATGCCGGTCGCCTTCTTCGCGGGGGCCTTCCTGGCGGTGGTCTTCGACGCCACCGTCTTCTTCGCCGCCGTGCTCGTCTTCTTCGCCGCCGTGCTCGTCTTCTTCGCCGCGGCCGAGGTCTTCTTCGCCCCGGCGGTGGTCCTGGTGGCGGCCTTCTGGGCGGGAGCCTTCTTCGCCGCCGTCCGGCCAGCCGGGGCCTTGCTGGCGGCGGTCCTGGTCGTCGGAGCCGTCTTCGCCGTGGTTCGCTTCGCCGCCGGGGCCTTCGTCGCCGCCGTTGTGGTCTTCGACGCCGTGGTCTTCCTGGCCGGAGCCGTCTTCACGGCCGTGGTCCTCTTCGCGGCGGTCGCCGTGGTGGCCGGGGCACGGCCGCTCCCGGCACCTGAGGCGTTCGGCGACGCCTTACCGGCCGGTGCCCTGCGGGCCGTCGTGGTGGCCGGCACGGACCGGCGTGCGGGGGTGCTCCGGGTGGTGCCGGCTCTCCGCTCGGTCGCGGCGGATCTCCTGGCGGCCGGGCGGGTGGCCTGTTGTGCTTCGGCCATCTCGGTTCCCTCCTTGGGGCATGCGCTCACGTGCCTCCCCCGGAGGCACGGAGTTCCTCGACGCGGGCCGTCCCGCGCCGTCTATCTGCCCTCCCCGGCCCAGCGGGCGTCCTCGGCCTCCCACGCTTCGTTACGCTCCCGCACCCGCTGCAGGGCGTTCTCCGCGTCGGCGGCTGAGGCGTACGGCCCGAGAACGTGCCGGGAGGCACACAGGTCGACATCGGTTTCGACCCGATGGTGACGCGTGCACCAGTAGTAGCGCCCGGCACGTCCGCTGTCGCTCATGAGCTCACTGTGCACCGGGAGCAGCCCGGCCGCCACCGAATCGGGTAAATACTCGTCGGCTTCCACATTAGACCTGGTCACAGGGGCGCGGGCGGGAACGCCGAAACTCGTCTGAAGTTGACGGGACAGCCGGCGAGGAGGTCGGTGACGCAGAATCCCGGGGTGCGTTTCGGGGGAGGAAGACCGGGCTGGGCGTCGCGTGGCCTGATCGCCGCCGGTGTCGCGGTGGTACTGACGGTGGTCGGGGTGACGGTGATGACGCCCCTGCTGCGGGACCGCTCGCAGCAGCGGTTGGAGCAGCGGGCGGCGCGCGAGGTGACCACGACCGCACAACGGACGCGGACGCAACTGCTGGCCGAACCGACCGCCGGGCAGGCGACGCTGCGCGGCATCGCCGACCGCGCCGAGGGCGTCGAGGTGCTCACCGTGGAGCGCGCCGCCGCCGGGGTCCGGATGGTCTTCCGGGTACGCGTGGCGAAAACCGCGCCGAGCCTCTTCGGATGGCAGCAGGCCACCGCGGACGGCTGCTTCGCGCAGGTGGTCGGCCCGAATCCGGTGGCGCTGGAACGGGTGGCGTGCCCGTCGTGACCGGCTCCGCCGAACGTCCGGCGCCCCCGGGCAGCCGACACCGGCATGGTCGGCGGTCATGACCAGGACAACCGCCGGGAGCCGATCCTGTCCGCGCTGCGACACCGACCGTGTCGGTGAGCGGAGCGTCGCCCTGGTGCGGCTGACCCCCGCCGCCTCGTTGCGCGGGGCGCGACCACGGCGGCTAGGGTCGCCGGATGGGCGTACCGGACTACATCCAGCGGATGCGCAGGCACATCGGCCACGACCTGCTCTGGCTGCCGAGCGTCAGCGCGGTGGTGTGTGACGAGCGTGGGGCGTTGCTGCTCGGCCAGCGGGCCGACGACGGCCGCTGGTCGGTGGTGAGCGGGATCGTCGAGCCGGGTGAGCAACCGGCCACCGCCGTGGTGCGCGAGGTGGCGGAGGAGACCGGGCTGCGCGTCGAGCCGGTCCGGCTCAGCAGTGTGCTGTCGCACCCGCACACCTACCCGAACGGGGATCGCTGCGAGTACTTGAACCTCGGCTTCCACTGCCGGCTGATCTCCGGCACGGCGCGGGTCAACGACGACGAGTCACTGGCGGTGGAATGGTTCCCGCCGGACCGGCTGCCCGAGTTGGACGCGCATGCCCGTCTGGTCATCGCCCACGCCCTCGGGGCCGCGTCGGACGCCTGGTACCTGCCCGCCGGCTCCACCTGGGACGAGGTGACGGCCGTCGCCGGCTGACGCCGTCCCCCGGGCTGGCGCTCCCCAGCCTGCCCGGTCGGCCCGGTCGCCGATTGCGGCAAGTGGCGGTTTCCCGGCCCCGGATGGCACCATCTGCCGCACCTTGTGGCGGCTGCCTCGGTTCGGGGCGATCCGATCCACTTCGCGATGGTACTGCTGCCGTCGTAGTCGGTGACGGAGCCATGGTCGCTGGCCATGCTGTAGAGACCCCCCCGGCATGGATGTCGCCGCGGCTGTCCTCCTGCGTACGACGGGGTGGCTTACGGTCGAGGTCGGTCGAGGTCTGCTCCTCGAATTCCGATCGCGGGAATCCGGCCGATGACCATCACGACACCGCGTACCGGGCGGCAAGCCCCGCCGACGGCTGAATTCGCCGGCCGGAAACCACTTGCTCACGGTGTCATCAAAGGCGGTTGGCGGCCATCCAGGCGGTCGCGAAGTCGACCAGAACAGGCTGGGACATCAGGCGGGCCGCCGCACTGCCAACCCGACCGATCACCACGGCACCGGTGGCCTCGAACTCGGCACCCAGCCGATCGAAGTCGCCCTCATCGGCAACGACGTCGACCCACGTGGTCCATCGGTCTGTCCCGTCCGGCTGTCGGACTGACGAACCGGTGACCGCCTGCGGAGGCGACACCTGCCGGCACTCCGCCAGGTGCAGCGAGGTGTTGGACCTGTGACCGCATCCCAGCAGTAGCACCTTGCCGTCGAGGCGGTACACCGCGCCGAGCGGGGAGTTCTCGCCCAACGCGTCGTCGAGTTGGTGCCCGTCCACGACGCTCGCGGCGTTCCTGCCCAGCGCGGCGAACGAGACCTGCGGATGATCACTGCGCAGAGCACCCGGCCACGTACGGACCACCTCGGCAATGACACCCATCCACCGGCTCGGTGTGCACGATCGGTCGAAGCCGGGGGTGTGCTCCCGGATCACGGGCCACCACGCCTCGGGAACGGGCGGATGCTGCCACCCGGCCGGGTCCGTGTTGTCGGGCGTGTGGGTCGGCACGACGAGGGTGCCTTCGGGGCCGAGCACATCCAGCACCGCTCGCACAACTGCCTGGGGGCCTCCGGCAACGAACCCGAGGCTCCGGTTCGACGAGTGCAGCAGCAGTACGTCGCCCGAAGTGAGGCCGAGTGCGCGCAGCTCGGACGCCAGAGACTGGACGGTGTGGGGTGCCAGCTGGTCCATTCGGCGCAGTGATCCGTTTCATCCTGCGTAGCGGTTAGCTTCGACGTGGTGCAGGACGAGGATAGCCTGCACGATCGTGGTTGCTCGCTGTGGGCAGCAGCGCAGCTTCGCCGGGACTTTCAGGTCTTGAGCGTGGAGACGCACCTCTCTGGTCAGCCGCGGCGGAACGATTTCCGCGCTCATCGGCACGTGGCCCTGCAGCTTCGAGGGCGTGAAGGCCCGAGCAACTACCCCGGTGAGCCGGACATTCAACTCTTGGCGGCAACGGATCCCGCGATCGGGGCGACACAGCAGACTTTTTCCCGCCTCTCTGCATCCGCTCAGATCGCGTGGATCGCGACGAATCAGGACGGGATCCGGAATTGTCGGGCACTCCCACTGCCGTGACAACGTCGGCGGGGCCGCGCACGTGGCTCCTGATCGCATTGGCCTTCGCCGGTGCCCGTGGCGTCACCGTACCGGGCATCGCGGCCTATGCCGCACTGTGGGCCGTCGTCGGTGCCGTCTCCCAATTCAGTATGTCTGCTCTGGGCTTGCAGTTCGCCCCTCCGGGCAGTGCATCGCTGGATACCGTCGCCGTAATTTTCATGCTGCTTCCTGCGGCCACTGCAGCGAGCAGCATGACGAGCCGTACGACGGAACTGGAGGCGGTCCGCTCGCGTCCCGGGTTACAGCCCAAAGCCTGTGGGTGCTGGTTCTCGTGGCTGGTGGAACGACCGTCGCATGGGCTATGTCGTTCCTGCTGGATTAATGAGCCTTTTCCAAGCTGGTCTTGTAGCTCAGGGTAGGTGTGGCAGCACAGGAGATCGACGAGGGCGAGGCTCCAGGTAAGACAGCAGTCGACCAAAACCCGATGCCCCGACCGGAAGCCTCGCCTGTGCTGTCTTACCCGTCCACGATCCCGCTGTCCAGCCGGACCCTGAACCACCTCGCCGACTGTATCCGCAGCCACCGCCAACAGCGTCGATCGAGGTGGCGGCGTCTCGACCCGGGCCGTCAGGCCCTGCTGGCCCTGGCCCACCTGCGCAACGGCGACACCTACACGCGCCTCGCCGCCGGCTTCGAAGTCGGAGTGGCTACCGCCTGGCGGTACGTGCAGGAGGCGATCGCCGTGCTCGCTGCCACCGCCGAGGACCTGGCCGCTGCCATGCAGCGGATCCGGCGGCTGGCGTACGCGATCCTGGACGGCACGCTGATTCCGATCGACCGCATCGCCGATCAGAAGCCGTACTACTCCGGTAAGCACAAACGGCACGGGGTGAACGTGCAGGTCATCGCCGATGCCGCTGGCCGGCTTGTCTGGGCCTCGCCTGCCCTACCCGGCAGCGTCCACGACCTGACCGCCGCCCGTATCCACGGCATCATCGATGCGCTGACCAGCGCGAAGGTGATGACCTTCGGCGACAAGGGCTACCAGGGCGCCCGCGGCAGCGTGCGGACACCGTTCAAACGGCGCCGCTTCCGGCCGGAGCTGTCACGCCGGCAGAAGGCGGTCAACCGGGCGCACGCGAAGACCCGCGCCCCCGGCGAACGAGCCGTCTCCACGCTCAAGACCTGCAAGATCCTGACGAAGCTACGCTGCTGCCCACGCCGAGCAACCACCATCGTGCAGGCCGTCCTCGTCCTCCACCACATCGAGACGAACCGCTACGCAGGATGAAAAGGGTTCACTGGACGACGCACGTGCGCTGGTATTCTTCGCAGTGTTCGAGCCACTTCCTGGCGGTCTGCTCGTCGGTTTGATATTTCTCCAAAAGGATTTGCATGCCCTCCTCGCCCGATATGTCTACGATCGCCTTCCGGACTTTCTCGACGTTGCCCGCGAAATAAGCCTCTTCCCAAGCGCTCTGATCGAGTTTGGCGACATCCATGATCGTGGTGAATACCCCAACGTTCCACATGTAGATGTTTTGGTTGTACTTAATGTTGTGCTGCTTGCACACGACCCGACTGAAATGCTCGGTGGCGCCTTCGTTGAGGCAGTCTCCCAGTGCCTGCTTCCACGCCGGTGACGACAGCATGTGCATCGCCTCGTGGATGCAGGACGATACGTCGGTGTTGCGATCGCGGAGATACATGCGCTCGCCGTCGCAAAAGCCCAGTTTGGTGTCGACATCGGCAGCAATACAGTAGGCCAGATCGTTCAGATTTTCCTTACTTTCACCGCGGTTCGCGCGGGTGATCCGGAGAATGTAGGCGATGTATCGCCGGTTGAAGTCGCGCTCGTTGAGGACGCTGAGCCGGTCATGCAGGACCTTGGCGATGCCCTCCTTCGTGAACCGCGGCTTGTGTAGCGGTGTCGTGCCGATAGCGGTGATCGCCTTCGTCAGGATGGCGTCAGGGGCACCCGTCGGGACGCCCTCTGTTGCCCGTTTCGCGTAGCGTTCGATGGTCGTTGCGAGCTGGTCACCGAACGCTTTGATCAACATGATCCATTCGAGCTCGGTGGTGCCGGGTAGATGGGTGTCGAACCATCCCGCCGCGTGTGCCCGCACAGGCTCGGGAAGGGCCGCTATCTTGGCGTAGCACATTACGGCGTCGTCGGCGATGCGCGCCATCGCCATCATCTGTGCCTGGTGTTTGGCCGGCGCTGCGTCGGCGACGGTTTTGACAAGGGTCAGTACCGGTGGGATCAGTTGGGCGGCGGCGAGCTGCGGAAAATCGACGACGTCAAGCAGGGCCCTCTTCGTCTTTGCGAGATACTTGTCGATCTCCGGGTCGTTGGAGCGCAGCTTTTCCTTCAGTTCCATGAGATCGGTCGCCAGGAGGTCGAGCCCTTTGTGCACCACCTCGACCGGGCTGCCCGGCTTGTCCAACTTTTGCTCGAATCCGAAGGCGGAAGGATCGAATGGGTGCATGGGTTGCCCACTTTCTCGCGCAGTCCGACAGGCCCACCCAGCATGAGGGCCACAAGGTGTGCGGAAATACCTCCAGTCGCGCTTCGGACAGCGCGGGGTGCGGCGTTCAAGATCATGATGTGCGACATGAACCGCACAAATGTCCGCTACTTCTTGAGGAATTCGGCCAGGACCGTGTTGAATCGGTCCGGCTCCTCGGCGAACGGCGCGTGTCCGCTATTGTCGAAGCGCAGGGCTTCGGCATTCGGCAGGGCGCTGGCCAGTCACCCCGCGAGGTCGCCGGGGAAGACCTTGCTTCGTAAGCAACGAGGCTCCCGGACATGGCTGTCGTTCTTGGTCGACTGTTGTCCTACCGGGAGCCTCGTCCTATCTGGAGCACCGACACGCCGCCCTTCATCAGGCCATCCGCGCACCAGGCCACGATGAAAAGGGTTCAGTCTCGGTCGGTCTGCCGATGGTGGAGGCGTTGCAGGGCCTCGGTGGCTTCCTGGGCGATGCCGTGGCTGTCCGATGCGGCTGCCTGCTCGTACCATCGGCGGGCGTCCTCGACCCGGCCGTGGTCGTCCTCGAGGTGGCCGAGGGCGACGGCGGCGCGAGCGGCGAGAAGCGGTTCGTGCGGCTGGGTGGCCGCTGCCGCCAGCCAGCGTCGGGCGGCCGAGCTGTCGCCGTGGTCGCGTTCGAGGCGGCCCAGAGCCTCCATGGCCTTGGGGGCCACCTCGGGGTGCTCGGTGTGGACGGCCCGGGTGTACCAGTGCCGGGCCTGGTCCGGGAAGCCCTGCGCGTAGTCGATGACGGCGAGATTGAACATTGCCCTGGGTGCCGCGTCCGGGTGGTCGGTGGCGATGGCGCGGGTGTACCGCTGCCGGGCCTGAGTCAGGTTGCCCACCGCTTCTTCCAATACGCCGAGGTTGAAGGTGGCCGAAGGTGCCGCGTCGGGGTGACCGGTGCGCAGGGCCCGGATATACCAGCCGCGGGCCTGACCCGGGTCGTGCTGCCTCTGCGTCAGCACGCCGAGGTTCACCATCGCCTTGGGGGCCCGGTCGGGATGACCGGTCGCCACGGTCTTGAGGTACCAGTGGCGGGCCTGATCCAGGTTGCCCTGCCCGGCCTCCAGGATTGCCAGGCTCTGCATGGCCTCGGGCGCGAGTTCGGGATGGCCTGTCTCAGCGATCCGTTTGTACCAGTGCCGGGCGTGGTCCAGGTTGTCCTGCTGGCGTTCCAGGAGGGCGAGGTTGATCATGGCCGTGAGCGCTTCGGGGTCGCCGGTATCGACGGCGCGGTCCCACCACTGCCGGGCCTGGTCCGGGTCGCCCTGTTCGTGTGCCAGGAAGCCCAGGTTGGAGAGGCCCTTGCACGCGAGGTCCGGTGGTCCGGTGTTGACGGTCTCGCTCCACCAGTGCCGGGCTGCGGCCGGGCTACCGTCCTCGTTCTCCAGCATTCCCAGGTTGATCATGGCGGTAGGTGCCGCCCTGACGTGGCCGGTGTCGATGGCGCGGGTGTACCAGTGGCGAGCCCTCGCCACGTCGCCCCGCTCCCGCTCCTCAATCGCAGAGTTGACCATTGCGAAGGGCGCCGCGTCGGGGTGGCCGGTGTCGACGGCCCGAAGGTACCAGCGCAGCGCCCCGGCCCGGTTGCCTGCCGCGCTTTCCAGGTCGCCGAGACTGACCATGGCGGGGGGCGCCTCGCCCGGGTCGCCGGTGTCGACGGCGCGGATGTACCAGCGGCGGGCGGCGGCGGTGTTCCCGGCGCTGCGCTGGTCGTCGGCGAGGCTGACGAAGACGGCGGCCAGGGTGGCCCGGTGGCCCGGGGAAAGGGTGGCGGGGTCGACGGTCGCCAGCAGCTGCCGGGCATGACGGTGGTCGCCGCGGTCGTAGGCCCCCAACGCGACCCGGATCAACTCGGTGCCGGTGAGGGCTCTCGCGGCGTGGTTCCAGACAGCATCGGTGGTAGTCCAGCCCCGCTGCGGGTCCTCGGCCAGCACACCGAGCAGGGGATGCGGTCGAATATGCCCGCCAGCGACGGCGTCGACGAGCCAGGGACGGGTACCGGTGGGCTGGCTGGCCCAGCGGCGCGCCGCGCGGAATCGGTCCCGGGAGACCGGGACGGTGGGGCGGGCGGCAGTCAGCCGCTGCCAACAGCGGCTGTAGAGCTCGAAGAGCAGTTGCTCGTCGAGGCGTCCGGGCACGCCGACGCGCTGCCAGTCGGTGACCACTCGAATTAGCGCCTGGCGATACGTGCTGTCGTCGGAGTCGATCTGGAGCGCCTCGCTGATCGTGTCGAGCGCCACCAGGAGGCGACCGAGCAGGGGCGGCTCGGGTTCGTCGAGGACCGGGACGATTGGCTGGTAGACGGGGAGGCCGCGCAGGGCGTCCCGTTCGGGCTCTGACATCGGTGCCAGGCGAATCAGCCGGGCGTGACGGCCCAATGCCTCCCCGACCCGGGGGGGAACCTGCACGCCGGTCACCACGACGCTCTCGGTCGTGGCGCAGATCCGCAGCCCGCGGGGCAGTTCATCCAGCACGGCGGCATCCATCTGCGCGAGCTGCGTGGGCCCCAGCGAATCGAGCCACAGCACGGCCCCTGCAGCCCCGGCGAGCTGTCCGGCGGCGTGGGTCATCAGCTGGGTAACGGTGACGTCCGGGTCGGGAGAGTAGACCAGCACCCGATGATCGGGAAGCAGTCGGCGAGCGTGGTGGGCCAGACTCCGACTGGCCCCGGCCAGCCTACTCCCGTGCACGATGACGACTGGAACCGGTGATCGCAACGCCGCCACGAGGTCCGCGTCGATGTCGCGGGGTAGGTACGGGGCGGGCTCGTCGCCGGTGGCGAAACGGTTCGGGTGCACGCCCAGGTCGCCGAGGCTCACCTCGGACAGCAGGCGGGGTCGACCCCGGGCATCGACCACGGACAGCACCGCGCGGGGCGGGACCCGTTGCTGAGCAATGGTGATCCAGACGCTGGCCGCAGCCGTCACCAGAGCGCCGGCCAGCCACCACCACTGGAGTCGGCCCGCGCTGTACACCTGATTGCTGAAGACCGACACCCCCACCATGACGATCGCCGCGCCACCCCCGACCAGCGGCACCGTCCACCCGCGCATCCATCGACGGCGCAGCACACCCGCTCCCCTCCATGGTCAGCCGACGGCACCTGCCACCTTCTTCTGGCCATCATGGTCACACTGGTCAAGCAGGCAGAGCCCGGCAGGCCGGCAGGCCGGCAGGCCGGCAGCCGAATGGGACCACCGTGGGTCTTCGATGGCCATCCTGGTGCCCACGAAGCTCGGCGAATCCCTGGCGCGGGCGCGCTGCGCCGAACGACTCCGTGCCCGCATCACGGCCGGCGCCTGCTACCAGAAATTTGGGGCACCGGTGGAGGGCGCCTCCGCGCTCCTGCAAAAGGTTCGCCTGGCAGTGGCAGATCAAGGACATTCCCAATCGGCGCCTCCGGATGCACCCATCACTGAGCCTTTTCCAAGCTGATCTTGCAGCTCAGGGTGGGTGCGGCGGGATCGGTGATCGATGGGGTGCGAGGCTCCAGGTAGGACAGCTGTCGACCAAGACTCGAAGCCCCGACCGGGAGCCTCGCCATGCTGTCCTACCCCGCTACGATTACGTTGTCCAGCCGCACCCTGAACCACCTCGCCGAACGCATCCGCTCCCACCGCAAGCAGCGCCGATCCCGGTGGCGGCGTCTCGCTCCCGGACGGCAGGCGCTGCTGGCTCTGGCCCATCTGCGCAACGGCGACACCTACACCCGACTCGCGACCGGCTTTCAGATCGGTGTCGCCACCGCCTGGCGGTACGTGCAGGAAGCGATAGCCCTGCTCGCGGCGACCGCCGATGACCTGGCCACCGCTATGGGCCGGATCCGCCGGCTGGCGTACGCGATCCTGGACGGCCTCGCCCCCGGGGTGAAGATCTTCGCGACGCCGACCCTGATTCCGACCGACCGGGTCGCTGACCAGAGGCCGTACTACTCCGGGAAACATAAGCGGCACGGTGTGAACGTGCAGGTCATCGCCGATGCCGCTGGCCGCGTCGTCTGGGCTTCACCGGCGCTGCCCGGCTCGGTCCATGACCTGACCGCAGCCCGCATCCACGGCATCATCGAGGCGTTGACCAGGGCAGACGTGATGACCTTCGCCGATAAGGGCTACCAAGGAGCCCACGGCAGCGTGCGCACGCCATTCAAGCGGCACCGCTTCCGGCCGAAGCTGTCACGCCGGCAGAAGGCCGTGAACCGCACCCACGCGAAATCCGCGCCCGCGGCGAACGCGCGATCGCCACCCTCAAGACCTGGAAGATCCTGACCAAGCTGCGCTGCTGCCCACGACGAGCGACCCTGATCGTGCAGGCCATCCTCGTTCTGCACCACATCCAAGCCAACCGCTACGCAGGATGAAAACGGCTCAATCAATCGACCGGAACTCGTACTTCTCGGCGTGGTTCCTTCTGCTCTCGGTCGTACTCGTCGTCAGTGCGATATTCCAGCATGACCGCGTCGATGTGCGCCTTGGCCGTGGTGGCCGCCTTCAGCACGCCCGGAATTGTGCCGTGGCGGTACAACATGATCTACAATGCCGCCGAGACAGACCTTGCAGTAACCGTCAGCCTGCTGCTGGCGGTGGGCGCATGCCTCCAGATTCTGCAGTACACTCGCCCGTTCTGGAACCGAGTGGGTTAAATCTCTTATCTCGATCTCTGTGAGTTAATTGATCAACCGGCGCCATCAGATCCAGGCATGGCAGCCGCGTCTGTTTTCGCCGTCCGCACCAGTAGCGTTCCAGCGGTATCCGAAGAAGCACGCCAGCGCCGTTCGGTGGCGGCTGGCGTGCTGGGCGACGGACGAGTCGACGACCTGTACGCCGGATCATGAACACGACACGCCCTGAGCAGGCACTTCGTTCGCCCAACACCCGCTCAGGGCGTCGCCAGGACGTCCGACAAGATCACGTTGCCTCGGGTCACTCGGACAGACGCGACGGCTGGCACCGCTACGACCCGGCCTCCGATGGACGCAAAAGATCCAATGAGACAAGGAAGAGGTTGGTTCCGTCCTCTGCCGTTACGTGGTCAGGCTCTGTCGAGACCAGGACCAACGGCGTCGACGAGGCAACGAACCCGTCGGGAAACGCCTCGACAACGCACCGCACTGCGGCCGGCCTCGGCAACGCCGACGTCGAATCCAGGTCGGTACCGAAGATGGGAGCCTTGTCGACGAGCGACCACGCGCGGCCCTGCCCATCGGTAAACACGACCCGGACCACGGCCGGGATGACATCGCGGTCCACCCAGTCAACCGCCTCGCAGGCAAGCTCGACACGGTCACCAGGTCGAATTGCGAGTCGGTCCATCTGTTCGGAACTCCCGCCCGTCGAAGCACCTCGGATTGACCTTGCGCAGGTTCAGGTGCCTCACGCTCTCAACCCCGCAACAAGTCTGCAAGCGCCTTCAGCTTCCGGGCTTCACGACGCTGCCGAACAGATCGTCAATCGCGTTGCGGGTGCGGTCCTCGCTGGCCGGCATCAGGTGCGTGTAGACCCGGAGCGTGAAGCCGGGGTCGGCGTGGCCAAGGTACGACGCGAGCGCCTTGATGCTCCCCCCGCGTCGAGCAGCGCCGAGGCGTAGAAGCGGCGAAGCGCGTGCATCGCGCAAGATGTCGGCGTGCCCCGCGTGTTCCCGGTGGCCCTGTCAGCGTGATGCCGGGCGCCAGGATGGCCGGCCGCCAGCTCTTGTTGTCGAAGGTGCGCCGGTTGATCGCACCTCGCCGGGTGGTGGTGAACAGCAGCGGGACCGTAACCCGCTCGTCGCTGGCCGGGTTCTCCCACGGCAGGGCGAGCGTCAGCGGGTCGCATTCCTTATTCGATGGCTGGAAGGCGCGGACCGGCTTCACCGTACGGTCCGCGCCTTGCCCGTTAGCCAGCGCAACATGGTCGTTTGCGAGCGGCGTGGGACCGCCGTGGTGGAACCTGTTCCGGCGGACCCGGTGACCAGCGCTTCGTGCCTGTGATGGGCGCGCGTGGGCGGTGCCGCGGGCTCAGAAAGTGCGGCGTTTGATTCGCAACGCGACGAGTATCAGCAGGGCAGCGGCGAGCGTGACGAAGATGGCTGCCTCGATGATCTGGAACGTCCAGAAGCGGTCGGCGGGGTGGTATTCGACCCATTGCTGGACGCCCTGATCGTGCATGTACGCACTGAGATCCACTCCATCGCGTCGGGCGGCGACGTCCATCTCGTAGACCTCGGGAAGGGTGAGGTGACGCTCTGCGGAGTCCGCGTAGCCCGTTGCGAGAATCCAGTCGAGATGATCGCCGGTCTGCATCCGGCCTGCCACGTCGATTGTGGGATCGCCGGCAGCGACGCCTTCGGTGAGGATTCGAGGTGTTTGGTAGTGGGGGCGCAACCAGCCCGCCACGACGAAGCGAACGGCGATGTACGCGGCGAGCGCGGTCGCGAGCGCGGGCAGGCTACGCCGTAGCAGGGTGCCCGCACAGGTGGCGGCCGCGAAAGCGAACAGGGCGTACGCCGCTGGAGCGAGCCCTTCCAGGTCGAACGCGTCGGCGGCGAATCGGCCGTCGAGGGCGTCCAGTGGCTGGCGGTACCAGGTGATGAATGTTGTCAGGACGACGGCGAGCGCCCCGGTCAGCGCAGCCAGCACGGCTACCTTGACAGCCAGCCAGCGCATCCGGGGCACCGCCTGGGTCCAGGCAAGCTGCCAGGTACCGCTCTCCAGTTCGCGGGCGAGCAGTGGTGCGCCGAGGAACGCGCCGATGACAAACGGCAGCAGGTTGAACAGAGACAGCATCTTGGAGGCGTAGCCGTGCTCCTCCCACAACCGGCTGACGGCGGTTGAGCACGCATCGGCAACGCCGGGTTGTAGCCCCGCGCAGCGAGCGGCACCCTCTGGAAACAGGGAGTGCATCGGCAGCCCGAGCGCGAGCAGGGTGACGCCGGTGGCTGCGACCAGCACCCCCAGAATGATCGCTTCGGCGCGATGTTGGCGCCAGGTCAGCCACATCATGCCGGCACCTCCGCAACGTCGACCGGCAGCGCCGCACCGTGCGGGGCGGGGCGACGCAGGTATGCCAGCACCAGGTCTTCAAGCCCGATCGGATGTGCCTGCCAGTGGGGCGCGGTCGGGGCGCCACCGTCGCGTACCAACAGTGTGGTTTGCCGGTCGCTGTGAGTGGCCTCGACGACGGTGCCGGCCCGGTCGAGGTCGGTCGTGGTGCGTGGACCGACGAGCAGCCGGTGCTCGGTCAACAGCGTCTCGATGTCTCCGGCGAGCGTGACCCGGCTGTGGTTGAGCAAGACCAGGTGGTCGCAGACCCGTTCGAGTTCGGGCACGACGTGGGAGGAGAACAGCACGGTGATGCCGTCGGCGGCGACCGCGCCCATGAGGACCTGGAGGAATTCGAGTCGGGCCACGGGATCGAGGCTGGCCATCGGCTCGTCCAGAACGAGCAGGTCGGGTCGCTTGGCCAGGGCCAGCGCCAGGGCGACCTGAGATTGTTGGCCGCCCGAAAGTGCGCCGGCCTTACGGTCCAGCGGGATGCCCAGTTGCGACAGCCGACGCTCGGCGAGGCCCTGGTCAAATCGAAGGTTGCAGGAGCGGCCGAAGCGGAGCAGGTCCGCGACGGTGAAGTGTCGGTAGAGCGGGTGGTCCTGGGCGAGGAACCCCACCCGGGACAGCACCTGCGGCGTGTTGGTGGTGGGAGACTCCCCGAGGACCTCCACCGTACCGGTGGTCGGTGCGAGCAGCCCCACGGTCAGGCGCAGCAGGGTGCTCTTACCCGCGCCGTTGGGACCCACCAGCGCGATCACCCGGCCGGTCGGCAGCGCCAGCGTGCAGTCGCGAAGCGCCCATGTCCGGCGGTAGCGTTTGCCCAGACCATCGGTGCGAAGCACACAGTCACTTGCTGTCATGCGACGTTCTCATCTTTCGTTTGGTGGGCGACGGCAGTAAAAAGCGCGTTGACCGCCTGCTCGTCCAGTCCGGCGGCGTAGGCGCGGCGCAACCATGTCTCCAGACCGCGCCGCAACGAGGTGTACGTCGCCGAGGACATCGCGGCCGCAGGTGTCTCGTTGACGAAGGTGCCCTGCCCGGGACGGCCGTTGACCAGACCCTCCTGTTCCAACTGCCGGTACGCCTTGGCGACCGTGTTCGGGTTGATCGCCAGGGTCTCCACTGCCTCGCGGATCAACGGCAACCGGTCGCCGGGGCGCAGGAAGCCCAGCAGCACGGCTTGGCGCACCTGCTGGACGAGCTGCAGGTAGGGCGGCACACCCGAATGACTGTCGAGCCGGAAGACGAACATCAGCCCCTCCTACTGCTTTACTATGGACATAGTAAAGCAGTAAAGGCCGTGTGTCGACACGCCGGGCGCGATGAGCGCGATCCGTAACCCAAGCCCCGGGCCGGGCATCGACATCAGTGGATCAGTCGGCGACCACCAGGACCACGTCCCGGCGTCGTCCGCGGCGATGACGTGCACGCCGCTCCTGCGCGCCGAACGCCGGCAGGCTCTCCACCCGCGCCGCAGGCCCTAAGCCGTCGGCAGGTCGCCAAGCGCCGGCCGATCATGACCAAGGATGGCCATCGACGCCCGAACATAGAACCAGCTCAGAGCCTTTATCGCGGCTCTGAGCTGGTGGGCGACGGACGAGTCGACCTGTACGCCGGATTCTGTGCCCGGCGCGTACCCCTCGCGGGGCCCGCGCCGGCGGCGGTCATCCATCTCGGCCTGCCGTCGCCGACAGGCTCGTGCGGCCTACCCGCAGACATCGGGCGGGCCGCCCTCAAGCGTCTGCGCCGGGCCGTCATCCTGCGATGACCGGCCCTTGCTTGGCCTTGCTCCGGGTGGGGTTTACCGAGCCACCCCGGTCACCCGGGGTGCTGGTGGGCTCTTACCCCACCGTTTCACCCTTACCGTCCCGTTACGGGCCGGCGGTCTGTTTTCTGTGGCACTGTCCCGCGGGTCACCCCGGGTTGCCGTTAGCAACCACCCTGCCCTGTGGAGTCCGGACGTTCCTCGGCGGCGGGCCGTGGCCCGCCGACGCGACCGCCCGGTCGACTCGTCCGTCGCATCCTCATCCTAACGACGGCGCGGGCGCCCCGGATTCCACCCCGGGCCAGGGAAGCGGAGCACAAGGGGTGGCGGTGCGGCCGGCCGGGCGGGTAACTAGCCTCGGGGCATCATGGATCCTCTCGATGCCGCTTTCGTACTCGCCGCCGGTTTCGCCGCCGGCACGGTGAACGCGGTGGCCGGCGGCGGCTCCCTGATCACCTTCCCGGCGCTGATCGCGATCGGGCTGCCGCCGGTGGCGGCGAACGTCAGCAACTCGGTGGCGGTCTTCCCCGGGTACCTCGCCAGTGTGGCGGGCAGCCGGACCGACCTGCCGCCCCGCCGGTCGCTGTGGCCGCTGCTGCCCACCGCTGTGCTGGGTTCGGTCGCCGGCTGCCTGCTGCTGCTGGCCACCCCGGCCCGGGCGTTCGAGCTGGTGGTGCCGTTCCTGGTGCTCGCCGCCACGGCCATGCTCGCCTTCCAGGGTCCGCTGCGTCGCCTGGTCGGGCACCCCGCGGACCTCGCCCCGCGCCGCCGTACCGTCAGCGTGCACGCCATGGTCGCGGTCGGCACCGCGTACGGCGGCTATTTCGGGGCGGCGCTCGGGGTGATGCTGGTGGCCAGCCTGGCTCTGGTGCTGGACGCGACGCTGGCCCGGGTGGTGGCGGTGAAGAACCTGCTCTCGGCCGTGGTCGGGTTGACCACGGTGGTGGTCTTCGCGCTCTTCGGCCCGGTGAACTGGGCGGCAGTCGCCGTGGTGGCCCCGGCGACGCTGCTGGGCGGGTACGTGGGCGCACGGCTGGTCCGCCGCCTACCGCCGCTGGTGCTCAGGACGCTGATCGTCGTCTTCGGCACGGTCGTCGGCCTGTACCTGCTCTGGCGCGCGCTGCGCTGAAATGACGCCCTGGCGCGAAGCCAACGCCCTCGGCGGGCGACGCGGCCGGCGTCGGGGCCGGCCGCGAACGCCCGTTCCGGGTGGGCGGCGGGTACCGGTCAGCCGACCGGTTCGCGGGCCGCGTCGGCGCCGGGTGCGCCACCGGGGGTGACCCGGGGGTCGCCCTCGTCGGCGAAGTAGTCGTCCGGCTCGGTGCCGTCGGTTCCGTCGGCGACCGTCGCCGCCCGCAGCGCCAGCGTCACCAGCGCCGCCACCGCCAGGTTCACCAGTACGGCCACGATCCCCACGTAGATGGTCTTCTTCGTGTCGAACCCGAAGTCGGCCAGCGGGAACGCCGATCCGCCGAAGTGTTTCCGGCCGGTCGCCGCGTTCGGGATCTGGTAGAGCATCCACAGGCCCAGCCCCATGCCGGCCGCCCAACCGGCGACCAGCCCGCCCCGGTGCAACCAGCGGGTGTACAGGCCCAGCGCCACCGCCGGCAGGGTTTGCAGGATGACCACGCCGCCGATGAGCTGGAGGTCGATGGAGAACTGCGGGTCGAGGAAGACGATGCAGGCGACCGCGCCGACCTTCACCACCAGCGAGGTGATCTTCGATACGTTGGCCTCCTGCGCCGGGGTGGCGTCCGGCTTCAGGTACTCCTTGTAGATGTTGCGGGTGAACAGGTTCGCCGCCGCGATCGACATGATCGCCGCCGGCACCAGCGCGCCGATGCCGATGGCGGCGTACGCGATTCCGGCGAACCAGTCGGGGAACTGCTGGTCGAACAGGACCGGCACCACCGTGTTGCTGTCCACCGTGCCCTCCCGCGCCCCGGGCAGCGGCTTCACCCCCGCCGCGATGGCCATGAACCCGAGCAGCGCGATCAGGCCGAGCAGCAGGCTGTACGCCGGCAACGCCGACATGTTCCGCTTGATCACGTCGCGGTTCCGGCTGGCCAGCACGCCGGTGATGCTGTGCGGGTAGAGGAACAGCGCCAGCGCCGAACCGAACGCCAGGGTCACGTACTGGAGTTGGTTGTCGGCGCTGAGCAGCACCCCGTCGTTCGGGTTCGGCGAGGCGGCGAACTTAGCGTCGGCGGCGTCGAAGATCGCTCCCCAGCCGCCCAACCGCTGCGGCAGCCAGAGCACCGCCGCCAGGATCACCACGTAGATCAGGGTGTCCTTCACGAACGCGATCAGCGCCGGCGCCCGCAGCCCCGACTGGTACGTGTAGGCGGCCAGGATCGCGAAGGCGATGATGATCGGCAGGTGCCGGGCGAGAGCGGTGTCCCCGGTCACCCCCATCGTCTTCAGCACCGCCTCGATGCCGACCAACTGCAACGCGATGTACGGCATGGTGGCGACGATGCCGGTGATCGCCACCAGCAGGGCCAGCGCCGGCGAGTCGAACCGGCGGCGGACGAAGTCGGCCGGGGTGACGAAGCCGTGCCGGTGCGAGACCGACCAGAGCCGGCAGAGCACCAGGAACACCAGCGGGTAGATGACGATCGTGTACGGCACCGCGAAGAAACCGGCCGCGCCGGCGCCGAACATCAGCGCCGGGACCGCCACGAACGTGTACGCGGTGTAGAGGTCACCGCCGACCAGGAACCACGTGATCCAGCCGCCGAAGTTGCGCCCACCCAGTCCCCACTCGTCGAGGTGCGCCATGTCCCGTGGCGCACGCCACCGGGCCGCGACGAAGCCCATCGCGCTGACCAGCAGGAACAACCCCGTGAAGATGATGATCTCGGTCAGGTGGTCGCGCCACATCAGCGGACCCCCTTCGTTCGCGACTGCGGGGCTCGCAGGCCCGGCTCACTCCTCGCGCTCACCGAACCTCCTCCGTTCGCGACTGCGGGGCTCGCAGGCCCGGCTCACTCCTCGCGCTCACCGGCCACCCCGCTTCTTGGTCATCTGGTAGACCAGCGTGGTCGTGGCCACCCCGAGCAGGATGTAGGCGAGTTGCAGCCAGTAGAAACGCGGGAAGCCGAGGAACCGGGGCGAGTCCGCGTTGAACAGGGCCGGAATCAGCGGCACCACGATCGGGACGAAGAGCAACCAGTTCCAGAAACTGTGGTCCTTGGCCCTGGAGGCCGCCGGGTCCGTCGTCGTGGCGTCGGGCCTTGGCCTAGGCGGCGGCGTCACGGAATCACTCATCTGCCCTCCCCGAAGGGTCGCGGTCTGCTGCGATCGGGCGGAGAGTAGCCGTACGGTCACCCGAGTAGCCGGGTCGGCCGATGGCGGGTGCGCCGAATGGCGATTCCGTTGCGCCGAATGACGTACCGGGCGGCAGGCCGCGCAGCATCCGCCCGACCGTCCAGGGGCTACGGGGACGGCCGGGCGGCGTAGCCGTCAGAGTGCGGCGAGGTGCGCGGTGTCGTTGACGGAACGGACCGCGACGCCACCGTCGGGCCACATGTCGAAGACGGAAATGCCGGCCGCGTCCAGGTAGAGCCGGTGCAGGAAGGCGTCGTTGGCGGCGAGGGCGTCGCGCAGTGCCAGCTTGATCGGTGACACGTGCGAGACGACCACCACGGTCTCCCCCGGGTACGCGCGACCCAGCTCCGCCACGGCCTTCGCGACCCGCGCGCCCACCGTGACGAACGACTCGCCGCCCGGTGGGGCGATCCGGGTGGAGGCGAGCCAGGCGTCCAGCTCGCCCGGCCAGCCCTCGCGTACCTCGGCGAAGGTCCGGCCGTCCCAGTCACCGAAATCGCACTCGATCCAGTCGTCCTGCCGGCGTACCGGAAGGTCGCCGAGGGCCACGGCGATCGCCTCGGCGGTGGCCGTACACCGGGACAGCGGCGAGCTGAGCACGGCCGCGACGGACGGGGCGAGCTGGGCCACCCGGGCCGCCGTGGCCCGCGCCTGCGCCCGACCGGTGTCGGAGAGCGGGACGTCGGCGCGGCCGGCGTAGCGCTGCTGGACGGTCCACTCGGTCTCGCCGTGCCGGACCAGGATCAGCCGGGTGGCGGTGAAGCTGGGCCGCGGCTCCCAGGACGGCTTGGCGGTCGCCGGGTCGGTCCCGGTGGTCGCGGCAATTCCCGGGCCGGCGGCCGGTTCGGTCGCCGTGCCGGCACCGGCGGCCGTGTCCGGCACCGTGGTGCCGGTGGCGGCCGCGTCCATCGCCGCGTTGGCCAGCGCGTCGGCGTGCTTGTTGCGCTCCCGGGGGATCCAGCTGAACCGGACCCGCTCGAACCGGTCGACCAGCGCGGCGGCCTGCGCCGCCAGCGGGCGCAGCCCGGGGTGCTTGATCTGCCAGCGGCCGCACATCTGCTCGACCACCAGTTTGGAGTCCAGCCGGGCCTCGACCTCGGCCGCGCCCAGTTCGGCGGCGGCCTCCAGCCCGGCGATCAGCCCCCGGTACTCGGCGACGTTGTTGGTGGTCGTCCCGATCGCCTCGGACCGTTCCGCCAGCACCTCGCCGGAGTCCCGGTCCCGGACCACCGCGCCGTAGCCGGCCGGCCCCGGGTTGCCCCGGGATCCGCCGTCGGCCTCGACGACGACCGCGCGCACCGCCACCGGCTACAGCCCCGATTCCTTGGTGCGGACCATGATTCGGCGGCACTCCTCGCAGCGGACCACCTCGTTCGGGTCCGCCTTGCGGATTCGGGCGAGATCCGCGCCGGAGATGTCCAGCCGGCACCCGCCGCACCGCCCGGCGGTGAGCAGCGCGGCACCGAGACCGCTGTCCTCGCGGATCCGGTCGTAGAGGGTGACCAAATCGGCGGGGAGGTCGGCGACCAGCGGCCGGCGAGCGGACTTCTTGAACTCCTCCTCCTTGGCGATCTCGGCCAGGCTGTCGTCCCGGCGCTGCTCGGCCGCCGCGCGCCGCTCACGCGCGTCGGCCAGCTTGGCCTCGATGCCGTCGAGTACGCCCTGCGCGGTCTCCCGCTGCTCCATCAGCTCCAGTTCGGCGTCCTCCAGGTCACCCTGCCGGCGGTTGAGCGAGACCAGTTCGTGCTGGAGCGCCTCCAGTTCCCGGGCCGGGCCGGTGCCGGCGGCGAGCCGGTCCTCGTCCTTGGTCTTGCGGGCCCGGACCTGGTCGATGTCCTTCTCCAGCCGGGCGATGTCCCGGTCCAGGTCGTCGACGGCGACCTGGGCGCGGACCCGCTCGTCCTCCAGCGCGGACAGCTCCCGCGCGAGGGCGTCCAGTTCGGCCCGCTCGGGCAGCGTCCGGCGGCGGTGGGCGAGCTGGGCGAGGGCGGTGTCGATCGCCTGCAGGTCGAGCAGGCGGCGCTGGACCTCGGGTTCAGCCTTCACGGTGGAGCTCCTTGTCGTCCAGTGCGGGCGCGGCGGCGTGCAGGGTCCAGGGGTCGGTGTCCAGGTCGGACACCAAGGTCTCGACGCCGAACTCGGCCCGCAGGTGGGCGGCCAGGTCGTCCAGCCATGGTCGTTCGGTCGCCCAGTGCGCGGCGTCCAGCAGGGCCGGCCCGCCGGCGGCGAGGTGTTCGCCGGCCGGATGGTGTCGCAGGTCAGCGGTGAGATAGGCGTCCACCCCGGCAGCGGTCGCCTCGGCCAGGAACGAGTCGCCGGAGCCGCCGCTGACCGCCAGCGTACGCACCAGCCGTCGCGGGTCGCCGGCGGCACGGACGCCCCAGGCGGTGGCGGGCAGCACGGCGGCGGCGTGCCGGGTCAGCTCCGCCAGGTTCATCGGGGTGGGCAGTTCACCGATCCGGCCGATGCCTCGGCCCTCCCCCTCGGCCGGGGAGCCCGGCGCCGGCCGGTGCAGCGGACGCAGCCCGGTCAGCCCGAACCGGGCGGCGAGGGCGTCGGAGACACCCGGGTCGGCGACGTCGGCGTTGGTGTGCGCAACGTACAGGGCCACGTCTGCGCGGATGAGGTCGTGCACGATCCGCCCCTTGTACGTGGTCGGGGCGACCGAGGAGACGCCGCGCAGCAACAGCGGGTGATGCGCCACGATCAGGTCCGCCTCGGCGGTGAGCGCCTCGGTCACCGTCTCGGCGACCACGTCCACCACGCACGCCACCCGGCGTACGACGGCGGTGGGTTCGCCGAGCACCAGGCCGACGCGGTCCCACTGCTCGGCCCAGGCCGGCGGGTACCGGCGCTCCAGCGCCGCCACCACGTCGGCGACGGTCGGCGGTGCGGTGCTTGTGCTCACGGCCGGTCAGCTTACCGGCGGCGGTGGACGTGTACCGCCACGCCCACCGTCCGTGTCCCCCGGCTCGGCGGAGGCCGGTCAGGCCGCCGCGCTGTCGCACTGGTCGGGCAGCGCGGCCACCGCCGCCTCCCACGGGAAGGCGTGCAGGTGCCGTTCGGCCGCGCCGGGCGGATGCAGCGGGAAGACGTGGTCGCCGAAGAGCACCGTCGTGCCCCACTCCCGCAGCCGGGACAGCCCGGCCTGGAATGCCGGATGGGCGGCCATCGCGGAGTTGGTGAACGGGACGACCACCACGGGCAGCCCTTTGCCCTGCCCCTCGACCAGCAGGCCCAGAGCCAGGGTGTCGGTGATCCCGGCCGCCCACTTGTTGACCGTGTTGACCGTCGCCGGGCAGACGATCATCGCGTCGGCCGGGGGCAGCAGGTCGGGGTCGCCGGCGTTCTTGTAGTGGGTGCGTACCGGGTGGCCGGTCAGCCGGGCCAGCGCGGCCCGGTCGACGAACTTCGCGCCGTCGGGCGTGGTCACCAGGCAGACCTCCCAGCCGACCTGCTGGGCCAGCTCCACCAGGCGGCCGACGTGCCGGGCCAGCGGCGAACCGCAGGCGATGACGTAGAGCACCGGTCGGTGCTCGTGGCGGGGGTGCGGACCGGTCATCCGGCCGGCACCGCGCTCATACTCCAACTCCCATGTGCTCAGCCAACTCGGCGATCGGCGGCGGCGGCGCACCACGTGTGCGACGCAGGACGTCCGACATCACCTCGTGGGCGATCGGCCGGCACCGGATCTCGGAGGGGGCCAGCCGGTCGCCGCGCAGCAGCATCTCGCCGGCGTTGGCCACGTCGCCGATCTGGGCGTACCCGCGGGCGATGTCGAGCAGGTGGTGCGCCCGCCGCTCCGGCAGCAGCGCGTTGAAGGCCGGCTCCGGAATGTGTTGGTGGATCTCCACCGCCCGGCCGCCGTCGCCCAGTTCGACCGCCGCGGCGGCGCGGTGCAGTTGCAGGTTGGTCGGGCCGAACGACGTCCAGTAGTGGTTCTGGTCGCTGCCGAGCAGCGTGGCCGCCTCGCCTGCGCCGGTGAACAGGTCCTCCACCGTGGACGAGTCGCCGATGCGAGCCGCCGCCATCGCGCCCTGGAGCAGCAGCATCCCGTACACGGAGAGACGCTCCGGGTCGGCGTCGTGCAGGCCACCGGGGGCCAGCCGGTTGGCGATGGTGACATTCAGCTCCAGGGCGGGGCGGGCCCGGCCCATCGCCACCAGGGCGTTGCAGACCCGGGTGGTGGCGACCCCGGCCAGCAGTTGGTCGTCGGCACGCTGGGCGACCGCCATCGACCGGTCGGCGGCCAACCAGGCCAGCTCGCACTCGCCCAGCTTGCGCAGCACCGACGAGGCGATCTGGTAGACCTGCCCGAGCAGGTGGGCGGCCTCCCGCTCCTGGTCGCCGCCGTAGCCGGCATCGGCCGACTGGGCGTCGCGCAGCAGCTTGGGCAGGGCCCGGGTGAGCATGCCGTAGCGGCCGTACTGATAGGTGAGCCAGGCGTGGTTGACGGCCTTGCGCATGTCGTCCAGGGGCGGCGGGTACGGCGCGGCGTCGAAGTAGGCGCTCATCGAGTCGTACCGCTCCAGGGCGGCCCGAATCTCCTGCACCTCGATCTGGTCGATGCAGTTGAGCGCGTCGGTGCGTCGCTCCGGATCCTTGCCGAGCAGCAGTTGCACGTCGACCTGGAGGATGTCGGCGATCTCGTAGAGGACGGAGAACTTGTCGAGCCGGCGTACGCCACGTTCGACCTTGTCGACCCAGCTCTTGGATTTGCCCAGCCGGTCGGCGAAGACCTGTTGGGACATCTTGCGCCGACTACGCCAGTAGGCGACCCGCCGTCCTATGGGTAGCTCGTCCATCCCCTGCTTTCCTCCCCCTTGCCCGTCCGGTGGACCCGGGACGGTTCCGCTGTCGGGGCGGCGATCCGTCCGTCTCAGGTTTTCGCTGGTCGCACAGGTTGTACGTCGGCCGTACGGCCAGTTCTCGTACTTTTCGTGCAAGTTGCACGAGCCGTTCGACAGCTCAACGATCGCGGGTCATGGCAGTGACGGTGCTCGACATGTCGCCTGGTGGGACGTCCGGTCGGGGCGAGGGGAGATCACGGAGAATGTGGAGGAACGTCGGACCACGGGTCGCTCAACTGCCGTCGATCGAGCGGGTCCGGCTGCGCCGGATCGCCGTGCGGTACGCCATCCACGGCTGGCCGGTCACCCCCGGCGCCTGTCTGGCCCGGAGCCGCTTCGTCTGTGGCCGGGCCGGCTGCCCGACCGTCGGTTGCCATCCGGCACTGGAGGACTGGGAGCACGCCGCCAGCGCCGACCCCGCCCGGGTGGCCAACTGGTGGCGCAGCCGGCCGCACGGCGTACTGCTGCCCACCGGGCGGGCCTTCGACGTGTTGGAGGTGGCCGCCCATCTCGGCCGACACGTCCTCGACGAGATCCCCTGGCACCCGGCCGGCGCCGCCGTCCGCGGCCCGGTGCTGGTCACCCCGACCGGACGATGGATGTTCCTGGTCCGCCCCGGTGACCCGCTTCGTCCCGAACTCGACCACTGCTTCCAGGTGGTCCGGCACGGGCCCGGCTCGTGGATCGCCGCACCGCCGACCCGGCTGCCCGAAGGGCCGGTGCGTTGGGTGGTCGCTCCGGAACAGGCCCAGTGGCGGCTGCCCGACTCGTACCTGGTGCAGAACGCCCTGATCGGGGCGTTGCGGGCCACCGGGGTGACACTCACCCCCGAACTACTCCCCGGCCAACTCCCGCTCCCCCGCCGGGGCCACTGACCCGCCCCGAGCCGCCGGGCAACCGCGCTTTCAGGTCAGAGGCGCCCCAGTTGCGGCATGTTGCGGCATCAGGGGACCTGGACACCACGGTTTGCGCAGTATTGCGAGCGACGCGCTTCCTGACCCGGGCGGCAAAGTAGCAGCGGCAGGAGGGCGTGAGCCGCCGCGCCAGCGGGTAAGCCGCCGAACCGCTGAAGCCGTGAGGGGAAGGCATCGCCATGCTCAGCAAAGAGGATCAGCGCAGATTCGAACAGATCACCCGGCAGCTCCGGGAGAGCGACCCGAAGTTCTTCGCGAGACTCGACCAGCGGGCCCGGACCCGGCGCGGGCGCTGGCTGATGCTGTTGACGATCGTGCTCTGGGCGTCGCTGCCGGCCATGACGGTGCTGGCCGGGCGGCTGGCCGGCGCGATCTGCGCCGTGGTGCTGGTCGGCAATGTCGTGCTGATGTGGCGGTTCCGCCGCCGCTGGCTGTGACCGGGGCTGCCCCGAGGTCCTGGACACGTGGCGGCCACGCCGCCGGGTGCGTGCCCTCGATCCGTCGCCCGCCAATGGTCAGCCGCCGCCGAAGGCGCGGTACGCCCGGCGCAGTCGCTCCAGCAGACCCGGGCCGCCGATCGCCGGGGCGGGTGCGCCGAGCTGCCGCAGCAGCAGTTCCGGGCCGGTGGCCAGGGTGGGCGGACGCTCCGGCAACGGTACCGGTGGCAGCCAGAACCGGTCCACGGCCTCGGCCAACGGGGCCGCGGGCAGGCCGGCCAGCGCCCGGTGGGCGCCGGCCGCCGCGTCGTACCCGGCCGGAGCCCGCGCCGTGGTGGCTCGCCCCGCACCGGTCATCTCCGGAGACGCCTGCGGTGTCGACCCGGACGGTACCGGCGCGACACCCGCGCCGTCCGGTCGCGGCGCTGTCGTGGCAGCGCCCGGACCGTCCAGACCCGACGCTACGGTGACCGCGGCGCGCAGCGTACGCAGCCGATCGAGCAGGGCCGCGCGGCTACGGCCCCGCCAGTGCAGCAGCGCGAACGGGTCGGCGTCGAACGCCTCCGCGAGCAGGTAGAAGGTCGCCGCTAGGTGCTTGCACGGCACGGCGGCGTCGGGGCAGCTACACCGTTGGGTCAGCTCCCCCACCCCGCTCGGAAAGAGCGGGGCCCCGGCGTCGGCGAAGACCTGCTCCAACTCGGCCGGAAGGTCGCCGGCGAGCAGCCGGGCGCTGAAGAACGCCTGCGCGGCCAGTTCCCGCTCGACCCGTTCCCAGAGCGCTGCCGAAAAGACCGGCAGGTCGATGGCGGCCCGGTACGGCGCGGGCCGGGAGCCCTGCACGGTCGCCTCGACCCGGCCGGGTGTCACATCGAGCCGGAGCACCTGCCCGCGACGCGCGTACGCCCGTCCCCGGGTGAGCCGGGTGCCGAGCGCGAACGACTCCAGCACCTCCAGGAAACGCCGGGACCACCAGGAGACTCCGATCGCGCCCCGGGTGCTGCGGGCCTTCAGTCCACCGTCGACCCGCCGGGGCGGCCTGAAGTCGGCGAACCGGTCGGCCCGGCCCGGGACTTCGGACCGGCGGGGCGTATCCGACGGGCCGGTCACTCGGCCACCGCCCCGGCCTCCAGGGTGAACAGCTCGCGCAGCTGGGCGGTGGAGAGCTCGGTGATCCACTGCTCGCCGCCGCCCACCACCGATGCGGCCAGGTGACGCTTGTCGGCGATTATCTGGGCCACCTTCTCCTCCACCGTGCCGGCGCTGACGAACTTACGGACCTGCACCCGGCGGCGTTGGCCGATGCGGAACGCCCGGTCGGTGGCCTGGTCCTCCACCGCCGGGTTCCACCAACGGTCCACGTGCACCACGTGGTTGGCGGCGGTGAGGGTGAGTCCGGTGCCGCCGGCCTTCAGCGACAGCACGAAGACCGCCGGCCCGTCCGGGGACTGGAACCGGGTGACCATGGTGTCCCGGTCGGCCTTGCCGACTCCGCCGTGCAGGAAGAGCACCTCCCGGCCGAACCGGGCGGAGAGGTGACCGCGCAGCATCCCGCCGAACTCGGCGTACTGGGTGAACAGCAGCGCCTTCTCCCCCGCGGCCAGCACCTCGTCGAGGATCTCCTCCAGCCGGTCCAGTTTGCCGGAGCGGCCCGGCAGGGCCGACCCGTCGCGCAACAACTGGGCGGGGTGGTTGCAGACCTGCTTGAGCCGGGTCATGGTGGCCAGCACCAGGCCACGTCGCTCCATGCCGTCGCTGGACTCGATCCGCGCCAGCATGTCGTCGACGATCGCCCGGTACAGCGCGGCCTGTTCGGCGGTGAGGTTGCAGAGCACCTCCATCTCCAGCTTCTCGGGCAGGTCGGAGATGATCGAGGAGTCGGTCTTGAGCCGACGCAGCACGAACGGGCCGGTCATCCGGCGCAGCCGGGCGGCGGTCGGGGCGTCGCCGTGCCGCTCGATGGGCACCGCGTACGACTGTTTGAAGCTGGACGCCGGGCCCAGCAGCCCGGGGTTGGCGAACTGCATGATCGACCAGAGGTCGGCAAGCCGGTTCTCCACCGGCGTGCCGGTGACGGCGATCCGATGCCGTGCGGGCAGCGACCGGACCGCCTCGGCCTGCCGCGTCGAGGCGTTCTTGATCGCCTGTGCCTCGTCGAGCACCACCCGGTGCCAGGCGACCGAGGCGAGCGCGACCGCGTCCCGGGCGGCCACCGAGTACGTGGTGAGGACCAGGTCGGCGGCGTGCACCGCGTCCTCGAACCGCGCGCCCCGGGCCCGGTCGGCGCCGTGGTGCACGTGTACCCGCAGCCCCGGGGTGAACCGGGCGGCTTCCCGCTGCCAGTTGCCGACCAGCGACATCGGGCAGACCAGCAGCGTCGGTCCGGCGTCCGCCGGGTCTGCGGCGAACAGGGCGAGCAGCTGCACCGTCTTGCCCAGACCCATGTCGTCGGCGAGGATCCCGCCCAGGCCGAGGGACTGGAGGAAGGCCATCCAGGCCAGCCCGCGCCGCTGGTACGGCCGCAGCGTCCCCTTGAAGGTGGGCGGCGGGTCGAGCGGGGTCAACCGCCGCTCGACCTCCCCGGCGAGCAGGTCACCCAGCGGCCCGTCGGCGGTGACCTCCAGCACCGGTAGCGCGTCCGGCCGGTCGCCCTCGGCGAGGCCGAGCCGGACCAGGTCGGCGACGGTCAGCTCGCCGGCGGAGCGCAGCAACCGCAGCCCGGCGGCGAGTCGTTTCGGGTCCAGCTCCACCCAGCGTCCGCGCAGCCGCACCAGCGGTGTCTTCAGCGCGGCGAGCGCGGCCAGTTCGTCGACGTCGAGGGTTTCGTCGCCGAGCGCCACCTCCCACCGGTAGTCGACCAGCGCGTCCAGACCGACGCTGCCGGAGGTGGCGGCGACCGTTCCCGGCGCGGTCCTGCCGCGGGCCCGCAGCCGGGCGCCGAGCCGCGCCGACGGGCGTCGCCACCAGGACGGCAGCAGCACCCCGAAACTGGCGGCGTGCAGCACCGGGGCGCCGTCGCGCAGGAACCGGTGCGCGCCCTCGGCGTCCAGTTCCAGCCCTTCGGGTGTGGCGGTGCGCAGTGCGGCGTCCAGTTCGGGCCAGAGCCGGCCGGCCCGGCCCAGCTCGGCCAGCAGGGTCTCCTGCGGGCTGTCCAGCGGCCCGGCCAGCGCGGGTACGGTCTCCGGGGCCCGCCACACCTGCCCGGCGTCGACGTGCAGGCCAGGCTCGTCGGCGGACTGCAGGCCGAACTCGATCCGCCACGGGCCGTCGGCGACGACCACCGTGGCCGGGTCCGCCGGCACCACCACGAGCGGGTCGGTGATCTCCTCAGGTTCCGGTTCGATTAGGCGGAAGCTGGCCCGTACCGCCCCTCCCACGGCGTCCCGCTGCCAGGCTTCCAGCTCGGCGCGGAGGGCGCGCAGCGCGTCCGGGGCGGCGGTGAACTCCCGGGCCGGGCCGGTCAGCGCGGTCAGCCAGCAGCCGACCACGGTGTCCCGCCGCCCACCCCGGGCCAGGTCGACGTCGGCGAGGGCGGCCCGGGCGGCGGCGTCGGTCAGGGCGTCCAGCGCGTCGGCGACC
>NZ_SMKF01000057.1 GCF_004348325.1 Micromonospora sp. KC213 | reverse complement strand
GATCGGGCACGTAGCGGGCACGGCCAGCGCAGGAAGCGGTAGCAACGATCAAGGCCCCAGCCAGGAAACCTGTCCTGAGCTGGGGCCTTCGCGTTGGAGCGGGTGACGGGAATCGAACCCGCACTGTCAGCTTGGGAATCGCTTTCAGTATCACTCCTAGTCGCCATCGGAGGAATACTCGTTACTCACCGTGCACGGATCGTCCGCATTGCGGGACCTCAGGCACCTCTCTTTACCCTTGCATCGGGCACGAAGCGGGCACGCCGCCACCGACTAGCGGCTCGCCCGTCGCTGGAACGTCGCACCCTCCCGGGACACTGCCCTCCTGCGAGCGCGACGAAGGCACATGGGGAGGTCGTGCATGGAGCGGTCCCGGGTTGGCGAGTTGCATTACATAGCGCCAGTCGTCAACTTGCCGTCGATGGCTCAGTGGGGGCTCGTCTCCCACAACCTAGCTCAGAAGGTCAGGCATGCGTCTGTGGCGGCAGCCGAGATCCAAGATCGCCGTACGGGCAAAAGGGTCCCCCAGGGTCTACTGCTCCATGACTACGTCAACCTGTACTTCGATGCTCGAAATCCCATGATGTCCCGCTTAAGCAACGAAGCTTGCCCTCCGATCGTTGTGCTACGTATAGACCCATCAGTCCTCGACCTTCCGAATGCCATCATCGCAGACGGAAACGCGGCGGCTGGTAACACCCGATTCCATCCTTCACCCCAAGGCTTGGCCCATCTCGACGCGGATTTGGTCTACGCACGGTGGTGGACGGATAACGATCGGATCATCTACTGGGAAAAGAAGCGGAAACGTTGCGCAGAGGTTCTCATACCGCAACGGGTTGCGGTAGAATTTATCAAAGGCGCGTACGTCTGCGACATGCACGGGACTGAGGCTTGCCAGAGGCTTGGAATCGGCGGGGAAGTGAACAATGACATATTCTTCAAGTAGGAGCAAGCAAATCAGGTTGACCCAAGGCAACCTGCTAAATTCCCGCGCCCAAACGCTCGTCAACACGGTCAACTGCGTTGGAATTATGGGCAAGGGCATCGCCCTCGCCTTCAAGAAGCGCTACCCGCAGATGTTCCAAGATTACGTACGGCGCTGCGACGCCGGCACCGTCAAGCTGGGAAGGCCGTACGTCTTCAAGGCCGACGACCACCTCATAGTCAATTTTCCCACCAAGGATCACTGGCGGTCGGTTAGTCGCCTTGAGGATATCGAAAATGGCTTGGAATACTTGAAAGACCATCTTCACGAGTGGGGCATAACCTCGATCGCTGTCCCCCCACTAGGCTGCGGCAATGGGCAGCTCGACTGGTCGGTCGTAGGTCCCACACTGGACAAGCACCTGCGCGAATTCAACATTCCCGTAGAACTGTTCGTGCCGCACGGCGTAGAGCCAAGCGATGCGCAACTCTCGTTGCTGGAAATTCCGGATCACAATCGTCGGGATGAAGGTTTGAAAGTTGCTCCGGGAGCGCTCGCATTGGTAGAGATTCTTTCCAGAGTTGAAGCCGAACCCTACCACTGGCCGGTCGGAAGGATCCTGTTCCAAAAGATCGCCTACTTCGCCACCGCAGCGGGAATTCCGACGTCCTTGAATTACGAAGCGAATAGCTACGGGCCATACGCCTCCTCGCTTAGTAGGCTGACCGCGCAGCTGCAGAATAACGGGCTCGTGGCTGAGGCGCGTCGAGGCAACATGATTGAAACGCGGGTGGGTCAGACCTTTAAGGACGCGAAGCGCCATTACACGGCGGAAATTCAGCAGTGGGAGCCCGCCATCGCTCGCGTCGTGGACCTTGTCGCACGGTTCGACTCTCGGCAAGCAGAGGTCGCAGGATCCGTTCACTACGTGGTGAGCGCGTTGAGGAACAAGTTCGATCGCAGACCGACAACCACTGAGGTTGTTGAGTACGTAGAGAAGTGGAAGATCCGAAGGAAACCGCCGATCGAGCGTGATGATATTTTGCGGTCGGTTGTAGAGCTTGCGGCCTTGCGGTGGATCGACGTAGAAGCGGATGACGCGATCACCAGCGTTCTCGCAGAACTCGGTGTTTAGCCACGCCAAGTGCGTCACTGCCATCCCGTCTGCCGTCGACCCGCCCTCGTGGGGAGCGGGCCGCCGCCCGGCCCGCCACGTCAAGCGGACCTTGACGCACGTACGGACGCTGGCGGGTCGGGCGGTGGTCTGCTCGGCTCGCCCGGGTCGATGGCGGGCGGGATGGCTCCCACCGCAACCACCCACGGACCGCAACGCGCCTACGGTGCCCCGGCCATCTGGAGCCGGAGCGCCCCCGCCGGAGGCGCAGTAACCGCAACCCCGCCACCCGCCCGGCAGCCGCCGATGGACCCGGCGTGCGCTCTCCTACGCCGCGCGGTGCTGGCCGCGCGGCCCGGCCGGCTGCCGGCCCACCACCACCCGGTCAACGCTGCTGTCGTGCTGCGGCGGCCCACCGGGCTTCCCGCCCTCCGCGCCAGCCGCCGGGCGTGTTGCGTGGCCGGAGTCGGAGCGCCAGCGGAGCGACGGACGCGCGCCCAGGCGGCGGCGCGTGCGGCCCGTTCAGGGCCGCCTTGACCCGGGCCGCGCTGATCTACCAGCACACTGCCAAGGAGCGCGACAAGCACATAGCTGACGGCCTCAGCGAGCAGATCAAGAAGGGCCGTGATCGGGCACGTAGCGGGCACGGCCAGCGCAGGAAGCGGTAGCAACGATCAAGGCCCCAGCCAGGAAACCTGTCCTGAGCTGGGGCCTTCGCGTTGGAGCGGGTGACGGGAATCGAACCCGCACTGTCAGCTTGGGAAGCTGATGTTCTGCCATTGAACTACACCCGCAGGCGGCACCACTCTACCTGAGGTCACCGGTGCCATGCATCCAGTACCCCCGGCGCGCTCATCCCACCCCCATGGGTGATCATGCGAGTACCCAACGTATGCGCATACGTAGAAGTTTCGCAGCAGTAACATTCGGGTCGTTCTCAAACCTTTCAATCGGTTGTAACGTCCCCCTCACGTTTCAACCACGACGTGACACACCCCCCTGTCACGTCGCGAGAAAGAGGTGGGCCCATGGGACTCCGTCCCGCCCTGCTGACCCGGCGTACCACCGGTGTCGCATCGACGACCTTCGCGCTGCTGCTGACTGCCGCAACCGTGGGCGTCGTCCCCGCTGCTTCGGCCTTCTCAGCCGCCCCCGCCGCCGACGTCGTCTGCGAGGAACCGGCCGACACCCACTCCGCCGCGCGGCTCAAGCCCGGCGGCGTCGCGCAGCACGAGCCCAACGAACTGAACGCCGTCCAGGTGCGTGAGCGCGAAGCCGACCTCGCCGCCGCGCTGCGCGAGCGGGCGCGGTTCCGGGTCGGCCCGCAGTCCGCCCGCCGGGCCGCCGAGGCGGCCGCCGTGAACATCCCCGTTGTCGTGCACGTCATCCAGCGCGACAGCACCCGGGCCGGTGGCAACATCCCGGACTCGATGATCAACTCTCAGATCAGGGTGCTCAACGAGAGCTTCAGCGGCGCCACCGGCGGTGCGGCCACCCCCTTCAGCTTCACCCTGCAGAAGATCAACCGGGTGACCCGGCCGGCCTGGTACCCGATCGTCCAGGGTTCCTCCGCGGAGCGGCAGATGAAGAACCAGCTGCGCACCGGCGGCAAGAACACCCTCAACATGTACCTGGGTGAGCTGAGCAACGACCTGCTCGGTTGGGCCACCTTCCCGAAGCGCAGCCTCGATCCGATGGACGGCGTCGTGGTGCTGAGCGAGTCGCTGCCGGGTGGTTCGGCTACCAACTACAACCTGGGCGACACCGGCACCCACGAGGTGGGCCACTGGATGAACCTCTACCACACCTTCCAGGGTGGTTGCTCCACCACCAACGACGGCGTTGCCGACACCCCGGCGGAGCGCGACCCCGCGCAGGGCTGCCCGGAAGGCCAGGACACCTGCCCGGCCCAGGGCCTGGACCCGATCACCAACTTCATGGACTACAGCTACGACTCGTGCATGTACCAGTTCACCTCTGGGCAGGCGAGCCGCATGCTGACCGCGTGGAACGCGTACCGCGCGGCCTGAGTCCAGCAGTGCCCGGTGCCGGCTCCGTCTCGCGACGGGGCCGGCACCGGCGTTTGGCTGGTCAGGCCGCGGTGCGCCGGGTGTCGAAGCCGTGTCGGCCACCACGCCGCGCCGGCTGCTGACCCGGTACGCCCGCAGCGCCGTTGCGGTGCGCCGCCCCGGGGTCGAGCCAGACCTGTACGGCCGGCCGCCCCGGGCCTTCGCCGGGCTGGACGTGCCCGCCCTGACCGCGACGGGTCAGCATGGCCACGTCGACGTCGAACTCGAAGAGTCGCCAGTCGACCTGGGAAGCGGCCCGGCCGGCGCGGGCGATCCGGGCCACCTGGCCCGGGTCGGTGACCGGATGCGCCCGGCCGGCGAGGTACGCCTCATCGTCGCTCTCCTCCGGCGGAAACGAGTGCAGCGCGTAACGGCCATCGCGTTCGAGATCGCGGCGCTTGGGCGAGGCCACCACGAAGCAGAACAGCCCCTCGTCGGTGATCACCGGGCAGACCGGGTGCACCCGGGGACCGCCGTCGGCGCGGACGGTGGCCAGGTAGCCGAAGCCTGGCCCGTACTGCTGCAGGAGAAGGCGGATCCCGTCGGCAAGTCGGGGCTCGTCGGCGGCGAAGTCGGACCAGGAAGCCATGCCGACATCTTATCGAACAGGTGTACGAACACGTAGTCCGACACGCAGGTCGCCCGATCCGCTCGATATGGTGTCCCGATGCTGCTCTCCGACCGCGACCTGGTCTCCGAGATCAAGGCGGGCGCGCTCGCGCTGGACCCGTTCGAGCCCACGCTGGTGCAGCCGTCGAGCATCGACGTCCGGCTGGACAAGCTGTTCCGGGTCTTCAACAACCACCTCTACACCCACATCGACCCGGCGGAGCAGCAGGACGAGCTGACCTCGATGGTCGAGGTGCCGGAGGGTGAGCCGTTCGTGCTGCACCCCGGTGAGTTCGTGCTCGCCTCCACGCTGGAGGTGATCTCGCTGGGCGACCAACTCGCAGGACGGTTGGAGGGCAAGTCGAGCCTGGGCCGGCTCGGGCTGCTCACCCACTCGACCGCCGGCTTCATCGACCCGGGCTTCTCGGGACACGTGACGCTGGAGCTGTCCAACGTGGCGAACCTGCCGATCACCCTCTGGCCGGGCATGAAGATCGGCCAGCTCTGCATCTTCCGCCTGTCGTCGCCCGCCGAGCACCCGTACGGGTCGGAGGTCTACGGCTCGCGGTACCAGGGGCAGCGGGGGCCGACCCCGAGCCGGTCCTGGCAGAACTGGCGCACCTGGCCGATCCGCTGACGCCCGACCCCGCCGGTCACAGACCCGGCGTCAGCACCGACCTTGCCGGCCGGAGCCCCGGCACCAGCACCGACCCCGCCGGCCGCAGGCCCGGTAGCGGCGTCAGCCCGGACGGCCGTAGCTGTGGACCGGCCCGTCGTCGACCCGCTTCATCCGCACCGGCATCCCGGCCCGGGAGGCGTGCACCACCCAGCCGGCACCGACGTACATCCCGACGTGGTGCAGGTCGGTGTAGTAGAAGACCAGGTCACCGGGGCGCAGGTCGGTGCGGCTGACGCTGGCGGTGACCCGGCGCTGCTGCCGCGCGTTGTGCGGCAGCCGGACCCCCGCCTTCGCCCAGGCCGCGAGCGTCAGCCCCGAGCAGTCGTACCCGTTCGGGCCCTCGGCGCCCCAGCGGTACGGCTTGCCGATCTGGGCGCAGGCGAACCGCACCGCCACCCCCGCGGGACCGCCCGGGTAGGCGGCCGGGCAGGGTGCGGGACGCAGCGGACCGCCGGCACCGGCCCCGTAGGCCCGCAACCGCAGCCGCTGGAGCCGCTCGATGCCGGCGTCGATCTGCTTGCGCCGGACGGCGAGCCGGGCCTCGGTCCGGCCCAGTTGGGCCACCATCGTGTCCAGCGCCGCCTTCTTGACGGCGAGTTCGTCGCGCAGGTCCTGTACGGCGCGCACCTCGCGCTGCCGCCGCTGGGCCAGGCGGTCGAGCAGTTCGAGTTGGTTCACCAGTTCGCCGGGGGACGCGCTGCCGAGCAGGGCGTTGACGACGGCGAAACTCTCCCCCTTGTACGCCTGGGCGGCGAGCCCGGAGATCTGGTCCATCGCCCGGTCGACCTGGGCTTGCAGCGGGACGATCCGCCGGGTCAGCGCGTCGGCCTGCCGGCGTCTGGCGGCCAACTCCTGCCGGGTCGCGTTGTGCTGCTCAATGAGCGGTTCCAGGGTGTTCCAGTCCCGGTCGATCTGCCGTTCGAGGTCGGCGACCGTGGGATCGGCGTGGGCCGCCGTGGAGCCACCGGCCAGGACGACGGCAGCGCCGGCAAGGGCGGCGAGGACGATGGTGCAGCGGGACCAGCGTGAGCGCGGCACGACCGTACGCCGGGCGACCGGGGCCGACCGGGACCACGGCGGCCGCGGGGCATGGTGTGCCACCGGGCTCCGTACTCCTTCTTCCGCGACCGCCTACCGGGTTAGCTGACGGGTTCGGGCGGGAAGGGCACGCCCCACCGCAGTGGCTGCGGATTCACCCCGACCACCTGGCCCCCGGCTCGCCCGTGGGCGATTCGGCGGTGCCGGCCGTCGCCGCCCGGGTGGACGGAGCTTCCGGCGACCGACGGTTCATCAGAGTAGATGCCCGTAACCAGATAGCAACCATCCGTGATCGGACACGCCGGAGCCGAACACGGCGAACCCCCGGCCGGAGTCGACCGGGGGTTCGCGACGGTACGGGGAGCGGGTCAGCCGGGTCTGCGGAATCCGGCCACCGGCATGTGGTTGATGTTGGCCACCTGGACCGGCTTGCCGGCCCGTGGCGCGTGCACCATCAGGTCGCCGCCCAGATAGAGGCCGACGTGGTGCAGGTCGCTGAAGAAGAACACCAGATCACCGGGGCGGGCCTCGGAGCGCGGGATGGCCTTGCCCTCGTTCCACTGGGCGCCGGTGAAGTGGGTCAGGGAGATACCGGCGGCCTTGTAGGCGAACTGGGTGAGGCCGGAGCAGTCGAACGCGTTCGGGCCGGTGGCGCCCCAGACGTACGGGTCACCCACCTGCTGGCAGGCCACCCGGATCGCGGTCCGCGCGGCACTGCTCACCACCCCGTTGATGGTCGGGCAGCCGGAGACCTTCACGGTGGTCTTCGGCATCGACGCCTGCAGCCGTTTGATCTCCGCGTTGATCTGGTTCTTCTTGGTGGCCAGCTCGCGTTCCTGCTCGACCTCCTGGGCGATCAGCGCGTCGAGCTTCTGCTTCTCGGCGTCGAACTTCGCCCGCGCGTCGATGACGACCTGGAGTTCCTTGCGCTCCTGCGCGGCGAGCCGGTCCAGATAGGTGAGCTGCTCGGTGAGGGTGCCCGGCTTCACGTTGACCAGCAGGGCGCCGATTTCCTGGGAGGGGCCGGTCATGTAGTAGCGGGAGGCCATGTCGCCGACCCGGTTGAGAGCCAACTCCGTCTGCAGGGCGAGCGGCTCGATCTTCTTCTGGAGTTCCTCCGCCTTCTTGCGGTCCTTCTTGAGCTGCGCCCGGACCTTGTTGTACTGCTCGATGGTCGGTTCGAGCTGCTCCCACTGCTTGTCGATCGCCGCCTCGATCTCCTCGGGGGTGGGTGCAGCGTGCGCCGGCGCGACCAGCATCCCCGCGCCGACGACCACGGCGGCGACCACGGTGATCAGGCGGCGGGCAGCGCGGCGCAGACCGGCCCGACGAGGGGGCGACTGACCCTGGGCGGCACGATGGAGGGGCATGGTTGCCACCGGCACAGACTCCTTTGCAACCGACCGCCGGGCGCCTCACGGAGGGGAAGACGGAGGCAGACGACCCACAGCGGCCGGTGCAACATTAGGGAAAACGCGCAGCGGAATCAAGGCGGCTTCGGCTATTTCACGGCTACGCAATCATCCGCACACAATCGGTAGTTCGACCATTTTTCAACTACGCCTGTCAATGCATTGGTGCTGTTGCCACGTCAGGGGTCGGTAAACCGCCGCTCACCAGGGGTCGCCGTGCCCCGCCGCAGCGCGGCAGCAGGCCGCGAACCGGCCGACACGAGCGCGGCGTCGGCATCCCCGGGGGTGCCGACGCCGCGGTGGTCACGGTGCCTTGCGGTACGACCTCAGCCCGCGACCGGCTCGGCCTGCTGGCCCGCCGCCGTGGTGTCGGGCTTGACCGAGCGCAGCAGCACGCTGGCCACGTCGACGACCTCCACCTGCTCACCTGCGCCCTTGCCGTTGACCCCGTCGTTGAGCATGGTCGAGCAGAACGGGCAGCCGACGGCAACCGTCTTCGCGCCGGTGGACATGGCCTCCTCGACCCGGTCCACGTTGATCCGCTTGCCGATCCGCTCCTCCATCCACATCCGGGCGCCGCCGGCGCCGCAGCAGAAGGAGCGCTCGCTGTTACGCGGCATCTCGATCAGGCCGCTGTCGCGACCTGCACCGGAATCGACGGCTGCGCCGCCCCGACCGTCTCCGGATCCGCCGCCGATGGCACTGCCGAGCACCTCGCGCGGCGGCGCGAAGACCCGGTTGTGCCGGCCCAGGTAGCAGGGGTCGTGGTAGGTGACTCCACCGTCGACCGGCTGGACCGGGGTGAGCTTGCCGGTGGCGACCAGGTGGGCCAGGAGCTGGGTGTGGTGTACCACCTCGAACTCGCCGCCGAGCTGCCCGTACTCGTTGCCGAGGGTGTTGAAGCAGTGCGGGCAGGTGGCCACGATCTTGCGCTTGGCCTTCTCCCGGCCCTCGAACGCCTCGTTCAGGGTCTCGACGTTCTGTTGGGCGAGCATCTGGAAGACGAACTCGTTGCCGATCCGGCGGGCCGGGTCGCCGGAGCAGGTCTCGCCCTCGCCGAGGATGGCGAAGGAGACGCCGGCCTCGTTGAGCAGCGTGGCGACCGCCCGGGTGGTCTTCTTGGCCCGGTCCTCGAACGCGCCGGCGCAGCCGACCCAGAACAGGTACTCGAAGTCGTCGACCTCGCCGACCCTCGGCACCTCGAAGTCGAGGCCCTTGGTCCAGTCCTCGCGGGTGTTCTGCGGGGCACCCCACGGGTTGCCCTTGTTCTCCAGGTTGCGGAGCATCACGCCGGCCTCGGACGGGAAGCTCGACTCGATCAGCACCTGGTATCGGCGCATGTCGACGATGTGGTCGACGTGCTCGATGTCGACCGGGCACTGCTCGACGCAGGCACCGCAGGTGGTACACGACCACAGCACGTCCGGGTCGATGACGCCGCCTTCCTCGGCGGTGCCGATGAGCGGCTTGTCGGCCTCGGCGAGGGCCAGCACGTCCACGTGGGCGAGCTGGGCGGCGGTGGCCTTCTCCTCGCCGGTGACGTCCTTGCCGCCGCCGGCCAGCAGGTACGGCGCCTTGGCGTACGCGTGGTCGCGGAGGCTGAGCACGAGCAGCTTCGGCGACAACGGCTTACCGGTGTTCCAGGCCGGGCACTGCGACTGGCAGCGACCGCACTCGGTGCAGGTGCTGAAGTCGAGCAGCCCCTTCCAGGTGAACTGCTCGACCTGGGCGACACCGAACTGGTCGGACTCCGGGTCGGCCTCCTCGAAGTCCAGTGGCTTGCCCTGGCTCGTCATCGGCCGCAGCGCGCCGAGACCGGAGCCGGCCCGCTTCCGCGGGTCACGCTTGAAGAAGATGTTGGGGAAGGCCAGGAAACGGTGCCAGGCGACACCCATGGTGACGTTCAACGCGATCACGATGAGCCAGGTCATCGAGATGGCGATCTTGACGAGGGCGGCGATGCTCACGCCGGCCGGCGAGGCCGGCAGCAGCGCGCCGACCGCGTGGCTGACCGGGGTGGCCCAGACCGGGTACCCGAAGTGGTCGGTGGCGACCTTGAAGCCCCGGATCACGAAGCCCATGATCAGCACCGAGAGCACGACACCCTCGACGAAGTAGCCCTGCCACATGGTCGAGCCGGTGAACCGGGAGCGCCCACCGGGCCGGGTGGGCCGGTTGCGGACCCGGATCGCGATCAGCACCAGGATGCCGACCGTGCCGAGGATCGCGATCAGTTCGGTGGCCAGGCCGTAGATCGTCAGGCCACCGATCAGCGGCAGGCCGCCGGTCGGCGAGACGACCTCGAAGTACGCCTCCAACACCAGCAGCGACAGCACGATGAAGCCGACCATCACGAACCAGTGCGCGGCGCCCACCACACTCCACTTGAGCATGCGGGTGTGACCGACGGTCTCGACCAGCATGGCCTTGGTACGGGCACCCCTGTCGGTGAACCGCTCCGGCGCGGGCTGCCCCTGCCGGATGACTGCCAGCATCTTCATGACCGCGCGCACCGCAAGCCACACCGCCACGGCGGTGATGGCGGCCGCGAGGATCGTGGTGACGATCTGGACGCTGCCCATCGAGTTGGCCTCCCGGTCTGCTGCCTGTCGAGCGGCTACGGCAACCGGGGCCGCTCGGTCATGCAGTGCAGCCTACGCGCAAGGTTACCCGGCAGTAACGTGAGACTTCTCGCACCTGGCCACGCCGCCCTGCGCACACCCTAGGGTGCTCGGCGCGCCGGCGCAGGACGGGGTCGGACCAGGGAGCCTCGGTCGTGTTGGGCGGCGATCAGCGCGGCGCCGAAAGTCAGCGCCAGCGGGAGAGCAGGATCAGCGAGGCGACCATCCCGCCGAAGCCGACCGCCAGGTTCCAGTACCCCCAGGAGGCGACCGGGTACGCCTGCTCGGAAAGGTAGTAGACCACCAGCCACGCGATGCCGGCCGCGATCAACGCGACCGCCGTGACCGGCAGCCACACCGGGCTGGGCTTGCGCGTCGCGGCCGTCGCCGTCGGACGCACGTCCGTCGGCGGGGTGTACACCTTCTTCTTGCGGACCTGAGACTTGGGCACGACGCTCTCCAGAGGGGTGACGACCTCGTCCGGCCTGACAACCGGGCGCGGGGGCGACGGTCCATGGCCAATAATGTTCGACAGCTAGCGTAGTCCGGACCGGCCGTCCGATCCACGAATGGGGCCGGACCAGTGCGCGGAGTGACCGAAAAGAACAGGATTGCTCCGGCGAACACGCCGATCCGCGCCGTGGCGGGCACGAACCAGACTCGGAGGGAACGCTCGGTGGAGTACACATCTGGCGCGGCGTCCTGGCAGAAGGCCATGCGGCGGGCCGCCGCCGTGTTCCTGCCACGGCGTCCGCGTCAGCGGCGACCCGGCTGGTCGATCGGGGTGCCGTTGATCGCCGCCGCGGCCGGGCTGCTCTTCACCACCAGCGCCACCACCGCCGACGGCACCACCCTGCGGGAGGACCGGCGTCCACAGCTCACCCAGCTCATCGAGGACCGCCGCGAACGGGTCGATTCCAGCGAGCTGCGCGCCGCCCGACTCCGCGCCGAGGTGGAGGAGCAGACCGCCGCCCTGGGCGACACCGACGGCCCGATCTCCGCCGAACGGGCCCGGGCTCGGGCCTCCGAGCAGGCCGCCGGTTTCACCGCCCTCACCGGCCCCGGCGTGACCGTCGAACTCAACGACGCGCCGGGCCGCCCCGACGGCAGTCTGCCCAAAGGTGCCACCAACGATGACCTGGTCGTCCACCAGGGCGACGTCCAGGCGGTCGTCAACGCGCTGTGGGCCGGCGGTGCGGAGGCGATGTCAATCATGAACGTCCGCGTGCTCTCCACCAGCGCGGTACGCTGCGTAGGTAACACCCTGCTGCTGCACGGCCGGGTGTACTCCCCACCGTTCAAGATCGTAGCAATCGGTGATCCCGCCGCCCTCCAACGGGCTCTCGCCGACTCGCAGGGGGTCCAGGTGTTCAAGCAGGAGGCCGACCACTGGCAGCTCGGTTACACCGAGACGGTCTCCACGGTCACCGTACCCGCATTCGAGGACTCGACCGCTCTGCGGTCCGCGACGGTGCCCCGATGACCTCCGACGGGCGGGACGCGCGTCAGCGCGACCAAAGCGACGACGCGACGGCGTTCATCCCGACGGTCGACACCTCACAGTCCTCGGCTCCGGCCCGTCCCGGCTCCGCCGGCCCGTGGCCCGACCCGGCGCTGCCGACCCGCTCCCCGGCCTCCACCGACGCGCCGACCCACCCGGGCCTCGCGCCGACCCAGCCGGGCCTCGCCCCGGCCCGTCCGGCGCCGCCCGCCTGGCCGGGGGTGCGACCAGCCGCACCGCAACCGTCACCCGAGGCACGCCCGCGGTCCGCCACGGACGCGCCGACCGCGTTCCTTCCCCGACTCGGCGACCGTACGCCCCAGCGGCCCACCGCCGGCCCCGGCGACCGACGTCCGGGCCTGCCGTTCCCGGCCGACGACCGTCCCGATCCGGCGGCCACCACCGTCCTGCCGGCGGTGACCGGCCGCCCACCGCTGGATTCGACGGCACTGATGGGCGCGGTCCCCCCGGTCCCCCCGCGCGACGGCACCACCCCTGGCGACACCGCCACCGAGCCGGTCCAGCCGCGTCGGGGCGAGCGGGTGGTGCAGCTCCGCCCCGAGCAGACCGGCGAGGGCTACCGCAGCGTCTACTCGGAGCTGACCCGCCCCACCTTCGCCTCCCGCCTGCGCACCGGAGTCAGGATCAGCGGCGAGCTGCTGATCACGTTCGGCCTGGTCGTACTCCTCTTCGCCGGGTACGAGATCTGGGGGAAGTCGGCCATCGTCGACGCTCACCAGGGTGACCTGAGCAGCCAACTCGCCCAGGCGTGGGGGCCGAGCGGGGATCCGACGGTGGCCCCGACCGGCGGGCCGACGCCCAAGCCGAAGCCGCCGGTCGACGGCAAACCGCTGGCCGGGCTCTACATCCCGAAGCTGGACAAGAACTGGGTGGTGGTGGAGGGGGTCAGCCAGAAGGACATCCGGTTCGCCCCCGGCCACTACCCGAAAAGCGCCATGCCGGGTGAGGTGGGCAACTTCTCGGTCGCCGGGCACCGCAACCGCGCCACCTTCTGGCGGCTGGACGAGCTGGTCGACGGCGACGACATCGTGGTCGAGACCAAGAACAGCTGGTACGTCTACAAGGTGGTCAAGAGCCGCATCGTCCGGCCCGACCAGGTCGAGGTGGTGTCCCCGCAGCCGTTGCCGCTCAACGGGGGGAAACCGAAGCGGCTGCTCACCCTGACCACCTGCAACCCGAAGTTCGACAACTACCAGCGGCTCATCGTGCACGCCGAGCTGGCGGAGACCTTGGCCAAGTCCGAGGGCCGGCCGAAGGTGCTGGGGGGCTGACGGCATGTACGCCTGGATCTGGCGCAAGCTGCCCTTCGGTCTGGCCGGCAAGCTCACCGGCTCGCTGCTGATCGCCGCCGCTGCGGTCGCCCTGCTCTGGTACGTGGTGTTTCCCTGGGCGGAGCCGCTGGTCACGCCCTTCGACGACGTCCAGGTGACCCAGAACGACCAGGGCGTGCCCGGCGGTGACGGCGACGGTTCCGGGCCGGCCGGGGTGGAGAACCCCGGTGACGGGCACGACCTGCCGTACGACACGGAACGGAACAACACCCCACCCCCCTCTCCGAACGAGTGAGCCCCATGCGTGTCCTGGTCATCGACAACTACGACTCGTTCGTGTTCAACCTGGTGCAGTACCTCGGTCAGCTCGGGGTCGACTGCGAGGTCCGGCGCAACGACGAGATCGACGTGGCCGACGTCGGCCGCCTCGACGCGGCCGGCATCCTGCTCTCCCCCGGCCCGGGCAGTCCGGACCGGGCCGGCATCTGCCTGGACGTGATCCGGCGGTACGCCGGTGAGCTGCCGATCTTCGGTGTCTGCCTGGGTCACCAGGCGATCGGGGAGGCGTTCGGGGCGACCGTGGCGCGTGCCCCCGAGCTGCTGCACGGCAAGACCTCGGAGGTCCGCCACCACGACGTCGGGGTGCTCGCCGGCCTGCCCGACCCGTTCACCGCGACCCGCTACCACTCGCTCGCCGTGCTTCCCGAGACGCTTCCCGACGAGCTGGAGGTCACCGGCTGGACGGGTTCCGGCGTGGTGATGGCGATGCGGCACCGGACGCTGCCGATCGAGGGTGTGCAGTTCCACCCGGAGTCGGTGCTCACCGAGGGCGGCCACCTGATGCTGGCGAACTGGCTGGCCGCGTGCGGTCATTCCGAGGCGCTGGAACGCGCCCCGGAACTCGCCGCCGAGGTGGACGCCCGCCGGCGGGCCGCGTTCGCCGTCAGCTGACGCCAGCCGCCCCGTCCCGACCCGGTCGGTCCGTCACACCCGGCGAACGCGGTGACGGACTTTGGTTGCGGCATGTGGGGACATCCAGCCGTTCGGATACCCCGACATCTCGCGGAGCCCGGTCCGAACGGACCGGGCTCCGCGGCGTCACCACGAGCGGTCAGTCGTCGGTGCGGCGGCCCGCGGGGTCGGTCGGGAAGATCAGGCCCCCGCCACCGCCGTTGCCCGGACTCGGGGTCGACGCGCTCGGCGTCGGGCTCGGCGACTGCGTGGGATCCGGGGCCTCAGGAACGCTGACCACGATCTTGATCGTGCTGTTCCGGGTGCGCTTGCTGCCACCCTTCGGATCCTGGCTCAGCACCTTCCCGGCCTCGGCCGCCGGCACCGGGTCGCCGAGTTCGGGATCCACCCTGAAGCCGGCGTTCTGCAACGTTCGGGTCGCCTCCTCCTGGCTGAGGCCGACGACGTTCGGCACCTCGCGCACGTTGCCCCTGGAGACCGTCAGGGTGACCGTGGTGCCCTCCTGCACCTGCTGCCCCTCCTTGGGGGAGACCTTGAGGACGATGCCCTCGGGTTCAGGGCTGTCCACTTCGTCGACCTTGACGGGCAACTTCAATCCCTCAAGCCGGGACTGGGCGCTGTCCAGCTTGCTGCCCTCCAACCCCTCGGGAATGGTCACCTCGGGTTTGCCGCCACAGATGTTGACCGTCACCTGGCTGTTCGGCTCGACCGCGCCGCCCGGCTTCGGGTTCTGGTCGGCGACGGTGCCCTTCTTGCAGGTGGAGTTGAAGACCTGCTCGCCGGCCACCGGCACCAGGCCGGCGCTCTGGATCTGCGCGAAGGCGGCGGCCCGGTCCTGGCCGGCGAGGTCCGGCACCTGCACCCGCTCCGGATCGCGCTTCTGCAACAGCAGGGCCGCCACCAGCGCGATCACCGCCAGCACACCGAGCGCGGCGAACGCCGCGATCGCCCACGAGGAGCGGCGGCGGCGCTGCGGGTCACCGACCCGGGCCGGCACCTGCCGGGTGGGTGGGGCACCGACCACCTGGGTCGGGTACCCGGCGCCGGAGGGCGCCATCTGCGCCGTCTCGTCCTGCGGCATGACCGGGGTGGCCAGCACCGGGCGGCCGGCGGCGGCCCGGAGCAGGTCGGCGCGCATCTCACCGGCGCTCTGGTAGCGGTTCAGCGGGTTCTTCGACAGGGCCTTCAGCACGATCGCGTCGACCGCCGGGTTGACGTCCGGGTTGATGTCGCTCGGCGTCGGCGGGGCCTCCCGCACGTGCTGGTACGCGACGCTGACCGGGCTGTCGCCGACGAACGGCGGATGCCCGCAGAGCAGCTCGAAGAGCACACAACCGGCGGCGTACACGTCGGAGCGGGCGTCGACGGCCTCACCGCGCGCCTGCTCCGGGGAGAGGTACTGGGCGGTGCCGATGACCGCGCTGGTCTGGGTCATCGTGGTGGCGCCGCTGGCCAAGGCCCGGGCGATGCCGAAGTCCATCACCTTGACCTGGCCGGTCTGGGTGAGCATCACGTTGCCCGGCTTGATGTCCCGGTGGATGATGCCGTGCCGGTGGCTGAACTCCAGCGCCGCGCACATGTCGGCGCAGATCTCCAGCGCCCGGCGCGGCTGGAGCCGCCCCTCGACGCCGAGGACCTCCTTCAACGTCCGGCCGTTGACGAACTCCATGACGATGAACGGCAGGGTCTCGCCGGTCGGCGCGGTCTCCTCGCCGGTGTCGTAGACGGCGACGATCGCCGGGTGGTTCAGCGAGGCGGCGTTCTGCGCCTCCCGGCGGAAGCGCATCTGGAAGGTGGCGTCCCGTGCCAGGTCGGCCCGGAGCATCTTGATCGCGACGTCCCGGCCCAGCCGGAGGTCACGTCCGCGATGCACCTCCGCCATGCCGCCGTAGCCGAGCAGCTCGCCGACCTGGTACCTGCCACCGAGCAGGCGGGCCTGGGCTGTCATCGCGTTCGTCGTCCTTCGCTCGTCGTCGTCTCGCCGCCACCCGGTCGGAGCCACACCATTCGACGGTACGACGTCCGGGCCGGATCGTCGCGTCCGTCGGCGCTCAGCGCGCCGGCCGTCACGCTGGACGGGACGGGCGCACTGTAGCCGCTCACCCGCGCCCTGTAGGTAATCACGCCGGAGCAGACCAGAACCAGTACGGCCAGCAGGATGGCGATGGTCACCGCGCCCGACCTGGAACGACGCACCGGTACGGAGGTCCGGACCGGCTGCCGGGCGTACCCGACGGGACGGTCGGGCCGGGTGGCGGCCGGCGGCACCGCCGCGGCGCCACGCGGAGCCATCGGCGACGCGGCCGGGCGCTGCGCCACCGCAGGCGGCTGCGGCTGCCGTGCGGTGGCCATCGGGCGGGCCTGTCCGGCTGCCGCTGGGCGGGGCTGCTGATGCTGGCGGGAGGCGGGCGAAACCTGGGCCCGGGCCACCGGGGCGGCCGGCGAGGCCGGCACGGCGGAGACCTGTGCCCGCGCGGCCGGGCCGGCGGGCGAGGACGGCGCGGCCGAGATCGGGCGGACGGCCCCGCCGTTGCGGGCCTGCTGGGAGAGCGCGGCCTTCGCCTGCCGGGCCACCGAGGCCAGCGCGGCGGCGCTCGGCCAGCGGTGCGCCGGGTCCTTGGCCATCGCCCGCTCGACGATTGCCTTCACCTGGGGTGGAATGTCGCCGGGCAGCGGCCGAGGAGCGTCCCGGACGTGCTGCATGGCGATCTCCAGGGGGTTGTCCCCCTCGAAGGGACGGCGGCCGGCCAGACACTGGTACGCGACGACGCCGAGGGCGTACACGTCGGAGGCGGGAGTGGCCACCGCGCCGGTGGCCTGCTCCGGCGAGATGTACGACGCGGTGCCGAGCACCGAGCCGGCGGCGGTGAGCTGGCCGACGAGGTCGGAGCGGGCGATGCCGAAGTCGGTCAGCACCAGCGTCCCGTTCGGCCGGACGAGCAGGTTGCCCGGCTTCACGTCACGGTGCACGATGCCCTTCTCGTGGGCCGCGTGCAGAGCTTCGGCGGCCTGGGCCACCAGGGCCATGGTCCGTGCCGGGGTGAGCCGACCGTGCCGGCTCAGCGTCGCCGAGAGGGGGTCGCCCTCGACGTACTCCATCACCAGGAAGGCGATCTGCTGGTCGTTGCCGAAGTCGTAGACGTCGACCACGCCGGGGTGGTTGATGGTGGCCATGGTCCGCGCCTCGCCACGGAACCGCTCGGCGAAGCCCGGCTCGTCCAGCAACGCCGGGAGCAGGCTCTTCACCGCCACCGTGCGGCCGAGCACCTGGTCGGTGCCGCGCCAGACGTCACCCATGCCACCGCTGGCGATCCGCTCGTCGAGACGGTATCGGTTGCCGAGCTGCACACCGGGAGAGAGCATGTCAGCGGCTCCCGGAGTCGACGACGGCCGCCTGCATGATCCGGCCGGCGATCCGGGCGGCCTCGGCGCTGCCACCGCTGCCCGCCTCTTCCAGCAGCACGCAGACCGCGGAGACCGGGGTGCCGTTGCGGTCGAGGGCGAACCCGATGAACCAGCCGTGGTCGCGGGTGTCCGGGCCCGACTGGGCGGTGCCGGTCTTGCCGCCGACGGTGTAGCCGTCGAAGTTCGCGCTCCGGCCGGTGCCGTTCTCCACCACGGAGACCATCATGTCCCGCAGGTCCGACGCGACCTGGCTGCTGACCGGCCGGCGCAGCTCGCGGGGGTCGGCGTTGTAGTAGTTGCTGGTGCGGTCCGGGCCGAGGAGCTGCTTGACCAGGTACGGCCGCATCTGCTTGCCGTCGTTGGCGACGGCTGCGGCGATCAGCGCGCCCTGCAACGGGGTCATCTTGACGTCCCGCTGCCCGATCGAGGACTGGGCCAGCGCCGCCGGGTCGGTCTCCCCGCCCGGCGCCTGCATGGCACCCGTCCGGCTGGGCGCCACGGACGATCCGTCAGCGTTGAGTTGGCCGACGGTGAGGTCGTCCTGCTCGAAGCCGAACTGGCGGGCCTTCTCCTTGAGCTTGTCGGCGCCGAGCCGGACGCCGAGCTGCGCGAACCCGGTGTTGCACGACTCGGTGACCGCATCCATCAGGGTGACCTGGGATTCGGGGCAGATCGACGCGGCGGCGTTGCGGATCGGAGTGCCGGAGGTCGGTGGCGTCCAGCTCGCGCCGGCCGGGATCTGGGTCTCCTTGGTGACCCCGTTCTCCAGGGCCGCCGCCGCCACCACGATCTTGAAGGTGGAGCCGGGCGGCAGGGTCTCCGCCAGCGCCCGGTTCGTCAGCGGCCGATCCGGGTCGGCCTCCAGCTTGTTGTACGCGGCACTGGCCGCCCCGGTGTCGTGGCTCGCCAGCGGGTTCGGGTCGAAGCTGGGCATCGAGACCAGCGCCTGCACCGCGCCGGTCCGCGGGTCGATGGCGATCGCCGCGCCCTTCTTCACCCCGTTGCGGTTGTTGCGCAGCTGGTCGTACGCGGTGTCCTGGGCGCGCTTGGAGAGGGTCAGCAGCACATTGCCGCCACCGGTCTCGTCCCCGGTGAGCATGTCCTTGATCCGGCTGGCGATCAGCGCGTCGCTGGTGCCGGCGAGGAAGTCGTTCTCCGTCCGCTCGATGCCGGTGTCGGCGAGGTTGACCGGCTTGTAGCCGAGCACGTGCGCGTACTTCGCCCCGCCGGGGTAGGTGCGCTGGTACTTCAGCTTGCCGTCGGTCTCCTTGCTGGTGGCGAAGGCGGTGCCGCCGGCCTCGATGTTGCCGCGTCGGCGCTCGTACTCGGCCACCTGGACCCGACCGTTGTAGTCGCTGTTGCGGTACTCGTCGGCCTTGTATGCCTGGATCCAGTTGAGGTTCGCGAAGAGCAGGCCGAACAGGACCATGACGACGACGCCGACGCGGCGCAGGGGCGCGTTCACGGGCGGATCACCTCCGTGGGGGCGCCGTGCAGCTGCTCCGGCGGGCCGCCGCCGGGGCGGGCCGCGGGGCCTCGGGCCTGCGTCACCGGGCGGCGCGCGGCGTCGGAGACCCGGAGCAGTACGGCGATGAGCAGCCAGTTCGCCATCAGCGACGAGCCACCGGCGGAGAGGAACGGCGTGGTCTGCCCGGTCAGCGGGATGAGCTTGCTGATCCCGCCGACGATCACGAAGACCTGGAGCCCGAGGGTGAACGCCAGGCCACCGGCCAGCAGCTTGCCGAACGAGTCCCGGACCGCCAGGGCCGCCCGCAGCCCCCGCTCGACGATCAGCAGGTAGATCACCAGTAGCGCGGAGAGGCCGAAGAGCCCGATCTCCTCGCCGATGCCCGCGAAGATGAAGTCGTTCGACACCTCGGGCAGCAGGCCGGGCTGGCCGTCGCCCGGCCCGGCGCCGAACAGGCCCCCGGTACCGAGCGCGAGCAGCCCCTGCACGAGCTGGTAGCCCCGGTCGTGCGGCTCGGCGAACGGGTCCAGCCAGATCTCGGCCCGGTCGTAGAAGTTCGCGAACGGTCCACCGATCGTGCTGCCGAGCACGTAGGCGAGGTAGGCCCCGCCGAAGAAGAGGACCAGACCGATCAGCAACCAACTGACCCGTTCGGTGGCGATGTACAGGGTCACCACGAACATGCCGAAGTACAGCAGCGAGGTGCCCAGGTCCTTCTCGAAGACCAGCACCAGGAGGCTGATCAGCCAGACCACCACCACGGGGCCGAGGTCGCGGCCACGGGGGAAGTCGATGCCGAGGAACCGGCGGCTGGCCAGCGACAGCACCTCGCGCTTGCGGACCAGGTAGTAGGCGAAGAAGACCAGCAGCGCCAGCTTCGCGAACTCACCGGGCTGGATCGAGAAACTGTCGCCGAACTTGATCCACAGCTTGGCGCCGTTCTGTTCGGAGAACCGGCCGGGCAGCACCGCCGGGATCATCACCAGCACGATGCCGGCCAGGCCCAGGGTGTACGCGTACCGGGAGACCGCGCGGTGGTCGCGGATCAGGGCGAGCAGCCCGGCGGCCAGCACCACCGAGGCGAGCGTCCAGGCGAGCTGGCGACCGCCGGTGCCGGCGAAGATGGCCAGGGTCTCCCGTTCGGCCGGGGCCGCCTTGGCCAGGTCGAGCCGGCGCAGGAAGCCCACACCGAGACCGTTGAGCAGCGCCACCGCCGGCAGCAGCACCGGGTCGGCGAACGGCGCGAGGAAGCGGACCACCAGGTGCAGGCCGAGGAAGAGCACGGTCAGCACCGCGGCCGGCATCCAGAAGTCGGGGGTGACGGTGTCGAGCATGTTCGCCTCGACGATCGCCCCGTACGCCGCCACCAGCACCATGGCCAGCAGCAGCAGGGACAGCTCCGAGTTGCGCCGGGACCGGGCCAGGCGTACGCCGGGCTGCTCGCCCGTCGTGGCGGGCGAGGCTGCCGGTGCGGCCGCTGCGGTCACGGATCGGTCCTCGGGCTCTCAGCCGACGTTCACTCGGGCGACCGGCAGCCGGCCGGGTCCGCGGCAGGCGGGGCGGCGTCGGAGGCCGAGGCGTCGGGAGTGGTGGTCGGGGTGACGGTGGCCGGCGGAGTGGGACTGCCGGCCGGTCCCGGGCTGCGGTTCGGTCCGGGGCTCGCCGACGCCCTCGGGGTCGGTGTGCCGGTGGGCTGGGCGACCGGGGAGGCGGTGACCAACATGCCGGGGCTCGGCGGGCAGATCGGCTTGAGGTTGGGATTGGTCGGGTCGTCGTTGGTCAACTCGGCCAGCTGGCGCTGCGCGTCCGGCTCGTTCTTGGCCTGGATACCCTGCTTGACCTGCTCCTGGGCGGCGAGGGTCAGGTCGTCCAGCCGGGCCTGGCTCTTCGAGTGCACCTCGGAGAGGTCGAGGCCGGCGACCTGGCCGGGCACCCCGCGGAAGACCGCCAACTGCCCCTCCTCGGTCGCCCCGACGTAGTACTGCCGTTGGGTGTAGCTCCAGCCGGCGAAGACGCCACCGCCGAGGATGACCAGCAGCGCCAGCAGCATCGCCAGGGTGCGCAACGGCCGGCGACGCGGTCGGTCCGGCTCGTCGTCCTTGGCCGCCGGGTCCTCGTCCTCGGGCACGGGCGGGCGCGGGGCGGAGAGCGCGGAGGCGCGGGCTGCCGGGGTGGACCCGTCGGCGGAGGTGGCCATGCCGCGGTCCCGCGAGGCGGCACCGCCCACGATCGGAGCAGCTTCGACGATGTCCTGGTCGGTGGCGTCCGCGATGATCACCGTGATGTTGTCCGGTCCACCGCCACGCAGCGCGAGCTGCACCAGGCGCTCGACGCACTGCTGCGGGTCGGCGTACTCCCGCATCGTGTCGGCGATGGTGTCCGCGCTGACCACACCGGAGAGGCCGTCGCTGCAGATCAGGTACCGGTCGCCGGGCAGCACCTGGCGGACGCTGTACTCCGGGTCAATGTCCCGGCCGTCGAGGGCGCGGGTGAGCAGCGAACGCTGGGGATGGCTGCTCGCCTCCTCGGAGCTGATCCGCCCCTCGTCCACGAGCATCTGGACGTAGGTGTCGTCCTTGGTGATCTGCGCGAACTCGCCGTTGCGCAGAAGGTAGGCCCGGGAATCACCGATGTGGACCATACCGAGCTTGCTGCCGGAGAAGAGGGTGGCGGTGAGCGTGGTGCCCATCCCCTCCAGCTGCGGGTTGGCGTCCACGGTGTCGCGGAGCTGCTGATTGGCGGTGCCGACGGCCTGGCGCAGCGCGTCGACGAGAGCGTCCCCGGGGACGTCCTCGTCGAGCGGTGCCATGGCGCCGATGACGATGTTGCTGGCGACGTCACCGGCGGCCATGCCGCCCATGCCGTCGGCGACGGCGAGAAGCCGCGGCCCGGCGTAGACGGAGTCCTGGTTTCCGTCACGGATCAGACCGCGGTCGCTGTGGGCCGCGTAGCGCAGGGTCAGAGTCATGGCCGTAATTCGAGGGAAGTGCGGCCGATACGGATCGGCACGCCGAGGGGGACGGGGGTCGGTCCGGTGACCTTAGCGCGATCCAGGTACGTGCCGTTAGTCGATCCGAGGTCCTCGACGAACCACTGGCCGTCGCGGGGCACCAACCGGGCATGCCGGGCGGAGGCGTAGTCGTCCGTGATCACGAGGGTGGAGTCCTCGGCCCGGCCGATGGTGATCTGCGCCTCACCCAGGGTGATCCGGGTGCCGGCGAGCTGCCCGGCGGTGACGACCAACTGGTGCGCGGCTCGGCCCCGCTTCGCCTTCGCCGGCTTCCCCGCCTGCTGTGTCGTGGCGCCGACCCCCCGTGGCGCAGCCACCAGCCGGCCCGACCGAGCTCCTGCGAAGAGGTCACGGCGGATCACGCCGACCACCGTGAACACGAAGACCCACAGCAGGATGAGAAACCCGAACCGGGCGACGGTGATCACGAGCTCCGGCAAGGCGGGTCAGCCGTCCACGCGGAAGGTCAGGGTGGTGGTGCCGAGCTGGATCATGTCGCCGGGGTTGAGGGCGACCGCGGAGACCCGCTGACCGTTGACCATGGTGCCGTTGGTCGACCCGAGGTCGGTCAGCACGACCTGCCCGCCGTCGAAGTCCAGCCGGGCGTGTCGCCGGGAGATTCCGACGTCGGGCAGGCGCAGGTTCGCCTGGTCGCCACGACCGATCACCGTCGAGCCCATCTGCAGCGGGTAGGTGCGGCCGTCGCCGGAAACCAGGCGGATGTTGCGGCCGGCGCCGTGGCCGGGGGGCGGGCCGTAGCCGCCGCCCTGGTCGTACGACGGGTACGCCGGCGGGCCGGCGTCGTAGCCGCCGGGCGCGGAGACCGGTGCCACCTCGCCACCGGTGTAGACCTCGGCGGTGACCCGGAACATGCCGGTGTCCAGCCCCTCGCCGCGCTCGATCTCGACGATCACGTCGCCGTAGACCGTCCAGGCCTGCTCGCCGATGAACTCCGCCTGGGACTGGGCCAACTCCTGGGCCAGCGCGGCGGCGTACGGCGCGAGACGGCTGTGGTCGTAGGGCGAGAGATCGATCACGTAGCGGTTCGGCACCAACGTGCGCCCACCAGCCAGGATGGCCTTGTGCGCCTCGGCCTCCCGCTGCATGGCGTTGAGGATCTCCACGGGGTGGACCACCCCTTTGAAGACCTTGGCGAAGGCCCCTTCGACCAGGCCTTCCAATCGCTTCTCGAAGCGTTGCAGCACGCTCACCGGCTCCTCCTCGGGTCCCGAGGACATGATGGTATCCGTCCGGCGCGCATGCAGCTCGCGCGCCGCTCGGCGGCCTCGTGGCGGCCCGTTCTCCGGTAGCGCCTCGGACGTGCTACTGTTTCGTCCGCCGCGAACGGTGACCGCTCCACGGAGCGTAGCCGATCGGGGCACGACGGAGGGCATGCCGATCTCCGGCCCCGCTCACAACAGCGGGCTCGGCACCGGCTACAGTGTTCGAGGTCAAAGCCACGGGGAAGTGGCGGAATGGCAGACGCGCACGGTTCAGGTCCGTGTGCCCGAAAGGGCGTGGGGGTTCAACTCCCCCCTTCCCCACCAGATCGATAAGGGCTCCGCGAGTGCGGGGCCCTTGTTGTGTGTCGGGAGCCGAGCGGACGTATCGGGGCGTGCCGGACGTCACGCTATGCTCCGGTGGTTTCCCAGCCTCCTACTGAGGAGTGGCGTGTGAGTGTCGCGTTGGTGACCGGGTCGGGCGGTCTGATCGGTTCCGAGGCGGTCCGGCACTTCGCCGGTCTCGGCCTGGACGTGGTCGGCATCGACAACGACATGCGGCAGGAGTTCTTCGGCGCCGAGGCGTCGACCGCGTGGAACGTCCGGCGACTGACCGACGAGCTGGGGTCGGCGTACGCGCACCACAGCATCGACATCCGCGACCGGGACGCGCTGGCGACGCTCTTCGCCCGGTACGGCCGGGACATCGCCGTGGTGATCCACACCGCCGCGCAGCCGTCGCACGACTGGGCGGTCCGCGATCCGTTCACCGACTTCGACGTCAACGCCGGCGGCACCCTCAACATCCTGCAGAACGTGCGGGAACACTGCGTCGAGGCGCCGGTGATCCACTGCTCGACGAACAAGGTCTACGGCGACCGGCCGAACAGCCTGCCCTTCGTGGAGTTGGAGACCCGCTGGGAGATCGAACCGGGGCACCCGTACGAGCAGGGCATCCGGGAGGACATGTCGATCGACTCCTGCCTGCACTCGATCTTCGGCGCCTCGAAGGTCGCCGCGGACGTGATGGTGCAGGAGTACGGCCGCTACTTCGACATGCGCACCGCCTGCTTCCGGGGCGGCACGCTGACCGGTCCCGCGCACTCCGCCACCGAGCTGCACGGCTTCCTCGGGTACGTCGTGCGGGCCAACATGGAGCGCCGCACGTACAAGATCTACGGCTGGCAGGGCAAGCAGGTCCGGGACGCCATCCACAGCTCGGACGTGGTCTCGGCCTTCGAGGCGTTCTTCCGTGCCCCCCGCTCGGCAGCGGTCTACAACCTCGGCGGCGGCCGGCACTCCAACACCTCCATGCGGGAGGCCATCATCCTGGCCGAGCAGATCACCGGCCACGAGATGATCACCGAGTACGTCGAGGCGAACCGGGTCGGCGACCACAAGTGGTGGATCGGCTCGAACGAGGCGTTCCAGGCCGACTACCCGGACTGGAAGCAGGTCTACGACGTACCGATGATCATGCGGGAGATCTACGAGGCCAACGTCGACAAGTGGGTGCCACAGGCATGAGCGGACAGGGCAAGCGGAACGTCCTCGGCGTCCTTGTCGACGCCACCGACTACGCCTCGGCGACCGAGCAGGTGGTCGCGGCGGCCCGGGAACGCCGGCCGCTGGCGCTGACCGCGCTGGCCGTGCACGGGGTGATGACCGGGGTGCTCGACCCGGCGCACAACGCCCGGCTGAACTCCTTCGACGTGGTCACCCCGGACGGGCAGCCGGTGCGCTGGGCGCTCAACCTGCTGCACCACGCCGGGCTCACCGACCGGGTCTACGGCCCGCTGCTCACCCTGCACGTCCTCAACCGCTTCGCCGAGGAGGGCCTGCCGGTCTACCTCTACGGCTCCACCGAGGAGACGCTGGCCCGGCTCATCCCGGCGCTGGAGCGGAAGTTCCCCGGCCTCAAGATCGCCGGAGTGGAGCCGTCGAAGTTCCGCGCGGTCCAGCCGGGTGAGGACGTCGAGATCGCCGACCGGATCAGGGCCAGCGGCGCGCGGCTCGTTCTGGTCGGGCTCGGCTGTCCGCGCCAGGAGGTCTTCACGTACGCCATGCGACCGCTGCTCGACATGCCGCTGATGGCGGTCGGCGCGGCCTTCGACTACCACGCCGGCCTGCTGAAGCAGCCGCCGGCCTGGATGCAGCGGGCCGGGTTGGAGTGGTTCTGGCGGCTGGGTCTGGAGCCGAAGCGGCTCTGGCGCCGGTATGTCATCCTCAACCCCGCCTACCTGGCCCGGCTCGCCGCGCAGAAGAGCGGCCTGTGGAAGGCCCGGCCGCCGGCCCCGGCCACCGAGCGCCCGTCGACCTTCGCGGTCTGATCCGGTACCCATACCGAGGCCCCCTCCGCCCACCGGCGGAAGGGGCCTCGTCGTACCCGGGTGTCAGAGCGTCAGCGTCCAGGTGTTGATGTGGCCGGTGTCGCCGGAGTAGACGTCACGCACCTGGAGGCGCCAGGTGCCGTCCGCCGCCTCACCGGACAGGTTCACGGTGTACGTGGTGTTGATGTTGTCGGCGCCGTCGAAGATGCTGCTGTTCTTCAGCCGGTACGCCGAGCCGTCCGGGGCGATCAGGTCGATGACCAGGTCGCCGCGGTAGGTGTGGACGATGTCCACCGCGACCGCGGAGGTCGCCGACGCGTTGCGGGCGCACCCGGCGATCACGATCGCGCTGGAGACCGCCGAGCCGCCGTCCGGGATCGCCACGTCCGTGCCGTTGCTGCCCGTGCAGCCGGTGCTGGTGCCGGTGACGGTCAACGAGTACGTCGCGGTCCGGGTGCCGGAGGCGGCGGTGCCGGCCACGGTCACCGGGTACGTGCCGGCCGGCGTGCTCGCCGAGGTGGAGATGGTGAGCGTCGACGACCCGCCCGAGGTGACCGTGGCCGGGCTGAACGAGGCGGTCGCACCGGCGGGCAGCCCGCTGGCCGACAGGCTCACCGACTGGGCGGCGCCGTTGGTGGTGGCGGTCGCCACGGTGGCGGTGACCGAACCGCCCGGCGCGGTCGAGCCGGAGGTCGGCGACACCGAGACCGAGAAGTCGTTGGTCGGCGGCGGGGTGTCGCCGTTCACCACGTAGAGCAGCCGGTTCGGGGTACCGGTGCCAACGTTCGTGACCACGTTCGGGGTGGCGTTGTTGACCAGGTAGTCCCGGACCTGCTGCGGGGTCCACGACGGGTTGGCCGAGAGCACCAGTGCCGCGCCCCCGGCGACGTGCGGTGACGCCATCGAGGTGCCGCTGATCGTGTTCGTCGCCGTGTCGTTGGTGTGCCAGGAGGACGTGATGTTCACGCCCGGTGCCAGGATGTCCACGCAGGTGCCGAAGTTGGAGAAGCTCCCGGCGGCGTCGTTGTTCTGGGTGGCGCCGACGGTGATGGCCGGCGCGGCCCGGGCCGGGGAGTAGTTGCAGGCGTCCTGCCGGACGCCCACGGCGTTGCCGTTGCCCGCGGCGACGGCGTACGTGATGCCGGAATTGATCGAGTTGATCACCGCGTTGTCGGTGGCCGTGCTCGCCCCACCGCCCAGGCTCATGTTGGCGACGGCGGGCTTGGCCGCGTTCGCGGTGACCCAGTCGATGCCGGCGATGACCCCGGCGTTGGTGCCGCTGCCCTGGCAGTTGAGCACCTTGACGGCCACCAGCCGGGTCGCCTTGGCGACGCCGTACGCCGCGCCGCCGACGGTGCCGGCGACGTGCGTGCCGTGACCGTTGCAGTCGGTGTTGTTGCTGTCGGCGGTGTTGGTGCCCCAGGTCGCCCGGCCGCCGAAGTCCGAGTGCGTCGTCCGGATGCCGGTGTCGATGATGTACGACGTCACGTTGCTCGCCGTGTTCGGGTACGTGTACGAGCTGTTCAGCGGCAGGTTCCGCTGGTCGATCCGGTCCAGGCCCCAGGACGGCGGGTTGGTCTGCGTACCAGCGATCGAGACGGTGTGGTTCTGCTCGACGTACGCCACGCTGGGGTCGGCGGCGAGACGGGCGGCGGCCCGCGCGTCCATCCGTACCTCGAAGCCGCGCAGCGCAGCGGCGTAGGTGCGGGCGACGCTGCCGCCGTGCCGACCGGCCAGTTTCCGCGCGGTGTCGCCGACCCGGCTGCGGGCGACGGCGCTGTCCTTCAGGACGACAATGTAGCTGTCCACCACGGCGGTGGGGCCACCCGCGGCGCGGATCGCCCCGACCGGCTCGGCCGCCGCCGCCGGTGCGGCGGCCGCGGCCATCGCCAGAGCGGCCACCCCGACGAACACGGATCTGTGTACGAGAGACATCCTCTACCTCCTTCGACCGGTCACCCACGGTCGCCCGCCACGGTCGGGCGGATCAATGAATGCCGATGCCTAGAGGGTGGCGGCTGGAAGAGCGTCCGCCCAGATGCCGATTGGTCCATAACACCGACGGGATGGATCCCCTACGGGACGCCGGTCCGGGTCCGACCGGGGGCCTCCCCGGATTCGCCGACGTCGAAGAAGGGAAAGGCTGTCTGGTATGGAGAGTCAGCTCGTCGTCCTGGCCCCGATCGCCGTGGTGTGGCTGGCCGCCGGAATAGTGGCGGACGGACTGCCCCGGCTGGATCGCGCGCGGGCGCTGCGTCGGCGTACCGGATGGCTGCTCGCCCTGACCCTGACCGGCCTCGGCGCGACCGCGGCGGTGCTCCTGACCGGCCTGGCGAGCACCGGCGACACCCTCGCCGACCGGGCCGCGGCGGGCGTGACGTTGGCGGCCGTACCCGGGATCGTGGTAGCGGTCTGCGCGGTACGCCGCGCTGGTCGGCTGCGCCGCGGCGCGCAGGCCCTGGCAACCGCCCCCGACACCCCCGCGCCGTACGGCCTGCGGGCGACCGCGGCGCACCCGCTGATCGTTCTGCCGGTGCAGGTGACGGCCCTGGCCACGGTGCCGCCGCTGCTGGCGACCGTCGGGGTCGATCTCACCGCCGGCCCGGGCAGGACCGGCCCGGCCATCACGGTCGGCGCACTGGTGGTCATCGCGATCGGGGTACGCCACGCGCTCCGGCACAACCGGCTCGCCGAGCGGGCATTGCCGCCGGCCCTGACGTTGGCGACGGCGCCGGGGTCAGCGCGACCGGCTGGAGCCCTGCACGTATAGCAGTTCGAGGATCGCCCGGGTCGCCTCGAACCAGCGGTCCAGCCAGCCCGGTGGCGGGACGCTGCCCCTGGGCGGCAACTCCAACAGCAGGCCGCGCAGCAGCGGGTGGTCGACCAGCGAGTCGCTGGTGCCGATCGGCCAGCCGGCGGGCGGGAACGACGGCTCGGTGAGCGGGTTCGGGTCGAGCGAGGGCAACGACAGCGGCCCGACCGGTTCGGACGCGGCGGGGCCGGAATCCCGCCCGCCGATCTCGGGGTCGGAGGACACGACCTCCGTCAGCACGGTGTCCCGGCGCGCGCCGCGGTACTTGCCGCCGAATCGCTCGGTCTTCCCGGGGCCGTTGGTGAGGTTGTCTGAACCGATCGTCGTCATCCGTCTCGCCTGCCTCGCTCGGTTGCCGATCCCTGGTGCGGTCGACCAGCGCCGTACGAGGGGTTCAACGAGACGGGACGGATGTGGCGACGGGCCGGCCGGGAGATCCCGGCCGGCCCGTCTCAACGCCACGCTGCGTTGGTCAGTGTGTGATGAACGCGCCGCTCCGCGCGCCGGCGACGAAGGCGTGCCAGTCGCCCGGAGCGAAGACCAGGGCCGGGCCCGTCTTGTCCTTCGAGTCCCGAACCCCGACCGCCCCCGTCACGTACGCCACCTCGACGCAGTTGTCGCAGTTCGGCCCGCTCTTCGAGCTCTTGAACCACGTCGCCTGTGTCAGGTCCACGGGGTACTCCTTGGTCGCCATTTCCACAGCGGCTCCTCTGCCAGTTTTGCGATGTGAGCTATGGATTCTTCCGGGCGAATGGCCGCTGCCCGAATGTGATCGAAGATGAAGCTGTACTTCTGAAGTTCGTCGCTCTTCTCCAGGAAGAGCCCACCCGTGGCGTTCTCCGCGTACACGACATCGGGATCACCTGATTCTGGGAAGCTGAGAATGGTGAACGTGCCGTCCATGCCGGCATGCGCGCCCACCTCGAAGGGCAGGACCTGCATCGTCACGTTCGGCAGTTCGGCCACCTCCACCAGCCGTCTGAGTTGACCACGCATCACCTCGTCGCCACCCACCGGCCGACTCAGCACCGCCTCGTCGAGCACCACCCACAGATCGACCGGATCGTCCTGGGTCAACAACGACTGACGCCCCAGACGGACACGCACCCGTTGTTGCACCTGGTCGGCGGTGAAGTCCGGGCGGGCCGCCCGGATCATCGCGCTGGCGTACTCCTCGGTCTCCAGCAGGCCCGGCACCACCTGTTGCTCGTACGCCCTGATCGAGCTGGCTGCCGCCTCCAGCCCGACGTACGCCCCGACCAGCACCGTGCTGTACGGGTGCCACCACCCCTTCTGGCGGGCCTCCCGGGCGATCTGTACAAGTTCGTCGCTCTCCGCGCCGACCACGCCGTAGATCCGCAGCATGTCCCGCACGTCGCGGGGCGTGGCGGAGGTGTGGCCGGTCTCGATCCGGGAGATCTTCGAGGCGGAGCATTCGAGCTGCTCGGCGACGGCCTCGATGGTGATCCCGGCGCTCTCGCGCTGCCGGCGCAGTTCCGCGCCCAGCCGCCGTCGCCGGATCGTGGGGCTGCGCCGCTCGCTCACCGCGCAGCTCCGCGGGTCGCGGGACGGGAACCCTGCTTCCTCGCGCTCACCCGGTTACCTCCGGTCGCTCGCGCCTGCGTCGACACCCGCCGAGGGCGCGACCGGATGGCGGGCGATCGTTCGCGGCAGGGGGTGGTGCCGGTCGTCGACCGGCCGCGTCGGGCGAAACCGGCGTCCAGTCTGCCGCTCCGGGGTCGACGTCTTCAAGCGCCTTGTTCACGTGCCACGCTCACCTATCGGCAAAAGTCGACGTGCAACTTGCATGTCGCACGGCCCTGATGCACTCTGTCCGTATGGCTCGGGTCACTCACCGTTTCCGGACGATCTCCCGCCGTGGCGAACCCACCGGCGGCGAGACGGTCGGGCGGCCCACGCCGATCGCCACGGAACCTGCCCCGGGGTAGGCATCCGCCGCCGTACGCCTTCGTGGGCTGCGGCGACGGGCACGACGCCCGGGAGCAACCGGGTGCTGGTCGGGTGGCGATCCGCCACCAGCAGAGCACGGCCCGACCAGCACCAGCTTTCACCGGCCCACCGGGCACCACCCGGTCATGGGCCCGCACCAACCCTCCCTCTGATCGATTCGGTCGGCGCGCCGACGCCGGCCATTCCTCCCCAGGAGCCCATGTGCTTCCCCGCTCCGGTGACGTACTGCACGTGACTCGCGCGGCGAGTGTCCAGTTCATCCGGCCCATCAGGTTCCGGGTCATCCGGGTACTCGACTGGCCGACCTACGACGGTTGGCTCTGGCTCGACGGCTACGAGTTGAACGCGGCGGGGGACGCGGTCAGCCGGCGGTCGATCTTCGTCCAGCAGGCCGGCCTGCGGACCCTCCAGGCGGCGCCCGCGCCGCGACCGGCACCCACCGTACGGCCCCGGCGGCCACTCAACCGTGCGCCGGTCGCGGTGGGCTGAGCTCCGCCGGTTATCCCACCGGGAGGCGTGCCGTCGCCATAGACTCGGTACGCCCACCCCGGCGAGAGTCACCACCCCGCGCGTCCCGGACCCTGAACCTGGGATGGCCATGCTCGAGATGCCCGCCGCGCGGCGGAACCACAGATCCCGTACCGGTTACACCTTCGCTCTGTTGGCGCTGGCCGGTGCCGCCCTCACGCTCGTCGTGCTGGTGCGGTACCCGGCCGAGTCGGCGACCCGGCTGACCGAACCGGTCCCGGCGCCCGAGATCACCGTCGTCGAGGACCCGCCCGACGGCGAGCGCCTCGGCATCGCGGACGACCCGGTTGCCTCCGACAACGGTCACCACGACGTCCCGGCCCATGTCCCACCCGATGGCATCCGGCCCGGAGCCGACGCCGGACCGGGTGTCGTCGGTGGTCCGGCCGCCGGTACGTCCCGAACCAGCGGCATCGAGCCGGGC